>NZ_JAMPLB010000020.1:0-123061 GCF_039962325.1 Leptolyngbya sp. PL-A3
GCGATCTAAACGACCTAAGCATCGATTAGGAGGGTCTGGGGCTGTAACCCAGTCCTTGGTGGCCTGAAATGCTCCACCTGAAATGGCAATACTCACGCCAGATGACCCACTAGTGACCTATCCAGGCTAGGTTGAGGGGATATAACCATTTTTGTGTGCTGTGCAACGTGCAGCACACAAAAACGCCTATAAACCGGACTCAGTTTAACAAAACAAAAATGGCTCTAAGTCTATAAGATGAAAGATTGTGTTGTCACGCTAACTCTCGTCTCGGAGACCCGAACCCTATGGAAGTTATACCCGCTATCGACCTGCTAGAGGGCCGCTGTGTGCGGTTGTATCAGGGCGATTATGCTCAATCCCAGGTGTTTAATGACGACCCGGTGGCGGTGGCGCAGCAGTGGGTGGAGCAGGGAGCAACTCGACTGCACCTGGTGGATCTGGATGGGGCAAAAGCGGGACATCCCGTTAACCAGGCGGTAATTCAGGCGATCGCTCAAGCCGTAAGTGTACCTGTAGAAGTTGGTGGTGGGTTGCGCGATCGCGCCTCTGTTACCGATGTGCTGAGCCTGGGTGTACGCTGGGCGATTTTGGGCACAGTAGCGGTGGAGCAACCCGATTTAGTAGCCGATTTATGTGGCGAATTTCCCGGCCAAATTATCGTGGGCATTGATGCTCGTAATGGAAAGGTCGCAACCCGAGGGTGGTTAGAGACCTCGGAAGTCGAGGCGGTTGAACTGGCGCAACGTATGGAACAGTTGGGAGCCGCAGCCATCATTTACACCGATATTCATCGGGATGGTACGCTGCAAGGTCCAAACCACGAAGCCTTAAGAGAATTGGCTCAGGCAATTTCTATCCCGGTGATTGCTTCGGGTGGCATTAGTTCCACGCGCGATCTGCTGAAGTTGCTGGTGCTGGAACCTCAAGGGGTAACAGGGGCGATCGTTGGCAAAGCCCTTTACACAGAAGACTTAAGCTTGAAGGATGCCCTACGAGCAGTAGGGCCGGGCCGCTGGCAAGATGTACCCCCCGACTTTGGCTCATCAACGATCGCTTAGGAGGTTTCTGAAAAACAATATCCCCATTTTTTGGAAAGAGGACGCGGCGAAGCCGCGTCCTCTTTCCAAAAAATGGGGAAGTTCTTTTCTAGAAATCTCCTTAAAGCTTAATCCGTCAGATTTTCCGGTGAGATACGAGAGCTGAATGCGGGACTTTATTCCACATCCATCTCTCGTACCTCACCTGTTTGGAAAGGAGTATAGTTCTTTTTTAAAATGCTGGAATAAGTAGAATCATTATCATTTTCAAATTCGCTCGTTCGCCAAAAAAATATTAAGTTTATTGCTTCGGAATTGATGGTTTAGGAGGTTTTGGAAAGGAGGGTTTGACATCCTAAACCATAGGCAAGTTGGTTTTTTCAGAGAACATTTGAAATCATCAATTCTTGGATAGAGAGCAAACTTGTTAAGCTATGCAGTAGCTCTCCAATTTAATTCTTTTTCAGAAAGTTCTATGCACAACCATAGCCATGAGCAGTGGCAACATTCCCACGATTTTTTAATTGATCGGCAGCAAGCCGAACGCAACACCAAAATTGTATTGCTGCTAACGGCCATCACGATGGTTGCGGAAGTTATTGCCGGAAGCATTTTTGGCTCCATGGCATTGCTAGCAGATGGGTGGCACATGGCAACCCATGTGGCAGCTTTTGGAATTACCGTCTTTGCCTATCAATACGCACGTCGCCATGCTAACAATCCGGCTTTTACCTTTGGGACAGGAAAAGTCGGAGTGTTAGGCGGGTTTACCAGTGCGATCGCCCTGGGAGTCGTGGTATTTCTCATGGCTATTGAGTCGGCAGGCCGTCTTTTTCATCCCGAAAGGATTCAATTCACGGAAGCTATTTATGTCGCGATTATTGGTTTAATCGTCAATCTCGCCAGTGCATTGCTGCTTCAGGATCACCACGGCCATGACCATTACCCTGGCCACCATGCTCACGAGCATGATGACCATCATGACCATGACCATCATGACCATAGCTATCATGCTCACAACCATCCCAAAGATCACAACCTACAAGCGGCCTATGTGCATGTTTTGGCAGACGCTTTAACATCTGTGCTCGCTATTGTTGCTCTGTGTGCAGGCAAGTTCTTGGGATGGGTCTGGTTAGATGCTGTTATGGGTTTTGTTGGGGCTGCTGTCATTGGCCGCTGGGCCTACGGATTGGTGCGTGAAACTAGCGTTATTCTGTTGGATGGCGGTATTGATAAACAAACCCGATTGGCGATCGTGACCGCCATTGAAGACGAGGCCGACAACCAAGTTGTTGATCTGCATGTTTGGAACCTGAGCCCTCACCACCTAGCGGCTACCATTTCCCTCGTAACCCATACCCCTCATCCCCCGGAGCATTATAAGAGCCGGCTCAAGCATATTCCTTCCCTAGCGCATGTTCTGATTGAAGTGAATGCATGCCAGGCAGAATCTTGTAGAGATATGTATGTACCTCAGAATTTTTAGATTGACTGTCATGAGTTGGAAAACTGCCCTAAAGGCCCAAAAACAAATGCTGCTGTCGTGCGGCAGCAGCATTTTGACAACATATACCGGGGTTCAGTCGCTTATAGTGCCAGTGCCCAATTCTTGGCCCATGCCAGGTTCTCCTGCACTCGCTCCATGGTGGGGGCCTCTGAATAAAGGCGCAACACGGGCTCAGTGCCACTGAAGCGAATTAACAGCCAGCTTTGATCCGCCAGTTGAAACTTGTAACCATCGATATCCAGGCAATCAGTTACGGCATGGCCTGCAACAGTGGTGGGAGGATTGGTTTTGAGTTCTGTGAGAACGCGATCGCGCGCCTCCATATTGGCCAGCGGCAGGTCAATGCGGTCATAGCTAGCATCAAAGCCTGTCTTGGCTTGCAAGTCAGCATACTGATCGCTCAAGTCTCTTCCAGCCTGGACGACAGCTTCTAACACATACAGCGCTGAGAGCAGTGCATCCCGTTCGGGAATGTGGTTGCCGTAACCAATGCCACCCGACTCTTCCCCACCCAGGAACACCTTCGACTCCAGCATGCGGTCGGCAATGTACTTGTAGCCTACGGGTGTTTGGTAAAGCTCCAAACCATGAAGTTTTGCCACTTCTGGAATCAGGTTTGAGCCACTGATGGTTTTAACAATTTCTCCCGTAAAACCGCGATGGGTAGCCAGATGTTGAATCAACACGGGAATGAGGATCTGGGAGCTGAGGAAGTTGCCTTGACCATCGACGGCCGCAATGCGATCGCTGTCTCCATCAAACACCAGCCCAACGACCTGCTCGTTGCCCTGACGCTGATACGTCTTAATCTGATGCAACAAATCGGGCAGGTAACGGGGTAACGGTTCCGGCGCACCCCCTCCAAATAGTGGGTCAGCCTCACCATTAATTTCCCGAACCGGAATTCCTAAAATCTGCTCTAGGCCTGTAGCCGCAGCCCCATGCATGACGTCCGCGAACACGACCAGTTGCCCGGAGGCGATTGCCTTCTGAATCATGTCCAGGTTCACCTTGCCCCGCAAAGCTTCGCAATAGCTTGTCCAGGGGTTAAAGGTGGTGAGGGTTCCAGCTTCGGTTTGGGGAAGTTCTTGGGTGAGCATTGCCTCCACGGTTTTGGTCACTTCGGGGGGCACCGAACCACCGAAGTATCCCTTAATCTTTAGACCCGAGTATGCAGCGGGGTTATGGCTGGCAGTGATAACGATTGCTCCCAGGGCATTCTGCTGTTTAGCGGCCCAGCTAAACGCAGGGGTGGGTGCAAAGCACTCTGACAACAACACATCAAACCCGGCTTTCTGGATCGACTCTGCTGCTATCTGGGCAAACTCCACCGATAGGAAACGACGGTCATAGCCCACAATCACCGTTTTACTGGTGACCTGGTCGCCATAGGTTTGTTGCAGGGCGATCGCCGCTCGTGGGGCTACCTGCATCACCCGGTCAAAGGTAAAGTCTGCCGCAATCATGCCACGCCAACCATCGGTGCCGAAGGAGATGGGCTTATTGACGAAGGATGCTGGAGAGAGTGGTCCTGCCATAGGGGAGCTGCCTCAGAGTTAGGGAAATATCAGTAAAATCTGGATGAACGGCTAAATTCAGAGCGGTACGAGGTCAGTGTTGAGGTCGTTTCAAATTTCTCCCGCCATTTTAGTGCGGATTGTTCGTTAAACTTCCCGTTCACAAGACCTTTATCCGGTTGCGTCCCTGGCGTTTGGCTTCCAGAAGCGCTTGTTCGGCCCGTTCCACGACGGCATAGGCATCTGAGTCGCGGGTGCGATCGCGCTGAGCCACCCCAAAACTTACGGTTACAGTCACCAGCCCTGCAGACGTTTCAATGGGATGTTGCTGCACCGTTGCTCGTAGCCGCTCGGCTACATCGGCTGCCGCGTTGAGGGGAGTACGACGGAGGAGAATCAAAAATTCTTCTCCGTCGTAGCGGTACATCAAAGTTCCATGCCGCAGTTGCTTTTGCAACCGTTGCCCTAACGCTTGCAACACTTTATCCCCAGCGTGATTGCCGTAGTTGTCGTTGATGAGTTTGAAGTAGTCAATATCTGCCAGTAAAACGCTAAAGTCGGCCTGAGTCGGCCAGAGAGTAGCATGGCTCAAGCGCATCAATTCCTGATCCAATGCATCCCGGTTGGGCAAGTGGGTGAGGGCATCGCGCCATTCGTTAAGTGGGTCAGGGCGATCGCCCTGACGGGTAACATCAGGGACGCTAAAAATCTGGTTGAGGGCGATCGCAGCGTGGTCAGCGACCTGATACAGGGTTTGCAACTCTTCTACGCGGAAGGAGGGGCGCTCGGCCTCCATGGCCAGCGTCAATACTCCAAAAAATTCTGTTTTAAAAAATACGGGTACCAGTAATAGGGCAGGTACCTCCAACGTTTCGCAGAGGGCTGATTCTATCTCAGCATCCTCAGCTTGCAAAATTACGTAGGAGGCTCCATCCTGCAAAAATTGCTCGGTCAAAGACTCCCAAAGCTTGGGGGTCAGAGGCGAGAGATCCGGTGGAGAAGAGGTTGCACCATTTTCCCAATGAGCACTCAGACTTACTTGTGCCGTGTCACGCAGGTCAAGCATGAGGCAGCAAGCACTTTCATACCCCTGCCCCAACTCCGCCAGGATCTGGTGCAACACCACATCAGGATTCAGCGATGAGTTAAGCAGATGCGTAATTCGCCCGACCAGGGCTGACTGTTGGCGTAACCAGCCCAGCCGCTCCTGTAATGTAGCCTGTTGAAAGCAAATAGCGAGATTTCGAACGGATTCTTTCAGGTCTTGCACCTCGGCTTCCGACCAGCGGGCGATCGCTGGCGCGAAAGTTTGCTCAGGAGTCAACAACGGGGTAGCGGGGATTGCTGCCGGAACTCGCCGTAATTGCAGCACCAATGGCACCAAAGCTTGAGGAGCCACTTCGTCGTCGCTCTCCAATCCCCGCAGGGCTGGACACAGCATCGGTACTAGCAAATCACCGGTACTCAGTTCACTGACCTGGGCATGATCCTCGAAGTCCATAAGCCACCCTGGATAGCTAGAAAGCGCTACACCTTGGATCCCATCTTCAGAAGCTGCCAGGGCTTCTTCTTCCAGCTGCCAACTTTGCCCCAGAAGGTAAACTCGCATTTCATGGGGAAACCCTTCTAGCCGTACCCATATGGCGACCTCTGCTCGGTAGGTTTGTGCCAGGTCATGCAAAGTTGTTCGTAGCAATGGCTCCAGCAAGCCGTCTGTTGAGGTCGGGAGAGGGTAAACAGACACACGATTCCAGGGGGACATAGAAGCCGCCATTGAAAGGTTTTCGGTCAGCGAGTATTGTCCCAACGCCATGTATAAACTGACGTTGGGAGCATCGATTCTACAAAGGCACTGCACCTAATACCCGGAGCTAATCCGTGGAGCGATCGCGCCGTAACAAGTCTTCTAAGGGCGATCGCGCTGAGTCAGGAGTTAATGGTCCCTCATCCGTCTCCTGAAGACGGCGAGGTTTCATATTTTGCTTGGCTTTTTCCGTAGCCTCTGCCAGGATTTTTTTGATTTCCATTTGCGAAATATCCTCCCGAGGTTGCACCTTAGTGGGAGGTTTGGCACCTGAAGCACCCCGAGGGCGATCAGACCAACCACATTTCATACAGATTTGACGACCTGAAGACTTGAGTGGTGGTGCCAGTTTGTGACTACATTTGGGACAGGATTCCAGTGTCATAGAATCAATTCGGTTCTACAGAACTTAGGGATTCGTACCCCAAGGATGCCCAGGGTTGAGGAATTTCCCTTCATCCTAACCTTCGTTTCTGGATGAAAGGGAAATTTCTTATGGCAGTGAAATTCAATGTGAACACCGGACGTGCATCTGGTAGCTATCAGACTACACAAGACCTCTAGAAAGATAATTGTGTAGTTCAACAGCTTTTACATCCTGATGGGCTAGAGGGCTTGTACGGTAGCTTTCTGGCTCATCAACTAAGCTTAACCCCAAGTCGGGAAAGCCCAAGCGCCCATTTTGGCTTTTATTTTTATCAGGATTTAAGCATTCTTGGGGGGTGTAGTGTTCAAAATACGCCACACCCCCCAAGAATGCTCTGCATAGGGTGACTTGCATAAGTCTTAATTTATGTCTGAAGCACTCATTTCTCAGTAAGGCTTTTACTGTAAAAAATGAGCGAACTTGAGAACTTGCGTGGGTTTCGGTGCGACAAACTGAAAATTAATAAAATCTATTGTCGCCTGAGCCAATGCCGTATCCAAACTTTCCCAGTAATGTATGGCGAGAATTGATAATGCTCTGCGATTAACCAACTCACCATAAGTAAGTGAACGACCAGTGTCGTCCAGGCCCAAGCTACCGGAAACCAGGCCCAGCGGCTACCGGGCAGAGGAGGAAATGTGTAAGCCGATAGTCCAATCAGGGTGGGCGGTAGTATCACGACAGCTATACCAACCAGCCAGATCAGACCCGTGAATTGGCCATTCTGTAACGTTCCCGACAACCACCGACGCCCGTTCCAGCGCCATGTCATGGGCTGAGTATCTACAACCTGTACGGTTTGCTCTTGCAGATTAGCCGTCAAAATATGCCGACAAAAATCGCAGGCAAACGCATCCATGAGCGTCAAGCCTGTAATTGAACCGTGACGACAAATAGGACACAAATAGGTATCTTGAAAGCTCAGGGCACGAGCTTCTAAATCGATGGAAGCTCCGGTACGCTTTTTGGGAGAGCTTGATTGAGATTCTGGCATCATGACACCTCCAGGGAGCAGAAGGATTTCATCTTGTCAGACATGTCTCTCACGCCGTGTTCTATACACCACTATCAACCGTTTTGATCGTCTCAACTCCTCCTTCTTCTAACACAATCTGAGGTTCTTGGTTGGCGGCTACATCAACCCGGGCTAATCGAACCCGCCCCGTAATGATGTCTTCTCCGACTCGAACAGGTCGTGAGCCGCCGCCATTGGGTACTTCCACCAACACATTCAGCTGATTACCAATCTGCACAATGCCGCTAATGCGAATTTGCGCAGCGAGAGAGGGTAGAGACGGAGCCGGGGCGATCGCTGCCGGGGCTGCTGCGGGGACAGGAACAGAGGTGACGGGCGCTGCGGCAACTTGGGGGGCAGGCAGAGGAGCGGGAAGAGGGGCGATCGGTGCAGTAGCTACCGGAACGGTTGGTTCCAAAATTGTAGGAGGGACCGGGATAGGAGTCGAGGTTGAACTCATCGCTGATGAGGTACGGGGGCGAACCGGAACAGAACCGGGAAGAATGGACCCGAAGGGATTGGCCCGGCCAGCATTAACTTGAGGCAATCGCTTGAGTGCATCCTGGGAAGGCGAGAGTTCTTCGGGAAGGTCACCTGCTGGGGGGGAAGATTCAGGTTCAGCGTTTTTGGCGACCTTTACGACTGCATCGGGTGAAGCGGGTTCTACCTGAGATGTGGACGTGGGGGTATTGCTTGCACAACCGTATCCCATCAACGTCATGCTAAGAAGGATCATCCACCACCGATATTTCTGCTGCATACACACCTCATCGACTCACTTCAAAAAGGATAACGACGATTTTAGAGAACGCACCAACTTCCCTAGAAACAATGATTGGGTAAGCACTCAGTGCCCACCCAATCACTATGTACAGGTATAAATCGGGATGACAGGATTTGAACCTGCGGCATCCTGCTCCCAAAGCAGGCGCGCTACCAAGCTGCGCTACATCCCGTAGCAGTCTTTTCTAGGTTATCACAGTTTTTGCTAAGACCCTAAATTTTATATCTGCTGATCAGCCATTCTCATTTTGAAATCAGGCCCGAAAACCGCTCGCAAAGGCGAGTAGTTTTCGGGCATCAAAGCCGAGAGTGGGCGCCCTACGGGCGCGCACTCTCGGCTTTGATGCCCATACTGAGAATTGCTGTCTGCTGATAGCAATTCTCGCTGTGAACTTGAAAGGCGAGAGGTCGCGCCCAATCAGCACGAATCTCGCCTTTCAAACCCGAAAACCGCTCGCCTAAAGCGAGCGGTTTTCGGGTTTAATTCCAAAATGAGAATGGCCGGTGTGTTGAGCACACCTAAAATTTAGGATGTCGATCCTAGTCTGGATACCAGAACATTCCCTTAATTCCTTCGGGGTCTGGCATAAAGCCTAGCTGCCGATAGAAGTCCACCACATGGGGATCAGCGAACAGCGTGATGTTGCTAATATCTTCAGTCCGTAATTTTTTGATGAGTTGGGCCATGAGCGCTTTTCCAAGGCCCTTACCCTGAAAGTCAGGATGAACCACTACATCCCAAATAGTGGCATTAAATGCATGGTCAGAAGTGGCCCGCGAGAACCCAATCAAACGGCGCTGGGTGCCCTTCTGCTCCCACATCGTGAGCACCATAAAGCTGTGCTGAATGGCTTTCTTAACTTTCCGGAGAGGACGCCGTGACCAACCTACGGCATCGCATAGTTCCTCTAGCTCATAGAGGTCGATGTCGCGATCGGTACTAAAAAAGATGCGAGATCCTGTCCCTGCCGCCAGACTGGATGAGGCCGCCCCCTCAGTCTGTACTGGTCTGGTGGTGGCGGTCTCTGAGGTACTAAACAAGCTTTTCCAAAAACCCATGCGAGTAGCACCAACCCGACGAACGATGTATCTGAGGTACTAGCTAGTATATCCCCCCTTTCCCAGCTTGAGCGATACGACGGAAGTCCATCCTAAAAGCTGCTGGCATTTTCCTTTCTCTACCGGCGTTACCCTGGGAGGGCGATCGCCCCTATATAAATCAGAGCCAAGGAGATCCAGATGGGGAGTGCTATACCTCAAAACTATAGGTTAGCCTAAAAGTTCATCTCGTAATTTTGAACAGGGTGTCGTAAAGTTAGCTTTTCTAGTCAGAATTAACTTACATATTCGGTACCTTCCCTCTTCTCAGGCGGACAGACCAGGTTTCCTCCCCACTATGGCTTCGGGCTTAAAATCATCGACGTTGGAACTGTTGAAGCGCTTCAACCGAGCGTTTCCTCAGTTCTATGAGCAGTTTGTGAGCAGCGAGATTCAGCTCCAAAATCTGCGACTGGCCTATCATCTTTACAAAACGAAACAAGCAGTCATTGAACTGAAGCCTGAAGGCAACAAAAGCGCCCTGCATTTTGCCTACCGGAATCAGTCTTTTTTACTCAGTGACATTTTCGGCGTGCTAGCTGCCTATGGGTTAACCATCCACAGCCTTAGCTTGTATGGGCAAATTTACCCACCCATGTTGGTGTTCATCAAGTTGGTGGTGTCGCGGGGTGGCAAAGTACTCTCGGATAAGACCGCTGAGAATGTCTGTCGGGCCGTGCGTGAGGCGCTGGCGGGCCGTTTTGAAGTGGAAGAAATGCTGGCGGTCGAGTTTAACCTGGATGCAGGCTTAGAGCAGGTTGAAACGGAGTTTTATGTAGATCCAGTCTTTCATCTTCCTGCTCTGCTCATTGAGGCTGACAACCAACCAGGTCTTTTTTACAAGGTGATGTACGCGATCTGGCAGGAAGATTTGCTGGTAGTCAATGCCAATTTGTTGGTTTGGCGAGGGCGGACACGGTTGATCTTGTACTTGCTGGGTCCGAACGAAAATTTGATTCCAGAATATTTGGGGCAAAAAATTGCTGAGAGTGTTCGCCAGCGTCTACTGGGGCGTCAGTTTTAATTCGTACCCTGCAAAAGCTTAGGAGATTTCCAGTAATGAAATTACCCCCCAGAATGTTGGTGCTTTGCCCGCGAAGCGGGCAAAGCACCAACATTCTGGGTAAATTCTTATGCAGAAACCTCCTTAGAGTCCACTTGCTGAATTACTAGGGGCTGAAGGGGTGCTGGAAATATGTTGAGTATATTTTAATGCAGCATAGTTAGTTATCTCTTTGCTCTGGGCATGTTTTAGTTAGACCCATGCGGGGTTAGAAATGGGAGTTTCTTTTGAGGGACTCCCATTTTCAATTCCAATGGTTGCACCTCACAGTACTCTGAGTAGTTCTTCTAAACCCTTTGACGTACAGCATTTTCCAGTCTGGTAGGTACGAGACAATGGGTGTGAGACGGCGTCTCATGCCCGTCTCTCGTACCTACCAGACTGGAAAGTTAATAAGCTTTATGCAGGTGGACAAGGGTCTCAGAAGAACTGCCAGAATTCATGACCTCAGGGTTTGGCATTGTACCTATGGCTGTTTTTCTTCGGGAGCGATCGCCCTCTCTCCCTCAGCGCTTGCGGCGCTTTTCCTGGATTGGGTTGGTTGGATTAACGATCGCAGGGACTAGCCTTTGGGGGCTACGGTGGGCGCGATCGCTCCATGCTGAGCCCTTACTGCAACCCCTCCCCCAGGATCCGTATATCCAGGCATACTTTAATCACTCTGAAGCATCGTTTTATACCGAGCCTTACCGCCATCAATCTCGTCAGGGGGATAACTTGGAGCAGGTGGTGATTGATGCTGTCCAATCAGCTCATGAGTCGGTAGACGTGGCTGTGCAGGAATTGCGCTTACCCGGAATTGCGATCGCCCTCCGGGAACGGCAGCAAGCGGGTGTAAGAGTCCGTATCATTCTTGAGAACTCGTACCGTCAACCTCTCAGTGAAATGGCGTCTCAGGGGACGGTTGCAATGGAGGAACGGGATCGCGATCGCTTCGAGGATGCCATCCAAATCATCGATCAAAATCGGGATGGGCACCTTTCCCCGGAAGAAATTGCCCAAAACGATGCGCTGGTGATTTTAGAGCGAGCAGGTATCCCAATTCTGGATGACCGGGCCGATGGTTCGCGGGGCAGTGCTCTGATGCATGACAAGTTTGTCGTGGTGGATGGGCATACCCTTGTGGTGGGTTCTGCTAATTTCACCCCATCAGATATGCATGGTGACTTTTTAGCTCCCGATACCCATGGCAATGCCAATCACTTACTGAGAATTGAAAACCGGGAGCTAGCACAAACATTTAGCCGCGAATTTGCCCTTATGTGGGGCGATGGTGTTGGGAAGGAACCCGATAGCAAGTTTGGGTTACAGAAACCCTACCGTGGTCCTCAGACTGTCACACTTGCCCCTGGCTCAACCGTTACGGTGCAGTTTTCTCCAACGTCGCCCTCTCAAAATTGGTGGGTGAGTGGCAACGGACTCATTGGTCGTACGCTCAGTCAGGCTCAGCAACGAATTGATATCGCGCTCTTCGTGTTTAGTGACCAGTATCTCAGCTATGTGTTAGAAGCCCGTCACCATGAGGGGGTATCGGTACAAGCTTTGATCGATGCCAATTTCTTTTCCCGAAACTATAGTGAGGGGTTGGATATGATGGGCGTTGCGCTGCCGGATGATCGCTGCCGTATTGAAGCGGGCAATCATCCCTGGAATGAGGCGATCGCCTCTGTTGGCACGCCTAATCTTCCGGACGGCGATATGCTGCATCACAAATTTGCTGTGGTCGATGGTACTACGGTGATTACGGGTTCTCAGAACTGGAGTGCATCGGCTAACCAGAGCAATGATGAAAATGTTCTGGTGATCCACAATGCCACTGTTGCAGCCCACTTTGAGCGGGAATTTGAACGGCTGTATCGGGATGCAGCGCTGGGTGTTCCCCTGAACATTCAGGAGAAAATTCACGAACAGACGGCTAGATGTCAGCACTAAGCGAGTTCTCTTGGGTTTCCCACTTTTGCAAATTGGGAAACCCACTTTTGTAAGTGAAGGCACCTGTTCTCTTGGGACCGAGGCATCTTGTTATGCGTGGTGTGTGAAGCAGACCACGCATAACAAGATGCCTCAGTCCTGTTTCTGTGCGCGGCGCATCCAAAAATCAACGATTCAAACTATCCTGGGTTCCTGCCTTTTCTCTCCATTCCTTCGCTATGCTGAAGAAGTTTGCAAAACGTTATCTTCAGCCTTGAGGGGATTCTGTTTATGACTCAGAGCCCAGCCCGCATCTGTATTCTGGGGGGTGGTTTTGGCGGCCTCTACACAGCCCTGCGCCTCAGCCAGTTGCCCTGGAGCGGGGGTGAAAAGCCTGAAATTATGCTGGTGGATCAGCGCGATCGCTTTCTCTTCCTACCCCTACTGTATGAGCTGGTGAGCGGAGAACTGCAAACCTGGGAGATTGCGCCACCTTTTCCTGAGTTGTTAGACAACACAGGTATTCGTTTTATACAGGCAAAGGTGAGTGGTATTGATATTGAAAGCCGCACCGTTTTTCTAGAGGAGCAACCACCGTTGCCCTACGATCGCCTGGTTCTTGCCCTGGGAGGTGAGACGCCGATGGCCATGGCTCCAGGGGTTGAAGAACATGCGATTGCTTTCCGATCGGTAGAGGATGCCTATCGTTTGCAGGAGCGGCTCAGGTTTTTAGAGGATTCGGATCAGGATCGCATCCGAATTGCGATTGCCGGAGCGGGGTACAGTGGGGTGGAGCTAGCCTGTAAACTGGCAGAGCGGCTGGGCGATCGTGGTCGCATACGGTTGGTGGAGTTGAGCGACCAAATTCTTCGCACGTCGCCGGAATTTAACCGAGAAACCGCTCAGAAGGCATTAGAGCGACTGGGCGTCTGGATTGATCTCGAAACCCAGATTACCAATGTCGCCGCTGATAGTCTGTCCCTGGAATTTAGAGGCGCGGTCGATACCATTCCCGTTGACCTGGTGTTGTGGACGGTTGGCACCAAGGTCGCTGAGGTATTAAACGACTTACCCCTGAAGAAGAACAAGCGGGGGCAGTTGATTGTGACACCAACCTTGCAGGTAGAGGACCACCCAGAAATTTTTGCCTTGGGAGACTCTGCCGAGTGCCGAGATGCCGAAGGGCAACAGGTGCCGGGCACCGCTCAGGCTGCTTTTCAGGAGGCAGATTACACGGGGTGGAATGTGTGGGCCTCGTTGAGCGATCGCCCCCTTCTTCCTTTCCGGTATCAGCACCTCGGTGAGATGATCTCGCTGGGCACGGATAATGCGACACTTTCTGGGCTTGGAGTCAAACTAGAGGGCCCTTTGGCTTATGTAGCGCGACGGCTGGCTTATCTGTATCGCATGCCTACCTTTGAACATCAGGTGAAGGTTGGGCTGAACTGGATTTCAAAGCCTCTTCGGGACTTTCTCTCTGCTACCCGCTAATATCCATGTCGGGTTAGATGCCGATGATAAAAAGTGGTGCGGCGCAAAGCGCCCCACCACTTTTTATCATCGCATTTAGCCTTACTTGTTATAAGTGCCCATTTTGGAGGGAGCACAAAGCGCGCTCCTCCAGAAATCCCTGACCTTGAACTAGGTTAACAATACACGGACAGCTTCTTTTTTAAGAAGGGGTGAGCACATAGCTCATCGCTTCTAAATTTGTATACAAAAACTCACTGAATTTTTTTCCAAAAAACTCTCGTTTCAAGCTCAATAGAGTTTAATAAGATACCTTGTATAGAATTTCGCGTTCTCCAATAGGTCGGCTGCCTCTACCGGGGCGCTCACGGTTTTTTCAGTTCGTTTAGCAGTAACCAGGCATGGCCGCTCAAAAACCTAAAGTGATCTTTTTCGATGCTGTTGGCACCCTTTTTGGGGTTCAGGGAAGTGTTGGAGAAGTCTATAGCCAACTGGCTCAACAGTTTGGGGTTACGGTAGACCCAAAGGCTCTAAATCTAGCCTTTTTTGACAGTTTTGAATCGGCTGGCTCCCTGGCGTTTCCAGGTACGGCTCCGGAAGATATTCCTGAGCGGGAGTATGGATGGTGGTGGGCGATCGCTGCCGAAACCTTTCAGAAGGTGGGGGCTTTGAATCAATTTGCCGACTTTCCCACATTCTTCAGCGCCCTCTATGATCACTTCGCCAGTGCTGAGCCCTGGTTTGTCTACCCCGACACCCTGAATACCCTGAACCATTGGGCTAATCAGGGCGTGGAGCTGGGAGTTGTCTCTAATTTCGACTCTCGTATTCACACTGTGATGGAGACCCTGGGCCTGTCAAGCTTTTTCACGTCGGTCACCATTTCCTCGGAAGTTGGGGTGGCCAAGCCCGATGCTCGCGTGTTTGAGATGGCCTTGCAAAAACACAACTGCACCCCTGAGGAAGCCTGGCACATTGGCGATAGCTTTCAGGATGACTACCAGGGGGCACGGGCAGCCGGGTTGCGGGGCTTCTGGTTGAAGCGAAGCCGGGAGTCGTAATGGTACTGGGTGCGATGACCCATCTGGCGTTGCGGGTGAGCGATCGCCCCCGCTCCGAGGTTTTCTATGATCGGGTTTTAGGGTTACTTGGCTATCGCCGTACCGCGCAGACTGATGAGTTTACTCTGTGGTGGTCACCCCGAGCGGGAGCCATCACGATTTCAGCTCTGCCTGAGCTGTCTTCGACCCAGGTATTTTCTACCCTCCACCATCTAGCCTTTAATGCGGATTCCCGTGAGCAGGTGGATGCGTTTTACCAACATTTACAAACGTTAGGTATCCCGGTTCTTAAGGCTCCTGCACGGGCACTCCATCCAGAGACCTCTGCCGTTACCGAGCCTGACTCGGCGGGGAAGGAATCTTTTGAGGATTCTGTGACTCCTTCAGAAGGCTTCCCTGTAGTTTCTGCCCCCGAGCAGGGGGAGTATTATGCAGTCCTGTTTAAAGATCCTGACGGACTCTGCCTTGAGCTGGTTTACATCGGCTAAGCTTGGGGAATTTTCCGTACACTGAAGTGTGTAAGAGCCGCATCGGTACTATTCGGATGTTTTTACAACCTACCCAGCGCACGAAGCTTAACGAGAACGACGACGATCAGTTCTACAGCGTCCCCCGGTTCGTTACCCATGTGGATGAAGGATTTATCCAACAGTTAACGGATTTGTATCGCGATCGCCTACAACCGGGTACTCGTATTTTGGACTTAATGAGCAGTTGGGTTTCTCATCTGCCTGAGGAGATCCAGTTTGCTCATGTGGAAGGCCATGGACTCAATGCAGAGGAACTGGCTCGCAATCCGCGACTGGATCACTACTTCACTCAAAACTTAAATAAGCAACAGCTTTTACCGCTCCCTGATCAATCCTTTGATGCGGTACTGATTACAGTTTCAGTGCAGTATTTGCAACGGCCCGAAGCCGTGTTTGCGGAGATCTATCGCACTCTTAAGGTTGGCGGTATTGCTATCGTCAGTTTTTCGAACCGGATGTTTTACGAGAAGGCGATTCAGGCCTGGCGTGAGGCATCTGAGCCGGAACGAGTGCAACTGGTGCAGTCTTACTTTGCTGCAATTCCAGGGTTTGCGGAAATTGAGGCGATCGCCCAACCGTCCACCCTGCCTTCAATCCTGCGAATGATTGGAATTCCAGGAGGTGATCCTTTTTATGCTGTGATAGCCCGTCGGGTGAGCTAAATCCTATGTTCAAAGTCATCACCCCTAATTTTTCTCAGGAATTTCAGCGCTGGACGGATGCGCTAGAAATGGCGAACTCTCTCAAACCCAAATGCCGCAGTTTGCTGCATGACGTCCGCATCTATGACGGTGAGGATCTGATTTGGGTTTACAGCCTCTCCCACACGTACCCGCAATACATTGGAGCCGGAACCTACAACCGTTTGGTTCGCCTCTTTATTCAGGAAGCCATGGAAGAAGCTGAGGCCGTAGAAGACGATTCTATTCCTAGTTCTTCTAGTTAACGTCAGTTCGGGATAAGCCGAACCGCCCATTATTGCGTGCGCGACGCGCACGCAATAATGGGCTTTTTCGAGTGCCACACGAAGCGCGGCACTCGAAAAAGCCCTTAACCCGAACTGAGGTTAGTTAATAAAATGGGCGCGGTGCTTGACGCCGTGCCCATTTTATTAGGCCTCTTGCATCTATCAGTTTTGAGTACGTGAATTGTTGTGTGACACGGCCACACAACAATTCAGCAATTCTCATTTTGAAATCAGGCCCGAAAACCGCGCGCCAAAGGCGCGCGGTTTTCGGGCATCAAAGCCAAGAGTTCACGCCCGTAGGGCGTGAACTCTTGGCTTTGATGCCCATACTGAGAATTGCTGACAACAATTCACGATGGATGCATCAATCGTCTTTGAGTGCATGAATTGTTGTGCGGCGCAGCCACACAACAATTCACGACGGGAGTTCGGTACTAAGGAACTTGCCAGATTCGCTCATGGTACTTTGCTGGCTCAGCATAAGGATCTGGTGCCGGAGCACCATGGTCATGGCCGTGATTATGACTATGGTTATGACTATGTCCATGGCTATGGCCGTGGTCGTGGCTATGCCCATGATTGTGTCCATGGTCATGATTATGGCCGTGGCTGTGACCTGCTTCTACAGCCGCTAAGCGGAACTTGCACATCTCACAGTTCATGGCGACCTGTCCTAATTGGGTTTCGATTTCTCGCTCCCGTAGAATGCTGAACAGGTGAGGGTGCAATCCCATTTCTGGGAGGCAAATCGTTGGGATGTCGGGGAACTGTGTTTGCTGTTGGGCGGTGATGTCGTAGATTTTCTTCACCAGTACACCTGTAAACAAGAAGTACGGCAGAACAACGATGCGTTTGGGCTGATACAGTCGTGCTCGACGGAAGCCTTCCTCCAGACGCGGGTGGGTAATGCCAATGAAGCAGACCTCAACGGTGTTATAGCCGCTGCCTTCCCAGAGAACGCGAGCCATTTTGTATACGTCGCCGTTGGCATCGGGGTCGCTAGCTCCACGACCGACGAATAGCAAAACGGTGTCTTCCCGGGCAATACCCTGAGGGTTCCATTCGGGCTTATCGAGTTCTTCGAGGCGCGATCGCCACAAATCCAAAATGCCCGGCGCGATACCAAAGTGCCGCCCATAGTGGAACTTCACCTGTGGATGCTGTTGCCGAGCGCGATCTAACTCGTTGGTGATATCGAACTTGTTGTGACGGGCCGCAAACAGCAACACCGGCAGCACCGACAAATCGGTGTACCCCAACTTCACGCACTCATCCACACCCTGCTGAATTGACGGCTCGGTCAGTTCTAAAAAGCACGGAATAATGGGGCGAGAGGTGTCCAACTGTTGGTAAGCAGCGGCAAAATCGAGCAAGCCCTGGCGGCCCGCTTCATCGCGGCTACCGTGGCCTACTAGCAGGAGGGGACGATTTTCGGGAAGAGGGGGGAGAGCGATCGCCGTATCAATCGCCACATCAATTTCTGACAAGGAAGGGGTAACCGTTGAAAGCAAATGGGACATAAAACGAGGACTCTCTCCTGTGCAACGCAGGATATAGAGTGAAAAGGCTCCAGGCAGGCATTCTGGCTAAGGGAATGAAAATGAAAACCAGGACAGTGGGTATCACTATGGCAGTTTTTCCATTCATCATCCCATCACAGCTGCGGCACAGCGCCGGATTTGCACCGACCTTTCCCCACCTGTGGCTGTTCACGTTTGCCCCGTTATCTTAGCCCAAATAGCTTGACTCATACTCTTCGCTTGATACCACCAAACTTCAGAAACCCAATTTTGCCGCTGTGAGCGGCGGCAAAATTGGGTTTCTGAAGTTTGATACAGTCTTCCTGACAAACAGTTGGGTCGTGCGAAGCAATAACGATAGTCTGTTTGGTTGGCTGGCACGGCCCTATGGGCCAAAAAATCAACCGGACGGGCTCTTCTGGACGCTGAGAGCATCGGCTTCTAGAATATGAGGTTGAACTTGACCCGTCGGCGAGGAGCGAAAACAATGATGCAACAGCGTGGTGTAACGGTCTGGTTTACAGGATTGAGTGGTGCAGGAAAAACCACGATTCGGATGGCCGTAGAGAAAGCACTGCGCGATCGCCATCTCAAGGTTGAGGTTTTGGATGGCGATATTGTGCGCCAGAACTTGACCCGAGGGCTAGGCTTTAGCAAGGAAGACCGCGATGAAAACATCCGCCGTATCGGGTTTGTGGCCCATCTGTTGAGCCGGAATGGGGTAATTGTGCTGGTGTCTGCGATTTCACCCTATCGCAACACCCGTGAAGAGGTGCGTCAGAAAATTGGTGATTTTGTTGAGGTGTATGTCAACGCCCCCCTGTCAGTTTGCGAAGAACGGGATGTCAAAGGGCTTTACAAGAAGGCAAGAGCTGGGGAAATCAAGCAGTTCACGGGTATTGATGACCCTTATGAGGCACCCCTAAACCCCGAGGTGGAGTGCCACACTGACCAGGAAACCCTGGAGGAAAGTACGGCAAAAGTTCTCGACTATCTGCAACAGGCCGGTTATCTGTCTGAAGCTTCGATAGCGGTTTAACCTCCAATCGCATTCTGCCTATTGAGCACAAAACACCCCTATGGGGGCGTTTTGTGCTCAATAGGCAAAGACAGGTTAGTTGAAAGCGTAGGCTGCCATGCTCAGAGATCCATAGGTGTATCCCTGATGAATCTGCTGACCTTTGGCCTGTTCTCCGCCTGCTCCCAGTGCCACAAATAGAGGCAGTAGATGTTCGTCTGTCGGGTGGCTTAAGGCAGCGTGAGGGGCAAGCGCTCGATAATCCAACAGCCGCTCCGTAGAGGAGAGGGCGATCGCTTCTGCTAACCAGCGATCGAACACCATAGCCCAATCTGCCGGGGATGTATTGTCCTGACCATCCAATGCTCCCAAATTATGGGTTACCGCACCACTTGCGAAGATTAAAACCCCTTCATCCCGCAATGGAGCCAGCACTTGTCCTACTCGGAGGTGATGGGCTGGGCCAAGGTAGGGCTGAATGGAGAGCTGGGTGACAGGAATGTCAGCTTCAGGATAAACGAGCAAAAGCGGATTCCATGCCCCGTGGTCTAGACCACGAGAGGGGTGAATATCAGCTTGAAATCCAGCATCCACCAGGCGTTGGGATACCTGTCTTGCCAGCTCAGGCGCACCTGGGGCTGGGTAGCGCAGCCGATACAGCGCTTCTGGAAAGCCGTTGAAGTCATGAATTGTTTTGGGCTGCGGCGCGGCACTTACCATCGGATACGGTGTCTCCCAATGGGCAGAAACCGCCAGAATGGCTTTTGGCCTGGGCAATTCTGTCGCGAGACGACGCAAAAAATCTTGCGTTGGCCCAGTTCGTATCGGCAGATCAGGCGCACCGTGGGAGATAAAGAGCGACGGCAGACGTTGCATAAAATCCGACCTCAAACACAAAAAATAAGCTAGAGATACTGGTAGATAATTTCATCTGCAATTATTCTAACACGTACTATCGCGGTATTTAAGGAGGTTTCTGCATAAGAATTTATCTAGAATGTTGGTGCTTTGCCCGCGAAGCGGGCAAAGCACCAACATTCTGGGGGTAATTTCATTACTGGAAATCTCCTAAGTTGATACTGAAGGTATAGCCTTACGCAATGAGGTTAGGACGTTTATTTCTGAAAAGCTTCGTGCCAGAGGCTTTTCAGAAATAAACGTCCTGGTTCTGAGTATGTAGTGTCATAGCATAGGACGCTTAGCGTCGGGCACTATACTTCTGTCCTCCAGGCTTAATAACTGCTCAGCCGAAAAGAGCTGTTTGCTAAAGCTGTTTCTCTGTCAGATTATTCCTTTCAAGTCGGAGCCAAAAGCATTTGATGCAGTTGATATCGAAAATCTGCCTTTAAGTAAGGCTGCCGATAAACGTCCCACTTCGACAACAGCGCTGCCTGCTTATCCTGAATGATCTGCTGGAGTTGTGGAACTTGCCTCGGATCCATCTGCTGCTTATACAGTAAATGCTTGAGCACCTCAATGTCTTGCAAGCTCCCCAGATTATCCTGCAAAATTTTTAGATCTTTGATCCACGACTTGAAAGCTTCTCCGTAAAAGGGGACAAAGAACTCGGCCTGATAGCGAACATGCTTGCAAGACTTTCGTAAATCATGGAGAACGACAACGTTATCCTCCGTGATGTCTGCTGCCGCGATCAGCCAAGCCGGATGCAGCAGTGACTCAGAGAGTAGCGGACTGAGTAGATCAGGCAGGATAGTTTTGATCGGTAGATTGCCCAGCAGGGTAAAGCGTGGTTGGGCAAACCAACTTTCAAAAGCTGTCTTTAAGTCGCAGTAGCGGCTCTGGGATAGGGTATCTCGTGTACCTGCCAATGCCTTTTTCCGCTTCTGTTTTAGGCGTTCTAGCGTGGGCGTCAACTGCTTCTGCTCAGCGCTGTCCAATTGGACCAGATACTCCTCGCTGAGGGCTTGCAGTTGTACGTCAAGGTCTCGCAGTTGGCCCAGAACGCGGGTTAGTGTACGAACTCGCTTGGGACTCGCTGCCTTGGGCAACTCGATAGCCGTTTCAAAAATTTGTAGTGCAGTATAAAGACGTCGACTACTCACTCGCATCTGGTGCAAGTGTTCAGGATCTTTATCGGCTAAGACGGATTTCTCTTGCTTGGTGAGCTGCTTATATTCCTGTTGCAGAATTTCTACAGCGTACTGGCCTAACGCTAAAGATTCATCAGGTGGTGTTTGCTGGTTCTTCTTTTTCGGAGTTGCCTCAGAAGTGTTGGAGACGTTCGACTCTGTCGTCTCAGAAGGTATCTTTGGTCTGGGCAATTTTTTGCTCATGGTGGGTAAACCATCCATTCTTTAATTTAGAAGACTACCCCAGAGGGCGCTGGAATAATTCATTCTTCGTGCGGGAAGTGCAAAGCCAATCAACGACGTTCAGAACTTTTCAAATATCTTTGAAATTTAGGTTGGGTAATTTGTAAAAGTCATTACTCAGGAGGAAATCTTACACTTTCACATTACTATTCTCTACGCGTCCTAAAATCCTCCGGACTGACGAGGTTAGAGTGTTTGGACCCGAGTTGGGGTTAAGGGCATATTGGAGAGTACGGTTTTCGGGCTTCAAAGCCGAGAGTTCGCTTCCTTAAGAAGCCAATTCTCGGCTTTGAAGCCCAATTTGCGGTGAATACTGTTAATTTCTGAGTCCTGATTTTCAGAGACAAATGCTAGCCTGGAAAGAGTGATTTTATTTGCAAAGTCTTACCTTCCATGGATAAGGTCGTTGTTGGGCTCTCGGGAGGCGTCGATAGTTCGGTTGCCGCTGCTACCCTCCACCGTCATGGCTATGACGTCGTGGGCGTTACCCTTTGGCTAATGAAGGGGAAGGGGCAGTGCTGCTCGGATGGCATGCTAGATGCGGCGCGGCTCTGTGAGGAACTCGACATTCCTCATCACATCGTCGATAGCCGCGATGTGTTTGAAAAAAATATCGTGGATTATCTGGTGAACGGTTATGGGGAGGGCATTACGCCTCTGCCCTGCTCTCAATGCAACCGGGCCGTGAAGTTTGGCCCGATGCTGCAATATGCTCGGGAGGAGTTGGGGTGCGATCGCATCGCCACGGGCCACTACGCGCGTATCACCCACAACCCGACGAGTGGGCGCTATGAGCTGCGCCGAGCCGTAGACCCCGGCAAAGACCAGTCCTACTTCCTGTACGATCTGAGCCAGGAGATTCTGGCCCACGTTCTCTTTCCCCTGGGTGACCAGACCAAGAGCGAAACTCGTCAGATGGCTGCTGAGTTTGGTCTGCATACTGCTGAGAAGCCGGAAAGCCAGGATCTTTGCCTTGTGGAAACTCACGGTTCTATGCAAGGGTTCCTTGACCAATTCTTGGCGCCTAAGGAAGGGGACATTGTCGATCAAACGGGTCGGGTATTGGGGCGGCATACTGGCATTCACCACTACACCATTGGTCAGCGTAAAGGGCTGGGGATTGCAGCCGCCAATCCGCTTTATGTGGTGGGTTTGGATGTGGGGCGAAATCAGGTGATTGTAGGCGATCGCGATGCTGTCTACTTTCCCGAATGCACCGTTCAGCGAGTGAACTGGGTTTCGATTTCCCAACCGGAAGCGCCTATCCCAGTCGAGGTTCAGGTTCGTTACCGAACGAAGGCTATACCCGCGACCCTCTTTCCTTTAGCGGATAACCGTGTGCGGATTGTATTTGAGGACCCACAATTTGGGGTGACTCCCGGACAGGCAGCAGTCTGGTACGAGGGCGATCGCGTCCTGGGGGGCGGTATAATCGAGCGTTTTCCCGAAGCTTTGTAAGTGAAATGAGCGGCCTTTGTTCCGCTCATTTTCTTTAGGTAGGATTTGTTGTGTGGTGTGCTTTGCACACCACACAACAAGAATGTGAAAGTCCTGTTAGGGTCTTTTTAAAAAAATCGCCCTTTGTCTATCGGGATTGAGTAGATTTACCCAACTCCGTAATAGGATGGACGAGTGAGGTTTTTCGCGCTGTTCTGGAGGGACACACTTTGAGTTTGCATACCGATGGCATCGCTCCCCATGGGGGAGAACTGATCAATCGCATTTGCACTGCTGAGCAACGGCAGGAATTTCTGGATAAGGCGGATTTTCTGCCTCGGGTGCAAATTGACGATCGCGCCTTCTCCGATTTAGTGATGATTGCGATCGGTGGGTTCAGCCCCCTTACCGGATTTCTGGGCAAAGCGGACTACGAACGCGTGGTCAACGAAATGCACCTGGCTAATGGTTTGCCTTGGGCTATCCCGGTGACGCTCTCCGTGAGCGAAGATGTGGCCGGCTCCCTGAAGGAGGGTGATCTGGTGCGTCTGGATGATGCATCCGGTCGGTTTGTCGGTGTACTGCAACTGACGGAGAAGTACACCTATGACAAGATGCATGAAGCGCTCCATGTCTACCGCACCAATGAAGAGAAGCATCCGGGTGTATCGGTTGTTTACAGTCAAGGCCCCGTGAACCTGGCTGGTCCAGTCTGGCTGCTGCAACGGGATTCTGACCCCCGCTTCCCCTCTTACCAGATTGACCCCATCGAGTCCCGCGCGCTCTTCCGTGAAAAGAACTGGAAGACTGTAGTGGGCTTCCAGACCCGCAACCCGATCCACCGTGCCCACGAGTACATCATCAAGTGTGCTCTGGAAATCGTAGACGGCTTGTTCCTGCATCCCCTGGTGGGCGCCACCAAGAGTGACGACATCGCCGCCGATGTACGGATGCGTTGCTATGAAATTATGCTGGAACATTACTTCCCGCGCGATCGCGTGATTCTGGCGATCAACCCCTCTGCAATGCGGTATGCAGGTCCCCGTGAAGCGATCTTCCACGCGCTGATTCGTAAGAACTATGGCTGCACCCACTTCATCGTGGGACGTGACCATGCCGGGGTGGGCGACTACTACGGCACCTATGACGCACAGTACATCTTCGATGAGTTCTCCCCTAGCGAGCTGGGCATTACTCCGTTGAAGTTTGAGCACGCTTTCTTCTGCAAGCGCACGCAGCAGATGGCGACGACCAAGACCAGCCCCAGCCTGCCTGAAGAGCGCATCCACCTCTCGGGTACAAAGGTGCGCGAAATGCTGCGTCGTGGCGAATTGCCGCCTCCAGAGTTCTCCCGTCCTGAGGTGGCAGCGGAGTTAGCTCGGGCAATGCGCATTCCTGTTGAGGCCTAAGTGTCCATCAAATGCGATGAGGAGCGTTAGCTCTCTCATCGTTGAGAAGGGTGAAAGCAAAGCTTTCACCCTTCTCTTTTGTCGCGCTGTTCAATTTTTTATGTTCATAGCGCTACGTGCTCAGCAGGCAGTTTATTTTTGAGTTCAGGCCGCAATCGCCCTCACCTGCCCCGGCAAAATGCAGCTGTGGTCAGACGGGTGTAGAGCGGAGTGGGCGTTGCTCGCTGGGACTGTGCCGCTGTGACGCGGTAGCCCTGCTCCTGAAGCACCAACAGTATTGCATGGTTATATTGAGCAACGTCCCCTTCACCGGGATCATCGGTGTAAAGGAGTATGTGGCCTGTTATGGGTTCGCAGAAGTAGATGGGGCAGATGCAGGGATATTTTAAGGCTGCTTAGCGGACTGCTGCTGAGCGGCACTCAGTTCAGCTTTGTAGTCGGCTCGGGAAGGATAAAGTTTGACCAGGGTTTGGAGGGGCGCGATCGCTTTAGCAGGGTCATTCAGCCTCAACCGGGCCTGAACTAACCCTTCCAGGGCGACTTGATTATGGGGCTCTCGGGCCAAAACCATTTCATAGCCCCGGGCTTGATTTTGCAATTCCTGCTCAGGGGATACGGATTCTTCTGCGGTTGCTGACGCGGTTCCCTGTGGTACCCCTCCTCGGTAGGCTGGTAGCATGGCTGATACGAGAGAACTAACAAAGAAGAGCCCCATGACAACTTGCAAGCCCTTTCGCACCTGATCGTTACGCATCACTCGAAACATATAGCCGGAACCTCGCTGTTAGGGTTGAGGCAAGGTAGTAGGCTTCCTGCGGTCTATCAACCTTCCCTGGTTTTAGCCTGCCCCTAGAATTGGATTCAGCTATCAGCGATATGACACAATCTGTTCCGATGTGGTGGTGAACTAGTAGGCTGGGGCAGAAGTGTACAACCTATTTTTTGTGGTGGGTGCGAAGCACCCCACCACAAAAAATAGGCAACGAACTTAGGCCGTAGCCTACTAGTCAAATTAAGTTCGGGTCATAAATGTTTTTCGGTGTACAAACCGCGCTCAAAAATACCCATGAACCGAGCCTGGCTTGGTCAGGGTTGCGCACAATTTAGCTGAATGGGGTATACAAGGGGCATGGCTGTATCAGTGCTGGTGGGCATCTGATAGCCAGATAGAGCCACTATTTTGTAGAACAAAGAATTCCATAAATTTTTCCGTTGATAGGTAACGAACCAATGAATGCCCAGGTCCAGCGTCCCATAACCCAAGTTGTTGTCACTATGGCTTGTATTTTGGGCTGTGTGGGGGCGATCGCCCTACTGCAATGGCCTCAGCTTCAGCAACTCCGTACTCGTAGCCAGGAAGCTCCTATCGCTGATATTCGTCGTGACCTGGAGGCGGAGCAAGTACAGTTAAATCTGCTAAAGAAGGCTCCTACCTTTGGTTTTGACAATGTCGTGGCAGATTGGGTATTTTTACGTTTCCTGCAATATTTTGGTGATGAGCCTGTGCGGTTGCGCACTGACTACCGCCTTAGCCCAGAATATTTTGAAGTCATTTTGGGTCGAGATCCGCACTTTTCCCTGGCCTATCTGTTTCTGTCGAACAGCACCAGTGTCTATGCTGGGATGCCAGAACGAACCATTGAACTGACGAACAGAGGGTTGTCGCAGCTGACCCCTACGTCTCCCCCTGACTCCTTTTATTTATGGCGCCGCAAAGGTATTGATGAATTGCTGTTTCTCGGAGATGCAAAAGCAGCTCAGCAATCCTTCCTGACCGCGGCTGAGTGGGCTGAAAAATCTCCTTTACCAGAGGCCGCTCAAGTCGCCGAGAGCTCCCGACAGACGGCGGCGTTTATTGCCCGGAACCCGAAGAGCCGCATAGCCCAATTTATAGCCTGGGGCACGGTACTATCTACCGCGCAGGATAAGCTGACCCGCGAGATTGCGGTGCAGCGAATTGAGCAGGTTGGGGGAAGGGTGGTTTCTAAGCCAGATGGTACATTTCAAATCCTGCCACCTCCGCAGGATTAGTTACCTGTTTTGGGTGCATCCCACTTTTGCAAATTTGAAATCCCACTCTTGTAAGTGAAGCGAGCTTCGCCCGCTTCACTTACAAGAGTGGGATTCACCCCCTGTTTTGATTCCTCTCGATGATGGGATGACGTGCTCTTTTAGTGAGCATCTCATCCCGTCATCAAATTTCTAAACCTTATTTTTGTGCTTGTGTCATCCCTGAGAGCAGAATTCGTTTCCGAGCCTTTCCGAATCAAGGATCTATAATTTGGAGTAATGCCTCTTAACTGGGATCAGCCCGTAAAAGCATTCCTGGAAATGCGATCGCCGGATTATGAAAGATTAGGTTAATATTAATTAACATAAATCAATACTCTGGCTTAGACATTCGGCCTTGCCGATTCAACCGAGATTGATCTCTCTTTGGTCGGTAATGACCCTAAATTCTTCAGAGAACTTTACTTTAAATCCCAGTTCTTGAGATTCATTCCATTCCACAGCTCAGTGTTCAGGAGGAAAACCCCCGGTGAATAAACGGTGGAGAAATGCAGGACTGTATGTTCTTTTGATTGTTGTTGTGATCTTCCTGGGATACTCCCTGTTAGATCGGCAACCTGAAGACATTCGCTCCTGGCGATATAGCCAATTTATTGAAGAGGTTCAGCAGGACCACGTTGAAAAGGTCACCATTAGCGCTGACCGTACCTGGGCAAGGGTGACGACTGAAGACGGTCAAAAGGCTCAGGTCAACCTGTTGCCCAACGATCCTGATCTCCTGCAAATTCTCGATGACAGCAATGTTGAAATCATTGTGTCTCCCCCCAACAATGAGAACGTGCTGGCTCGAGTTCTGAGTACTCTTCTCATTCCCTTCTTGCTCCTGGTTGTTCTGTTCTTTGTCCTACGCCGAGCCCAGAGTGGTCCTGGCAACCAGGCCATGAACTTTGGCAAGTCCAAGGCCCGTGTTCAGATGGAGCCGCAGACGCAAGTTACCTTCAACGATGTTGCGGGTATTGAGCAGGCCAAGCTGGAACTGACCGAAGTTGTGGACTTTTTGAAAAATGCCGAACGCTTCACAGCTGTTGGGGCCAAGATTCCTCGCGGTGTGCTGCTGGTTGGGCCTCCGGGAACCGGGAAAACTCTACTGGCGCGGGCGGTAGCTGGGGAAGCCGGTGTTCCCTTCTTCTCGATTTCGGGTTCTGAGTTTGTTGAAATGTTCGTTGGGGTTGGTGCGTCTCGCGTTCGTGACCTGTTTGAACAGGCTAAGTCTAACGCCCCCTGTATTGTGTTCATTGATGAAATTGACGCCGTAGGTCGTCAGCGGGGTGCTGGTCTGGGTGGCGGTAACGACGAGCGGGAGCAGACCCTGAACCAGTTACTTACTGAAATGGATGGTTTTGAAGGGAACAGTGGCATCATCATCATTGCCGCTACGAACCGTCCTGATGTGTTGGATTCGGCTCTGCTGCGTCCCGGTCGTTTCGATCGCCAGGTAGTGGTTGATCGTCCCGACTATGCAGGTCGCCTGGAAATCCTCAATGTCCATGCTCGGGGTAAAACTCTGGCGAAGGATGTGGATCTCGACAAAATCGCTCGCCGTACTCCTGGTTTTACTGGGGCTGATCTGGCAAACCTGTTAAATGAAGCTGCGATTCTGGCGGCCCGTCGTAACCTGACGGAAATCTCGATGGATGAAGTCAATGATGCGATCGATCGCGTCCTGGCTGGCCCCGAGAAGAAAGATCGCGTCATGAGCGAGAAGCGCAAGGAACTGGTTGCCTTCCATGAAGCTGGCCATGCCCTTGTTGGGGCCTTGATGCCGGACTACGACCCTGTTCAGAAAATCAGCATCATTCCCCGTGGCCGTGCGGGTGGTTTGACCTGGTTTACCCCCAGTGAAGAACGGATGGATTCGGGTCTTTACTCCCGTTCCTATCTGCAAAATCAGATGGCGGTTGCCCTCGGTGGTCGTGTCGCGGAAGAAATCGTCTTTGGTGAAGAGGAAGTCACGACGGGTGCTTCCAACGACCTGCAACAGGTGGCACGGGTTGCCCGTCAAATGGTTACTCGCTTCGGGATGAGCGAGCGTCTGGGGCCTGTTGCTTTGGGGCGTCAGCAGGGTGGTATGTTCCTGGGCCGCGACATCATGGCTGAGCGTGACTTCTCGGAAGAAACCGCTTCTGCCATTGACGACGAGGTTCGTAACCTGGTTGAGCAGGCTTACCGTCGGGCTAAGTCGGTTTTGGCAGAAAACCGTTCGGTCCTGAATCAACTGGCTCAAATGCTGGTTGAGCGGGAAACCGTCGATTCCGAAGAGCTACAAGAGCTACTGGCGGTTAGCGATGTGAAGATGGCTCCGATCGCCTAATCTTGAGTTCTAAAACCTTAAAAACGGGAGCAGTAAGCTGCTCCCGTTTCTTTTTTGATTGTGGGTGGTGGGGTTCACATGCCACCCACAATTAGAATGCACACTGCGATGAAGTTGGGGTTATAAATCTTTGGGGGCATCCCAACCGAGGGCCAGGCTGAAGCGCAGCATTTCATCGCTAACGTTGCCGTAGACGCCTTCAATTTGCTGTTGGCAGCACTCGATGGCGAAGTCATTGAATTCCTCAGGCTCCACTCCAAACATGTCCTGGAAGGTGTCAGGCCTCACACGGCAGAAGCGTGGGCGATCGTCGTAAATTTGGCACTCACGTAACTCAGAGTCATAGTGGATGCACCAGCCATCTTCGCCCACCATGCTCAAGTACTGCTCAAGTTCTTCCGGGGAAAGGTATTCATCGAGATCGGGGCGATCGCTTGGATCGAGCTGGCAGCAAGCACCGCACTTTTTAACACAGAACCAGGTAGCCATAAAATCTTGCACAAGAAATTGGGAAATGTATGCCTGACCCTTACAGGTCTGAAACGAGGTGAAGAATTCTGAGAAATGATCAACTTTCTTCGTAAAGAAACGCCCCACCACAGGTAGAATGGTTCTCAGCTTTACAAATACTATCTATTAGCCACCGTCGGCAAATCTGAGGAAAACATGGATCTAATTAGCAACCTCAACTGGGAAGTCATCGCTCAACTGACCCTGGTCGGGATGATCATGCTCGCTGGCCCCATTGTCATCTTTGTTTTGGCATTCCGTGGCGGCGATCTCTAAAGGGGTATAAAACATCCCGAACGCTGTTAGGGTTTAGAACCTTTGCCAGCACTTGCCTGCCCTTGTCCCTTGAAGCACAGGAAGCAATCTTTTAAGAAGATTGTTTCCTGTCTTGGTCAGGCAAATAAAAGGGAAGACTCTTATTATAGAGGTGTGCGCTTCAGTCAATCTGAAGCGTTTACCTTTATTTCAATGATTTTCCTTAATTTGGTCATTTCCCTACTTTTTGACGCACACCGCACTTTAGCGTTGAGTCAATCCTTTTTTGGGTCTTTTATGGCGTTTCTGCAGAGTTTTGCAAGAACGCCACAAATTGTAATGAATTCGGATAGCCTTTTAAGTCCGGAATGATAATATTGCGGTGACTCTTCTCTGCAAGGAACTGTCGTGACCCGCTCTGCCACTCTTACCCTCCAACCATCATTTCCCTCCCTGGCTGAGAATAGCCGCCTGCGGCTACTCTCGGGCTCTGCGAATACAGCCCTCTCAGAGGAGGTTGCCCGCTACTTGGGAATGGATCTGTCTCCCATGGTTCGCAAGCGGTTTGCCGATGGCGAACTTTACATTCAGATTCAAGAATCCATTCGCGGCTGTGATGTGTATTTGATGCAGCCTAACTGCAATCCGGTGAATGATCACCTGATGGAGTTGCTCATCATGATCGATGCCTGTCGCCGTGCTTCGGCCCGCCAAATTACGGCGGTGATTCCTTACTATGGTTACGCTCGGGCCGATCGTAAAACTGCGGGTCGAGAGTCCATTACGGCCAAGTTGGTGGCAAACCTGATTACTCAGGCTGGCGCTAACCGGGTGCTGGCGATGGATTTACACTCGGCTCAGATTCAGGGTTATTTTGATATTCCCTTTGACCATGTCTATGCCTCCCCGGTCTTGATTGACTACCTGCTTAGCAAGCAATTACCAGACATTGTGGTTGTTTCTCCTGATGTGGGTGGTGTGGCTCGAGCCCGTGCTTTCGCGAAGAAGCTGAATGAGGCTCCTCTGGCCATTATTGACAAACGTCGACAGGCCCATAATGTGGCCGAGGTCATGAATGTGATTGGGGATGTCGCTGGAAAAACGGCAGTAATGGTCGATGACATGATCGATACTGCTGGGACCATTTGTGAGGGTGCTCGAATACTTCGCGAACATGGCGCACGGCAAGTTTATGCCTGTATTTCTCACCCTGTTTTTTCGCCTCCTGCAAGTCAGCGCTTGTCTAGCGGTTTGTTTGAAGAGGTAATTGCAACAAACACAATTCCAGTACCCGAGGAGCGGCGTTTCCCGCAGCTCACGCTCCTTTCGGTTGCCAATATCATTGGTGAGACGATTTGGCGTATTCATGAGGAAAGCTCTGTTAGCAGTATGTTCCGCTAAGTGTTTTCTCTTTGATTTAGAGCATGAAAACCATGGCTACTAATGCTTGTATAGGTAGCCATGGTTTTTTTATTTTTTAATGAAAGTTAAGGGTATTCATTGATGAATACCTGTAGCGATACCAAACTTAATTGGTGCATTAATGTTGTGTGTAGTGTGCTTCGTACACCACACACAACATTAATGCGTAAGTCCTGTTAAGGCACAGTGGAGCTTGGTGATGGACTTGGCTCGGGTTGCTTCAAGACGTCCCACGGGATGAGGGGGTCTTGGGCGAGGCGACGGGCTACTTCATAGGCCCCGTAACGGTTGAGGTGACTGGGATCTGAGAAGTAGTCATACCCTTCTACCCAGAGTTCGGAGAGATCGCGGAACATCAGGTCGGGTTGATTGCGGGTTTCTTTGACCATGAACTCGCGGAACTGTTGTTCGTAGGATTGGCGATCGTTATCCAGATATTCGTCTGTTAGAGGCAGGTTGACGAACACGACAGGAACTTGACGTGCCTTCATGGTTGTTACCAACTTGCGCATGGCGTCGGCTTGTATTCCGGCTAAACGAAAATTGAGGTAATCGCCATCGTAACGGCCGGCGACTCGGGCGTATTTTTGGTAGTACGTAGCAGGGTTAAACTGCAGGGATATAGGCAGGAAGCCGTCAAAATCGACCATTTCACGCCCTTGCTCTGAGAGAGAAACCAGGGATTCTGGAGGGAGATTGGCATCCGCCAGTTGGGCACCTTGGGCCGGAATCAGGTTTTGCAAGGGCAGGAGGGCGGCAACGGTTTCCTGAAACTGTTGCTTGAGGCGATCGCGCTGAGAGTATACGGCAGAAAGATGCCCCAGACCTTCACTAATCTGCCGATCAACGGTTTCATAGCTAGCGGCAAGCGGTGCGGTAATGCCCTGAGCTTTGGGTTCTGCTTTAGCCAGGGTTTCACTGGCCTCGTCTGTCGGGAGAGCGGGGCGTTCTAATCGGCCAGATCGTAAATCACGATAGCCGGGAGACACCGCAATGCCGTTATAGGTGACATCCACCGTGTTGCTATTGAAGGCTCGGGCTCCATCGGCCCAAATGACCAGTTTCGGCAATTGGCCTGGTTCCAGTAGCTGATCCAACAACAATTCCACTACTTGGGCAGTAGCCCCGTTGACGCCGAAGTTGAATACACTAATGTCTTTGTAGCCTAGCGCTGCCAGTTCTGTCTGAAGGGCCACAGGGTCAATGCCCCGTAAGGCTCGTGAGCTACCTACGATCAGCACATCCGAGGGCGCTGCTTGCTGTTTCATGCGTTCGTAGTAGAGCAACAGCTTTTCATCGAGCTGACGGCTGTTAAAGGTTGGGTAGGGTGACTTACCCGCCAAAATTTCTGCCGTGGTGAGCTGGGATTCTACTTTAATGGGCGTATAAGGTAGCTCATTCTCGGAGCTCGGGCTGGGTTGGGTGAAACGGTCAGAACTGGGTGCCGTTGCTTTTTGCTTCTTTGCGTCCTGTTTAGAGGTTGTTTCCTGCTTCTTCGTTGAAGTCTCCGCAGGCTGATTGAGGCGCGCCTGGGTCGTTGCGGGCGATGGGGAAGGGATATCAGGCTGCTTAGGTTGAACTTGCGCTGTATTAGCGGTTTGAGTGGTTGATGGTTGCAACCATCGAGCCAGTGCCCAATCTGTTTGCAATGCCAGGAGCAGGCCCGCTGCTCCCCAGACGAAGGCCAGCGCCCAACCACTTTTTTGTTCTGTTGTGCCTGTCAGTAATGGGGTTTCCTGTGCAGGAACTAGCAGATAGCTCTGGACCAAGAGGTGGCGCAAACCCTGGGAAAGGCGATCGCGCCAGTTACTCCAGGCCTGTTGCACATCCTCGGAAGTCAGGTCGGGCCGCAGTTTGGCACCATCCCCTGGAGCAATAAGTTCGCTGACATAGGCATCGCTTGCCGCAAACTCAGGAATCGCTTCGGGTACAAGTCGGGCGCGGGAGCGGAAGTCTACACCGTGGCACCAGAGAGGATGTTTTTGTCCGGCCCGGCGGCCATAAATGCGTACTCCGGCTATATCGGGTAGCTGCAATTCCCGCAGAAAACGCTCGGCGGTTGTGGACACATCATGTTGATCGGGGCAAACGGGGGCATCAGCCATGACATGGAGCAGGGTGCCGCCGTCCCGATCGGCTTTGGCGAGCAGTTGAATGCGAATTCCACCTGTGGCGAGTTGCCGCTCCAAATCAGGGTTGAGCAGACGGCTCAGGAGGAAGGCGATCGCCCCCCAGTCACCCTTTCGTGCGCGCTCCATAGCCGATTCGGAGCGATCTTCCCGTTGGGACGCTGGCAGATGCAGCCAGAATACCCAGGCCGGGGTCTCGGCATCGAGGGGCTGACCGTAAACGGTCGCTCCATGAATGCCTCGGGGAGCCAGGCTATCCAGCAACGGCTTAATGATGCCCCGCACTTGCTCTTCTGAGGGGGCGATCGCCGCTTCGCTGTGGCCTGACAGGGGGCTGCAAAACAGGTGCAGGGTTTGCTCCCGCAGGGATGCGGTAGAGATGGTGAGGTCTTCATGGCTCAAGGCCCGACTCACGAGCCGGGTAATGGCCTGAACATCACCCCAACGGCCCCAATCCTGCAACATCGCATCGGGCGGGGTGAGGTCGACTCGCAGCAGCCAGTCAGGGTTGGGTTCACCCCGTACCTGCACGACTACCAGGGCATCCTGAAAACTTTCCAGATTGAGCGATCGCAACTGCTGAGCAATCGGTTCTGCAAGTAGCGATGGGTCAGGGCTGTAAACTGCTTCGCAGGTAACCCAAAGACGACGAATGAGGCCCCGAGATCGAACAGAGGGGGCAGGTGGGAGCGTTTGCTCTCGCACTTGAACGGCAATATTTTGATTGCTTAAGGTTTCGCTCAGGTAACGAGCGATCGCCTTTAGATTTCCCCGTTGCGCAGGGGAGAGGGTGGGGTTGGGAAGTACGGGAGCCGAGGTTGGCTCGGGTGGAGAGGCATCGAGTGGAGGCGCAAGCGAGGAAGATTTGGGTGAGGCTTCAGCGTGAGGATGGCTGATGGCGATCGCTTCGGATTGGGTTTCTCCTTCTTCCGGATCGGGCTGGTTAAGGGCAATTGCCTCTAACTGCATTTGCTGAAATTGCTCAATGTGGCGATCGAGTTGGCTCAGGTCAATGGCCGTCGTCCAACTGGGGCGTTTCTGCTTGGCGACATGGCCGTACAGGAAAATTTGATAGATTTCGGGTTGGTTCGCGGGTATCAGGTCGTTCAGGTTGACCGTTTGGAGGGCCGGAAGCAACTGAGACAGGATGAGAGTCTGGTCTGGCGCTGGCTCCGCCTCACTCTGAATCGTAATAATGAGGTTGTTGCCCGTTAGCCGAAATTGTACCCGCGCATCATCGAGGGACACGGTTTCATGAAACCACTGCGCCAGAGGGGACTTATTTCGCTGTTGGGGAGTCGATTGAACCATTCGTGTTTAAGCCGAAATCACAACACAAAGCCCAGAACAGATCTGCCATTCAGGGATAACATACTCTTCTCAAATTGGTGCACTATCCCGTGGGAAAACCCAACTTTTTTGTGAAGTTTAGCGCGATTTGGTAACGTCGTTAGACTTATATGTCATCTCACGTCCGTTGTGAACCGTTCTGGGTAGTGTTCTAGGCGTGTGTGGGCACTTCGTGCCCCTTTCACCGCACCCCATCCACCTGGTTCAACCATGACGTTGTGGGAGTAGCTGCGAGACGACTACCTTCCCACTCGACTTTGGACTAAGTTGGGTTTCGCTTCGCTGAAAAGCTTGCGTAGCAAGCTTTTCAGCGAAGCGAAACCCGAAAGCCTGCCGCGCGGCAGGCAGAATTAGTCCAAACTCTAGGTTCCAGCAAAACGGGTTTTTAGGTTTTAGTGCAAGATAGGAGGAGAAGTAGATTGCGATGTAGCAGAGGGATCTATGGCTGAGCAGAAGCGTGAATTTCAGTTGGAGCCCCATGACCTGCTTCTCAGTGTTGCCACAGTGCCGCTTCTGGCGGGCTTAATTGTGGGGCGTGCTGTGAGTGAATTGATGATGGGCCTGAGTCAGGCCAGTGAAGAGGTGTTTCGGGGCGATCGCCTCCCCATTTTGCGATTTACTCAGTCTTCTGAGGTGGAAGAGCGTTAATGGTCTCACCAAAAGCTAGAGGCCAGATTCTACTGTCGCTTAACGGTAGCAAAATCTGGCCTCTAGCTTTTGGTGGGTGGGCTGAATATGAAAAAGGAGGAGAGATAAGCCTCTCCTCCTTTCGTGGGGCGATCGCCCTGTAATTTTTTCTTCAGCGCTTTGAACTGTTTGCGGAGTTGTCGCTGTCGAGCACTGCCACCTCGGCCTTTATCATTTCGTCCTTCACGGCGAGGCGACTCCCACCGCTTTAAGTATTGAGCCATTGGCTATCTCCAATTAACCTTTGTATTACAAGTGTAGTCCAAGAACTACAGTATCGCTTAACAGAGTGTGCCACTTTTCCAGAAGGCTGATTTGACCGCAATACAGCATTTCCAATTGAGGAGGTACGAGAGAGGGATGTGGGATGATATTCCACTCCTTCTTCCGTACCTCGCCAGATCGCAGAGGGTTGTAACAATCAGTGTTCGTTGTCACGGTTGATTAGAAGGCTTGTTAGGTTTATCTCTAAGGAGTTTAACTTCTCCTGTTGTACGCGAAGAAGTTGAAGAATTTCAGCCAGTTCTTGTTCGCGAAGTGTAGTCAATTTGTCCTGTAATAGTTCGACTTCTAGTTCTGCTTTGAGATTAACTTCGTAGTCATGCTTCGCCTCCTGGCGATCGACGATAGATTGTCGGTTTTGACTCATCATGATGATAGGCGCGGTGTAGGCAGCCTGAAAGGAAAGCATGAGGTTAAGCAGGATAAAAGGATAAGGATCCCAATGATTAATGAAGCCTGTTGAATTTGTAATAAGCCATAGAATGAGGAGCGTGGATTGAATGATAATGAATCGCCACGAACCAACGGCTGTTGCCACCAAATCAGCTAACCGTTGTCCTAACGTTAATGGCATTCGAGGTGGATTTTGGGCTGGGTTTCGTTGCCGCAAATCCTGAATAAGCTGATATTCTTCGGGTGTAACATTCGGCTGAACTTTACCTTGGGTTGGAGGAGATGAGTGCATATTCAGACGCCTGAAATGGATACATCTCTGTATACAACACTCCAGAAGGTTTTGCTAAAGCCTGTAATCAATATGTGCTTAGTACACGCTGCTCATGGTTTTGCAACTAAGAACTAAAAAAACAAAAATCTTGGGTATTTCTGTTAAGTAACCTGAGTTCGGGTTAAGGGCGTTTTCGAGTGCCGCGCGTTGCGCGGCACTCGAAAACGCCCATTTTGGTGTGCGCAAACCGCACGCCAAAATGAGCACTTCAGCTTATCCTGAACTGAGGTTAAGCAGGTAATTTCAGTTAAATATAAGACCTAAAAGATTGTGCCATTCGCTTCACAAACAACGCAACCTTTTAGGTCTTATATTTAATTAGGCTGAGTAATTAGAAGCTGCATCAGTCCTTCTGGCACAAGGCGATGATAGGAGTCAAAGCTGTCGAGCGATCGCCACCTAGCCTGAATGACATGATCGCCACTATCCATCCCTCTCAAAATAGTTTGCTGGGTAATGTCAGGATTTACGAATTGACCATCAAAGACAAACACAATTTCATGACCCGGTTTCCCTTCGTACTCAAATAGATTTTCCAACACTCCCAGCAATTGCACCTGATGAATGGATTCTTCAAGTTCTTCCAGGATCTCTCGTTGGATGGCAGCGATCGCCAATTCCCCTGGTTCTACTCCACCTCCAAGAGGTCGATAAAATGGTGTTTCCTTTACGTGGTCAAACTCTTCGGCTACAAGGATTTCATCTTCACACCGAAACACACAAATTGCAATAACCCGAATCTGGTTTGCTCCCATCTATTCTTCTCTTTATCCAAAACGGTAGTTTATCCTGTGTTTTGCACAGGATAAACTACCGTTTCAATCACTCTTATTCGGAAGATCTAACAAACCTTTCGAGACAATTGCCTTAAAGAGAAAGGAGGGGCGATCGCCCCTCCTTTCTCTTTAAAGATTCAACTCAAAATCTAACGTCCACCAACGGTGATAGAATCCACTTTGATGTGGGGCTGACCAACGGTGACGTAGACGCTACCGCTGACGGAGCCGCAGAAGCCTGCTGCCAAGCTCAGGTCTTTGGAGCACATGGAGATTTTGTTCATGATCTCCGTGGCTTCACCAATGAGGGTTGCGCCTTTGAGGGGCTTAGTGATTTCGCCATTTTCGATCAGGTAGGCTTCGGAAACGGCGAAGTTGAATTGTCCCGTAGCGCCAACGCTGCCGCCGCCCATGTTTTTGCAGTAGATGCCTTTGTCAACGGAGGCAAACAGGTCTTTGACATCAAAATTGCCGGGGGCGATATAGGTGTTGCGCATGCGACTGGCGGCTGCGTAGGTGTAACCCTGGCGACGACCGCTGCCGGTGCGGGGATGACCGGTGCGCATGGAACCCGCGCGATCGCTCAAGAAATTCTTGAGGATGCCGTTTTCGATCAGCAGGGTGCGTTGAGTAGGCATCCCTTCATCATCCATATCGATGGTGCCGAAGGCGTCAGTGGAAAGCCCTTCATCCCAGGCCGTGAGATTTTCGTGAGCAATCTTTTCGCCTTTCTTATCCATAAAGGGAGTAGTCTTGCGCTCGATCTGGGTGGTTTCGAGCAGATGACCACAAGCTTCGTGGAAGATAACACCGCCGAACTCGTTGGCCATGATGATGGGATAGGTGCCGGACTCAACATAGTCGGCATAGAGCATTTTGCCAGCAGATTCTGCTACCTGATCGCCATCAGCTTCGTAGTTCCAGGTGCGAAGGAAGTCGGGTTGGCTGGTGCTACCAACGCGCTTACCAATGGAGGTACGGTGTTCGCCATCGGCACAAAGCAAGCTGTAACCCACAGATTGGGTCAGGCGAATGTCGCGGGCGAAGGTGCCATCGCTAGCGGCGACCAACACTTCCTGCCAGTCACGGAAGTAGACGGCGCGACGGGACTGAATGTGAGTGGCTTTCTTACCGACATCGGCATTGGCAGCCAGAAGCACTTCGCCCATTTCGCGCATGGGGCTACAGTTGGTGAGCCAGCTATCTTTGTTGCGAACGGTCGCGTAGTCCCGCATCAATTCCAGGTTGATTTCGGGGACAAAGGCGTTGGGGCTGGGAAGGATCAGACCAAGAATGGACAAGCCCTTTTCTAAAGCGGCTTTGAGGCCATTAAAGGTGAGGTCGTTGGTGCTGACGTAGCAGTCAGCCAAGCCTTTGAAGACGCGCACTCCGGCACCAAGGCTGATGCTAGGGGAAATGCTGGTGATGTTGTCCTCTTCGGCCTGACAACTGATGTAGTTGGTGCGCTCCAGGAAAAACTCGATGAAGTCGGCTCCTGCAGCCCGGCCCAAGCCCAGCAGTGTGGAGAGAGGTGCACGCCAGGATTCGTCAAAGCGATCGCGCGTCGCACTATAGCTGAGTTCAGGAATTTGCTTGGAAACCAACAGAGCATCCGGCAGGGTGGCAAGTCGCATCGGCAATACCTTGGAAGAGGATTTCTGTAGACATTCAATGTTCAGTCTAGCAAGGGATTGGGGTTGGTAGGGGGGCGGGTTGCCCTCTAGGGGTAGGGGGGTAGATAGGTAGATGTTGCAAAAAAAGGATTCTCGGGTTTTAGGTGTAACCGGAGAATCCTGTGCTGTGTGTGAGGAAGAGGTTTAGCGTACGCCAAAGCCGGTTTTGGCCTTCTGTTTGGCTTTGGACTTACCTTTGTTTTTATCCCGGTTGACCTCGGCTAACGCCTCCTGGAACAGGTCATTGAGATGCAGAGGAACGCTGGCAATTTCCGGTAATTCGGGTTCTGCTGGTTTCCCGTAGGATTCCAATGTGGTTTGCAAATCCTTTTGAATATCGAAATCTGGTTTCTGAAGAACCCGACGCAGGGCATTTTCGAGGGATTTTGGATAGTCTTTGGCCAGGTTTTGCCAGATGTAAGGATTGATTGTGGCGTCTTCTAGATACTTCTTTATTTGCTTATCCAACCCCTCAGTCTCGGTGTCACTATCCTGGCTCAGGCGATCGCGCAGCAACTGATAATCCTCCAGAAAGCTGGCACCCCAACGAGGATGCAGCATTGCCGTTAAGTGTTCAGCCCGCTGCAACGGCTTGGGCAGTTCCACTTTGGGCATGATCATACGGATGGATTTGCCGCTATTCAGCAGTTGATTGGCCGCTTGCGCTTCGCCCAAATCCCCGGTCATTTCCTCCATTTCTTCGGGGGATAGGCCGGATTCTTCGGCTAATTCCTTAAGGGATTTGGAACCATCAATACCCGCTTGCTCCAATTGCTTCTTAGTGAGGATTTCCTGGAACTCTTTGAATTTCTTTTCAAATTCATAGCCCGGTAATGTCACTTCAGAGCTTCCAAAGAAGTCTGCGAATTCCTGGTGATATTTCTCGACCGATTGCCAAGCTTCTTCTAATAGTTCGGGTGCATCACCGTAAAGGTGTTGCCTATATTTATCTTTAAAGTTTCCAATGGCAACGGCTAGTTTGGGTTTTCCAAGCATTCCAAGCAGCTCCATTGGCCCCGAAAAAATCCACTCCGTTTCAGAAAGGGGAGAAATTCGAGTGACCAAAATTTCGCCGGGTTTTAGTCGGGATAGTTTGGCTTCTTCCTGTAAACCATTAGGTAGAACTTGATAACGTTTTGTTGTCAGCCAGTTCATCAGTTCATAGCCTGTGGATGAACGTTCCATGACCTGGAATAAGCCATTAAAACTACGATGCCATGTTGTTAGGAGTTGACGATCGCTCTCCGTCAGCTCGGCGTACTCATCCATAAAGCAATCAATCGGGGTTTTGTTACCGACGTTCCCCTCAGTAATAAACATATCCATTGCCATCGTGCTTTGGCTCTGGCCTTGAAATGGCGACTTAGACCATTTCTCCAGTTGAGCTTTCGTAAAACTTTCCAACGCGACAGCAACATCGCCTTCTGCGTCAAACACAAAATCTAGTAGAGCTTGTTTGAGTTCAGCAGAACGCTCCAGGGGAGTACTCATAGTCTTTGAATTTCGGTGTAATAAATGTTTTCTGACATATACGCACATAAGCATCTGCTAGACGTAGCAGATGCTATAGATTTGCGTGGGGAAGCAGTGCAGAAATTGACATACCGTCAACTTCTGCGGAACTTCACCGGAAACAATTATTGCTTCACTCGATCCCACTAGATTGCACTACGACGCATTGCAGCATAGTAGATGAACAGTGCAATGATGGCGCCCAAAACCGCAACAACGATGCCACCAATGCTCAGACCCGATGCTGTTAACGCTAACGTTCCTGTGGTCAGCAAGGAATAAAGGCTTCCACCAACGAACGCACCAATAATACCAAGAATCAATGTACCCAGAAGACCGCCACTCTGATGGCCAGGATAAATAGCCTTCGCGATAGCACCAGCAATCAAACCCAATACAATCCAAGCTAAGATATTCATAGTTGCCTCTCCATACAGTAGCCTAGTCGTTTGAGAAATCTCCCTAGGCATTCAACACTTTTAGAATATCAATCACACAAGCTGAATTCGTCTATCCTAGGGGCGAACATGCTGAGATATAAAGGCGTAAGCAATCTTATAGATATGTTCACTAGAAGAAGTAATCCTGAGGATACTTCGGGTTTGTAGAATTAACCCCTTCTAAAAATTAGATTCGATATATTAATGCTTATTAATAGAAGCTCTAAGGATATTTTGAAAGTAGCAAATGAGGGTTTCTGTTACTGAGTTTAGATACGCCGATGATAGGTCTAAAAAAAGAATCAACCCTTTGTTATTCTGACAGTACAACAAAGGGTTGATTCTTTTTCGGAATCTTGTGCGGTAAAGCTCAAAGTGAGCCCCTAACGACCGCTAATCGCCAGAAATAGACTGACGGCAATTAACAAACCCAGCACTATCCAGGTTGCATTTCGTTGAAGCCAACCTTGTAGAGTTGTGTTGAAGGTGGGCTTGTAAGGTTTGGAATTGCTGACACGATTTACATTTAGATAAAGCGTGCACTCCTTGGCAAAAGGGCGCTGAGGGAAGTTGCAGGTGTCATCAGCATGATAGGTACAGGTATCACACAGATAGCCCTCCTGGATCGCCCGATGTAGCGTTATCCCGGGATGGCCGTGAGCTTTGAGCTCGGTGTGGCAAAAAGGGCAGGCGATCGCCTGAGCATCAACTTGCTGGTGGCAACGGGGGCAGGACGGCATAGGAAAGCGAGGATAGAAGGACAGAGTCAGCTTTTTTCAAGAACGTACTTACGAAGAAGGCTCTGTTTAGGTTCTTCACTATTACCCTAACTTACACTCCAGGCAACCCGTTGCTAGACGGAGCTATGAAATAGGAGGTGGAACTGTGGTTCTACCTCCCATTTCATAGCAACACGTCAAGTAATGCTTACAGCGCGTTTCAAGCGCTTAAAATCTGCAGGACTTACGCATTTGTGTTGTGGATGGGGTGCGAAGCACCCCATCCACAACACAAATGCGTAAGTCCTGATCTGGTTGTTTTTGTAAGAGCCGCGCTCCGCGCGCTCACAAAAACAACCGTGGCTGATTCAAGCGCAAAGCGCTGTAGCCATCAAGACAAGCTTTATGGTTATGAATACTTCCGCACTTGAAACCGTTTGGAGTCCGTAATCCGGTAGGTTTCGCCACCCATAGCTTCCTGAAACCGGGCCTCCGTTTTGTCCAGTACCTCCTGGGGAATGGCCTGCCATTCTTCCAGGCTGGCCCACCGTATGACCAAAACGACATTAGACAGGTCATCCGGGCTAATCCATACTTCCTTGCCCAAAAAGCCAGGGTACTGGGCTAATACGGGTGTCCAAATCTCTTCATCTTTCTGTACGTACTGTTCTCGCAAATCCGCTTGAACTGCCACATTCAGCCATTCAATGACCACACTTGATCTCCTTCACGACACACCAATCAGTTTTTCTGATTTTCTGAAAGAATTCCTTGTGTGCAGGCACTTCCACCCAAAAACAACTCTTTCAGAAAATCAGAAAAACTGTCCGAACTATAGCATTTGACGGATTTCCGCACCCTCTTGGGTCTGAGAGACGCGATGGAATTTGTCAAAATAAGACTGGAAGCAGGGCCAGTGGGTCGAGAAGGAGTGCGCTCTGTCCATGAAGCACTCACATGAGCTGTCCTAATGCCGCGCTGTCAGAAAAGTTTTATCTTTAATTGCGAGGTTTATCGCAATTAACCGTTTACGTCCAACTAGAATGACTGTCGTAATGTGGGGGTTGCCAAGGTAGACGAGATGGATACTAACAACGTACTCAAACAATTGCTCATGCTGGGTATCGGAACTACATCGTTAGTGGCCGATAAGATTCGGGAGGCCACAGACCAGTGGGTGCGCGAGGGTAAGATTGACCCTGATCAGGCAACTCGGATGGTGAATGATGTTATGCAGCAATTACGCACAGACCAGAGCAGCGTAGAAGATTTAATGCAACGGCAAGTGCGGAACGTCATGCAAGATTTGGGTGTACCTCGGCAGAGTGAGATGGATGAACTGCGGGGCCGTCTAGATCGTCTGGAGCGGCAAATTCGCGATCTAGAAAACAAGCTTTGGCGCTAATGCAGGCTTACAAATCTAGGAGAGGGTGTGGGCTTGCTCACACCCTCTCTTGTTTGGATTTTATGAACCCGCTAAACGCTTAGACGGTAAACTGAAAAGGGCATAGGCGGAAAATGGAGATAGGGGCTGTTGAGCTGTCTAAAAAGTTCGAGCCTCGTTCTTTGATTGTCATTTCCAACTTTGCTATCTTGTTCACCGTGCTACTGGAGGTTGCTGTGCGTGAGATTTTGATTAGCTTTGGCGTTATGGTGGTGTGCCTGGTGGTGATTGTGGTTGCACAGGTTGCCGGAAAGACCCAGGAGGCGATCGCCGCTCCCCAATCTGAGTCGTCTATCTCGCAACCAGCCGCTACAAAAATTGTTGATTCATCCACCCCTCAGGTAATTGCTATGGCGGAAAACGAAAATGTTGTGACCACTGATTCTGGTCTCAAATACACGGATGAGGTCGAGGGTACCGGAGCGATGCCTGAAGCTGGGCAAACGGTATTCGTCCATTACACGGGCACCCTGGAGGATGGCACCAAGTTTGATAGCTCGCGCGATCGCAACCAACCTTTCTCCTTCCGGCTGGGAGCTGGTCAGGTTATTCGGGGTTGGGATGAAGGGATTGCTTCTATGCGTGTTGGTGGTCAGCGCAGACTGATTATTCCCCCCGAATTGGGCTATGGTGCTCGGGGTGCAGGTGGTGTGATCCCCCCCAATGCTACGCTGATTTTCGATGTCGAATTGCTGCGTATTGGCGGCTAAGCTGCGCTTTAAAGCTCACTGGAAGTTTTTTGCAAGGCGCAAAAACCTTTAAAGCAGGCTCTAGAACAATTCAAAAAGCCAAATATAAAACGTGCGCGGTGTAATGCATTGCGCACGTTTTATATTTGGGCTCTGTACCTATTCTCGGTTGCTATGGAAAACACGGCTGAATATATCTGCGCTTATTGTGGCGAGCCCAACCTGACTTTTGTGGACTGGAGTGCCGGAAGCCAGCAATCTTATGTGGAGGACTGTCAGGTGTGCTGTCGTCCTAACATTCTCTATATCCGCTTTGATGAAGATACCCTGGAAGTAGAAATCGACACGGAGTACGAGGGGTAGGCCATGTCTGTTCTGCTAAGTTGTGTGTTGTTAGTCGCCACGATTTTAATGTTTCGCCTGCTGGTGGTGTGGCCTGCGACGTTCCTTTCCTGGCTACACATTCCCCTCTGGCTGACATTAGGTATTGTGGGCGGTATCCTGGCCTGGTGTATTGCAGATGACTGATCAAAGAGATTGGGAGTGGCGTTTCTGGCCCCTATTACCCCTCTACCCCTACGGTAGACGTCGAACTCTCCGTACCGAAATATTGCCAGATCGTATCTGGACGTTTGACCAGATGCACGGCATCCTTTACGCCGTGGTGCCCATCCGCATGACGGTGATACGGCTCGATTCCGGTGGGCTATTTGTTTATGCGCCTGTTGCGCCCACTCGGGAGTGTATTCGTCTGGTACAGGAGCTGGTGGCACAGTACGGCGAAGTCAAATACATTCTGTTGCCGACTAGTTCTGGACTGGAACACAAAATATTTGTGGGGCCGTTCGCCCGTTACTTCCCGCAGGCTCAAGTATTTGTTGCACCCAGACAGTGGAGCTTTCCCTTTAACCTGCCCCTGAGTTGGTTAGGGTTTCCGGCCCAGCGAACGCAAGAATTACCAACGGACAGCTCTCTGGCTCCCTTTGGGCGAGAAATCGACTATGCCGTGTTAGAACTCGATTTGGGTCGGGGCGCGTTTGTGGAGGTGGCCGTATTCCACCGTCCTTCTCATACGTTACTAGTAACGGATACGGTGCTGTCGGTACCCGAAGAACCACCGGCGATCGCCCAACTGGATCCCTACCCGCTCCTCTTCCACTCCCGAGACACTGCTTTGGAGCCGATGGAAGATACAGAGGCAAATCGGCGCAAGGGTTGGCAGCGCATTTCCCTATTTGCCATTTACTTTGGCCCCAGTCGCCTCGAAATTGTGGGGTTAGGGCAGGCATTACGGGAGGCATGGAAGGCGGGCGATCGCTCCCGCAAAGCCTACTTTGGCTTCTATCCGTTCCGGTGGCGGCCCGACTGGCCGCAATCCTTTGAGGGGTTGCGAGCGGGTGGGCGGCCGTTCGTTGCGCCTATTTTGCAAACGCTAATTTTTCCGCAAGCGCCTAAGCTGGTGCACGAGTGGGTGCAACGGGTGGCGGGTTGGTCGTTTGAGCGGATTATTGCGGCTCATTTTGATGCACCCATTCATGCAACACCGCAGCAGTTCCGACAGGCCTTTGCCTTTCTGGAGCCCAATGCACCTGCTCAGACTCAGCATTCATTGCCGGAGGATGACTTGCAATATGTGAAGGCGATCGAGGCAACGTTGCTAAGATTGGGGGTTGCGACAGCCCCCAGAAATCCTTGAAGGAAAGAGTGGGGTGCTAACACCTCGCTCTTTCAGTATTGATTAACCTGAGTTCGGGTTAAGGGCGTTTTCGAGTGCCGCGCAACGCGCGGCACTCGAAAACGCTCATTTTGGCGTGCGCTTTGCGCACGCCAAAATGAGCACTTCAGCTTATCCCGCACTGAGGTTGATTAATTGGCATTAATTAACTGGCATCGCGTTGTAATTGTTGCTGACGAATTGCATCAATGCTGCCGGTGGGAATGGCGGCGATGAGCTTTTGGGTATAAGCGGCCTCAGGATGACGATACACCTGGTCAGCCGGGCCGATTTCTTCGACCCGGCCTCGGTTCATGACCATAATGCGATCGCTCATAAATTTCACTACACTCAAATCGTGGGAAATAAAGATATAGGTGAGTTTGAACTCATCCTGTAAGGCTTTTAGCAGGTTTAGAACCTGGGCCTGTACCGACACATCCAGGGCTGAAACGGATTCATCGCAAATGATGAATTTAGGGTTAAGGGCAAGGGCACGGGCAATACAGATGCGCTGTCGCTGACCACCGGAGAACTCATGGGGGAAGCGATCGCCCCAGGCCGGGTTCAGCCCGACTCGCTCTAGCAGGTAGGCGACACGTTCCTCTAGATTTCGTTTACTGCGCGCTACCTTGTGAATTTTCAGAGGTTCCATGACCGCAGCTTTAATGCTCATGCGCGGGTCGAGGGAACTGAAGGGATCCTGAAAGATAATCTGCATGTCCCGGCGAATCTGGCGCAGTTGCTGCGATGAAGCCTTGGTGATGTCGCGACCTTCAAACTCGATGCTGCCACCCATGGATGGAATGAGTCGCAATAGCGTCCGCGATAGAGTTGATTTACCGCATCCAGATTCACCCACTAACCCTAAGGTTTCGCCGGGGTAAACCTCAAAAGACACCCCATTCACTGCCATAAAGTATTGCTGGGTACGTCCCAACACGCCACGAATGGGAAAACCGACTTGCAGATCTTTGACGTTGACAAGCGGCGTCTGGGTTTGGAGTTGGGTGAGGCGATCGCGCACCTCTCCATCCTCTACTTCAGCAAAAATCCGTAACGCCTGACTGGCATCCTGGGGCTTCTCGCGAATGATGATTTGTCCGTCTACTCCGGTCTCAACCTCCATGAAATCAGACACGGTGGGTAGGTAGCGCAACCGCCGATCGGGTTGGGGACGGCAGGTGAGCAAGCCTCGCGTGTAGGGATGCTTGGGGTTGGAAAAGATCTCGAGTACCGGGCCAAATTCCACAATTTTGCCGCGATACATGACCGCTACCACATCGGCAATTTCTGCCACGATGCCCAAATCGTGGGTGATGAACATGATGGACATATCCCGCTTGGCCCGCAACTCTCGCAGTAAGTCGAGAATGGTGGCCTGGACGGTGACATCCAGAGCGGTAGTGGGTTCGTCGGCAATAAGAATGCTGGGGTCGCAGGCGATCGCCATGGCAATCATCACCCGCTGAATTTGCCCGCCAGATAGCTCGTGGGGGTAGCGTTTGAGGATGGCTTGCTTGCGCTCGTTGACGGCAAGCATGAGGTCGCGATCGCTCATTTTCGCGCCGGAATCTGCACTGATGGGCCGGCTCGAATACCAGTCCTGCCGCACCTGCTCTTCCAAGTCTTCATCGCTGGGCAGCAGCTTTACCTCTTGCAGCAGATTAATGGCCTGACGGCGTGCTTCTGGCTCCGGCATATCCGGGTTGTGGAACCGCAGCGCTTCCACTAACTGAAAGCCACAGGTATAAACAGGGTTCAGGGAGCTCATGGGTTCCTGGAAAATCATGGAGATTTCCCCGCCCCGATACTGCCGTAACTGCTCTTGAGATAGCGCCACCAAATTTACAGGCTCCCGCCCTTCTGGCCGAAACCAAATCTCTCCGCCAGCAATGCGTCCGGGAGGATTGGGCACTAACCCCATCACGGATAAAGCTGTCACCGATTTTCCTGAACCTGACTCTCCCACAATCCCCAGGGTTTGCCCTCGCTGGAGCTGAAAGGAGATGCCGTCGATAGCCCGCACTAAGCGACCATCGTTGCGAAAGTGAACTTCCAGGTTGCGAACGTCGAGAACGGTATCACTCATGGGAGGTAGGGCAGGAACCCGTGAAATGGAAGGAGAGATTCACAAATTCTAGCAGCCCTGGCCAAAATCCAAGGTTTGTCGGGAATCTGAATGAGATGAAACAGTTCTATTGCCAGTACTTTACTGTGGAAATCAATCTATGTTTGGTGGTGTGGGCGCTCACACCACCAAACCCGGAGACTGTTGTGATTAGACCGCAACTTCGGCGGCCTCAGCCATTCCTTCAGACATTTCAGCAGGGACACCATCGGTTGCTAGAGAAGCCATTTTGCCGCCTTTCTCCATAAGATTGCGAACCATCGCCAGCAACGCGTTCACTTTCCGAGTGCGCCACTCGTCAATCAGGTCGTTCACTTCGTTATAGGAAAGGCGACGTTCCATCGCTTCCTTTAAATAACGAGCATGGCCTGTTTCGTCTTGCGCGATGCTCAACAGTCCCTTGTTCAAGCTGCCATTCACGGCGTCACCCTCAAATACTCGGGCCATCCGTACAAAATCACGGCTGGCGTCTAGCTCCAGGATGTAGGTGCTAGCGAAGAAGACGGTCCAGTCCATGTTTTGAGGGCTCAGTTGCTCTCGGGTGTAATTGGCAAAGTAGGCATCGAAAAAGGGACTGCGGCGATCGCTAGAATTCTCGTCGGTCTGTTCAGGCATTTTGGAGAAATCGATCGCCTGCTTATTCAGTTGCTTCAGAGCCTGGGCGAAGATTTGACCGTGGCGGCGTTCGTCCTGGGCGTGTTTTGTGAGTCGTTCAGAGAGCCAGCGATCGCCCTCTCGCTCAGCCCGCTCGGCCAATGCTTCCAGGAAAGGAACGGAGCCGGATTCTGCTAACTGAAAGCCCGCAAGCATGGTGGGCCGGGTTGGTAAGTGCCGCAGATTATACGCAGTAATGTAAGCGGATGCACCCGAACCCACCAAATGAAGCAATTGCGTCAGAAAGTTCATGGGAGATTCTGCTGTAGGGAGTCACGGTGATTCTAAACGATTTCAACAAAGAAGGCAGAGAGCAGTAAGCAGAAGGGAATACCCCATCCACTCATACTCACCCTTCTGCCCTCTGTCTCCGGCCTGCCTCAATTAAAAGCAGTACGGATGATGCGATCACCTTTCCGGTCAACAGCGGATAATCCCAGGTCGCGCACGACGAAGGAGCGTTGGAGCCAGCGATCGAAGCCGTCGTAGCGGGGGACGAAGGAGGAGCGCCCATGAGCTGTGCGGCGATTGTCGATGCAGAGGAGGTCGCCGACGCCGAGTTTGACGCCCCGGTAGACGGAGGCGATCGCGGCTTTTAATGCCTCTAAGGCTTCCTGAGCTTCGGGGGTCATGGCTTCCATCAGGTCTTCATCGTAGTTGAGGAAGGGGTCGTTGCGATTACCGTAGAGGACGGGAAGCACTTTGCCGTTGGTTTTGTCGCTTTGGATGTTGCCAAAGGAATAATCCACACCCGTGCGGTAAAGGGGTTGGAAGAGCAAATCTTTGTGGGTGTCAGATAGCAGCGGCAGGGCGTGAGTGATGCTGGCGTAGGTTGTTTCGGCAAGGCGATCGTGATCGGGGCGGAGGCAGAAGAGGAGCAGGAATTCAGGAGGGTAGGGGTGGAAGACGGTTTCGCGGTGGAATTGCAGACGGATTTGAGAACCGCTGGAGGCCTGAACACGTTCATTACCCTGAACGGGCACGAGGTTCTGGAAGAGGTCGCCGTTTTTCTCCTGGATGTAGGAGACAAGGTGGCCCAGGCGACTGCCAATCATGGAAAGACAGCGTTCGCTGACGTAGGTGGTTTTGCTGGCAGAGCGCAGGCCATCAGAGGGGGTGGGGGTGCGATAGAGGCCGGGGTCAATGGGGAGGCCGCGAATCAGTAGAATTCCTTCAGGGTTGGAGCGAACTTGGAATTCTAATAGCATCCGGCGGACGAAGCGGGGCATTTCGTCGGCACGCATTTCACAATCTAATAAAAATTCTTCGGTGTCTTTGTAAGGGTTGGGGCCGGGTGCGAGGAACAGGTTCATGGTAGTTTCATCGAAGCTGCTGCAATCGATGATTTGCACATCAGGGGTGACGGAGGTGGGTGATGCGATCGCCTGCTGCATAGGGTTTCCCTCAACGGTTTAAGCGCTAATTTAATGGATTTATCGCCTGCAGATTGTATATTTTGACCTGTTAGCGATAGAAGCCTTCATCGTAGCTGTTTAATTCTTGGATTTTGGGTAACTTTGCTAATTGTTTGTAATATCATGTCGGTTTAAATGCTGATGATAAAAAGTGGTGCAGTGCTTCACGCTGCACCACTTTTTATCATCAGTATTTAGCCTTACTACTTAAGCCTAAGGCCCAAAAGGCGGGATCTTCTGTTTTGCGGGCTGCACAACCGTTTGGGTCTTATGTTCATCACAATGCTCTACGAATAACCCTTTCCGAACTGTGAGACACGAGAGATCTATGTGGGGCACTGTCCCGTATTTATCTCTCATACCTCACCAGTTCGAACGGTGCTATATAGCGGTATGTAAGTTTAAGTACAGCAACGGTGGTGTGGGGCACGAAGTGCCCCACACCACCGTACTTAATCAACATACACAGCGCTATATGTCTTTCGGCAGAAGAATTTGTATTCGGGTTTAGAACAAATCTGAGTCAAAATAGGAGAAATATGGGCTTTGGCTTTGTTGTGGTGTTTAGATCTCATGCTGAAAATATCAAATACAGTGAGTATTCCAGACAATGAGATTGAGATGAGTGCGGTGCGTTCGCAGGGGGCGGGCGGGCAAAATGTAAATAAGGTTGCAACTGCCATTCATTTACGATTTGATATTCCGGCTTCGTCGTTGCCAGAGCGCTATAAAGAGCGTTTGTTAAGCCGTAGTGATCAGCGCATTACGAAGGATGGCGTAATTGTGATTAAGGCGCAGGAATATCGCAGCCAGGAACAGAATCGAGAGGATGCGCTACAACGCCTACAGGAGCTTATTCGCAGTGCGGTGACGGTGCCGAAGCCACGTAAACCGAGTAAGCCGACTGCTAGTTCTAAGCGAAAACGATTGGATAGCAAAACTCGGCGATCGCAGGTCAAGTCCCTGCGAGGTAAAGTCATCGAGGAATAGGTTTTCTTGGCTGCTGTTTTTGAATTGAGTCCTGAAAATAGCCCGCCGAAGGTGGGCTATTTTCAGGACTCAAAGCCGAGAGTTTGCGCCCGGCGGGCGCAAACTCTCGGCTTTGAAGCCTATAACGAGAATTGCTGGTGCCCCGGCCCTGCTTCTGCCAACATCCCCTTTCCTGGTATAAGCTACATGGGTTAGGCCCATTCACTCGCCCACTCGTCCACCCATCCACTCAACGTCCTCATGTCTTCTCAACCGCTGCTGATTCTCATCGACGGTCATTCCCTCGCATTCCGCTCTTACTTTGCTCACGCTAAAGGAAAGGATGGCGGCCTGCGCACCTCTACGGGAATCCCCACCAGCGTGTCCTACGGCTTTCTAAAAGCACTGTTGGACATGATGAAAATTGAGAATCCGCAGTATGTAATGGTTGCGTTTGACCCCAGCGAGCGTACCTTCCGCCACGAGGCAGACGAAACGTACAAGGAAGGTCGTCCCGATGCGCCCGAAGATTTTATGCCGGACCTGAAGAACTTGCAGGAGTTGTTGCGATCGCTCAATCTCCAGCTCTGTAGTGTTCCCGGTTATGAGGCAGATGACGTGATCGGGACGATGGCCCGAAAAGCGGTGGCGGAAGGGTTTCGGGTGAAGATCTTGACGGGCGATCGCGATTTGTTTCAGCTCATTGACGAAAACGAGCAAACCACCATTCTCTACCTCAGCACCGTCTTTGGTAAAAGCACACCGCCGCCTCGGGAGTTTGGCGTGGAACAGGTGCGTGAGAAAATGGGCGTCGAACCGTCTCAGATCGTTGATTACAAAGCCCTATGTGGGGATAGCTCCGACAATATCCCGGGCGTGAAGGGAATCGGGAACAAGACGGCAGTAGAGTTGTTGAGGCAATTTGGTTCCCTGGAAGAAGTCTACTCACGGCTGGATGAGGTGCCGAAGAAGGCAGTACGGACGAAGTTGGAGACTGGGAAGGATGATGCGTTGCGATCGCAATACCTGGCCCAAATTCATCTGAATGTGCCGGTGGATGTCAATCTGGAGCAGTGCAAGCTGCAAGGGTTTGACGAGGAAACCATTGTTCCTATGTTTGAGAAGCTGGAGTTTCGCTCGTTTTTGGGGCAGTTGCGGCAGTTGCGCGATCGCTTTAACGGCTTACCTCCTGCTGATGAGAAGGTAGAAGTGACTCCTATTAAGGAAGAGGAACCTGAGGATAGCGATCTCTGGTTCTTCAGTGCAGAAGATACAGACACAACCAGCACTGCCAATATCCAGCCTCAAATTATTGATACCAATGAGAAGTTAGAAGAACTGCTGGCCCTTCTAATCACCTACACCGACCCCGATAAGCCTGTCGCCTGGGACACGGAAACGACTTCGTTGGAACCTCGGGATGCAGACCTGGTCGGTATTGGCTGCTGCTGGGGGCCGGGACCATCGGACTTGGCTTATATCCCGGTTGGTCATACCCATGGCACGAATCTAGATAAAGATGTTGTGCTAGAAGTGCTGCGTCCGATTCTAGAAGACAAAGCCTATCCCAAGGCGTTGCAGAATGCTAAATACGATCGCCTGGTGTTGCGCTGCCAGGGTATTTGCTTGGCTGGAGTGGTGTTTGACACGATGCTAGCCAGCTACGTGCTCAACCCAGAGGAGAAACACAACCTCGGCGAACTGAGCCTCAAGTATTTGGGCCTGATCACCAAGAGTTATACCGATCTGGTCCCCAAGGGAAAAACGATTGCGGATGTCAGCATTGCGGATGTCGCTGATTATTGTGGCACCGATGTCCACACAACGTATCTGCTCGTGTCGAAGCTACGGACCAGGATGGAGCCTCTACCTCAACTCCGAAGACTACTGGAAGCTGTTGAACAGCCTTTGGAGCCTGTTCTGGCGGAGATGGAATATACGGGAATTCGCATTAATCAGGAGTACCTGGCGGATTTCTCGAAGCAGTTAGAAGAAGACCTGGCCATGATTGAAAAACACGCCTACGAGGTAGCGGGCGAAAAGTTTAAGCTGGGTTCTCCTAAGCAATTGAGCGAATTGCTCTTTGAAAAACTAAAGCTAAACCATCGAAAGTCTAAGAAACGGGCAACAGGTTACTCCACAGATGCGGCGACCTTAGAGAAATTGCAGGGTGATCACCCGGTAATCGACTACATCATCGAATATCGCTCGTTGTCCAAGTTGAAATCCACCTATGTGGATGCGCTGCCTGCTCTGGTACGGCCCGATACCCATCGTGTGCACACCGACTTTAACCAGGCTATTACGACAACAGGGCGGCTTTCGTCCTCTGACCCGAATCTACAAAATATTCCCACTCGCACGGCCTTCAGCCGCCAAATCCGCAAAGCCTTTTTGCCTCGGGAGGGTTGGCTGTTGGTGGCGGCCGACTATTCACAGATTGAGTTGCGGATTCTTGCTCACCTGAGCCAGGAGCCGATTCTCATCGAAACATATCAAAACAACGAAGATGTCCATGCGTTAACCGCGCGTCTTTTATTTGAGAAAGATGACGTCACCTCCGATGAACGACGGTTAGCGAAAACTATCAACTTCGGTGTGATCTATGGCATGGGAGCGCAGCGGTTTGCGCGAGAGTCAGGCTTTAGCACGGCTCAAGCAAAAACGTTTATCGATCGCTTCTACGAACGTTATTCTAAAGTTTTTGAATATCTGCAACAAATGCAGCGGGAGGCACTGGCTCAGGGGTACGTCGAAACTATTTTGGGTCGCCGCCGGTACTTCAACTTCAACACAACTGATATGCAGGTTTTGCGCGGTCGGGATCCTGATTCGATTGACTTGAACAAGATTCGTGCTCGTGACCAGTATGATGCTCAGCTTCTACGAGCTGCTGCAAATGCCCCGATTCAGGGTTCTAGTGCTGACATTATTAAGATTGCGATGATTCGCCTCCACGAGATTTTGAAGCAGCATCAATCGAACCTGCTACTACAGGTTCACGATGAACTGGTCTTTGAGGTAGCGCCTGAAGAATGGGAGACCTTAAAGCCAGAAATTCAGTCTGCGATGGAGTCGGCTGTTAGTTTAAGCGTTCCTCTCAAGGTGGAGATGAATGCGGGGCCAAATTGGATGGAGGCGAAATAGAACAGAGGGTATAGCGCTGCACTCGAAAACACCCATTTTGGCGTGCGCAAAGCGCACGCCAAAATGGGCACTTCAGCTTATACCGGATTGAGGTTAGCTACCCAGGCAAAGGTTTATAGCAGGGAAGGGGGAGGCGAAGTTTGGATAGGGGGTTCCAACTCCCTCGGGGGTTGGGGGAGTTGGAATGGGGATACAGCAACGTCGTATTCTTTAGTGACTTTCTTTTTATGGCAATGAGAGACGCTCTCGACTCAGCGTTGTGAGGGAGCTTTGGCTTGAGCTGATGTTAATCTACTCTGTACCTCGTGAGTTTTATCGTAGGGCTTGGGGTGGGACGGTTTCAGGGCTGGCGATCGCGCCTCCCCCTCCGGCTGCCTGGGGTGCCCCAATGTCATCGATATCGGCAGACGGTTGCACGACGGAGCTTGGTTGTAGATCGGGGCTCCATTGGACGGCATGAGGCTGTTGAGACATCCACATTAAGCCGCCAGCGGCTCCGGCCATGAGGGCAGCGTAACCCATATAGAGATGAACCGGTTGCAATTGAGCCGGAGAGGATTCGTCCTGGTACCAGGAGGGAACAGCACTCCGAGGAGTTTGTAAGGGTTTCAAATATCCTTGCAGCTCAGTGGCTTCTACCTTCAACACAGGTGCAAGACGACGCAAAAATCCTTGGATATAAACATCTTCGGGTAGTTTATCGGTCTCGCCCAGTTCTAGTGCCCGCAGTTGATGAATGGGTACCCAGGTTTTGAGGTGAAGCTGTTCCAGGGAGATGCCTTGTGCTTCTCGTGCTTCGCGGAGGGCCTGCCCAATTTGCTGCAACATCTCGGCCCGTTTTTCGGCTTCGAGAGATAGAGGTGGCTTTAAAGCGACCCGTTGAATGGCACGAGGAGGCGGAGGGGGTGGTACTAGCTGAGATGGGCCGGCAGAGGGTGCCGTTGTGGGCTGGGTATGTTGTGGTTCAGGAACACGAATGAAGTGAGCAGGTTCTGAATGGGCGGAGGTATTGTTGGTGCTTAGCTCTGGTTCCAGGGAAGGCGCAACCAGTGGGGAAGGGGCTTGCTCAGGCAATGGCGAGGCAGACGGAGCCGTACGGTATTGGCGCACGACCTGTCGTAGAGCGAGACGAATGGCTTCTCGCCCAACGGCGCGAATCATTAATTGGCAAGATTGAGCTGTTTCCTCGACGCCCTGACCAAAGCGGTTGATTGCCTCTTGATAGGTTTCACTGCGATGCAATTCTGCTTCCACTTGTACCAGTAGTGCGCTCAGCCCTTCGCGAGTTAATGCAATTCTGGCCTGATCCTGGCCTTCCAGGTAAAACGTCGTTGTGGCAACCATAACTAATGACCTCAGTGCTACTCTTCAGTTGGATAAAGACCGACGAACAGAATGGAACCTATATCCACACCTGTAGGCATTCACCCACTCATCGAATAGTCTTTCGCTATGTGCGATCGCTCTTCCGGATATCTGGTCAGGAAATCTACGTATAAATTCCCTCTAGAACGATAAAAAATTAACAGGAAGTATGTCAGACCGGTCGAATAACCATAAAATCCTTAACATTGGCTTTATAGCGCTGTGCAAGTGCGTTAAGTACGGGATAAGCCGAACCGCCCATTATTGCGTGCGCATCGCGCACGCAATAATGGGCTTTTTCGAGTGCCGCGCTTCGCGCGGCACTCGAAAAAGCCCTCAACCCGAACTGAGGTTACTTAATCAACCCGCACAGCGCTATATAGCCGTCTAAATTTCCTTAAGAGATAAAAAAGCTTGAGCTCGGGTTAAGGGCGAGTTCGAGTGCTGCGTGTTGTGCGGCACTCGAACTCGCCCATTTTGGCTTGCCCCAAACTGAGATTAAAAATGGGTTGTCTCACTTAACATGGGACAACCCATTTTTGTCCTTTGGGCTTCAGGATGAAAACATGCAACCCAAAACTTCAATCAAATAAGAATAGCTAAAGAACTATACCTTTTGATTAATGTTAGCTTCCTTAATGACATGGTAGGTGATGAGCAATTGCGTAATGGCAAGAGGATAGCTTTGTAAGGTTTCCCCGGTCGTACCGATGACCTTGCCAATACCTGTGTTGCCATTCAGAGAGCAGAATTGGCTCAGTTCTTCTACTTCATTGCACATCATCCGTTCCAGTTCATGTACCTGTTCGTCTGTAGCATGGCCGTCAATTTCTAGTACATCTACGGGTTTGCCCATGTCGCGGTCTAATCCCAGACGTACGGCTGAGCCTAAGTGGCTGCCGGGCTCATCCAATAACAAACTGAAGTCAGGGTGAGGAATGGTCGGTCGGAGTACCAATCGCACATTCAGCAGTAAGTCGTCTTTTGCTTCTGTTTCTGACGGGTAAAAAGTCACCACCACATCGGCCCACTGACGTTGGGGACGGATAAAAGCGTCTGAATCGGGTTCGCGCTTGCGGAGTTGCTCTAGCACCTCGTCGACGTTATAGCCGCGTTTCCGGGTGTCTCGAGTAATTTTCCAGTTGGCTCGCAAATCTTCAGGTGGTGCAAGATAAACCTTGGCATCATAGCTATCGCGCATACCACGGGTACTGTAACCCAGGAGCCCTTCAACAATCACATACTGAGCCGGTTTAATGTACTCTGGCGGGTCAAACATCCCGGTGCTGTGGTTGTAGATGGGTTTGAGAATGGGTTGCCCGGCGCGCAACAGACTCAGGTGTTGTTGAATGATGTCTAGATAATTGCAATCAGGGTGAAGCGCTGAAATTCCCATTTCTGCCCGCTGTTTGCGATCGTAACGATGGTAATCATCGGTGCAGATAACCGTGACGTTTTCCTCACCCAGTACTTGAGCAATCCCTCGGGTTAAGGTTGTCTTTCCGGCAGCACTATCACCGACGATGCCGAGAATAATGGGGCGCTGATTCATGAGTCCTCCTGAGGCGGGCAGAGCATTCTCTTTGGGCGATTAGGGTTTTCATTATCTAATGCGGAGGGAGTAAGAACAAGAATGCGATCGCCCCAATATTCGCGATGAATCTTCAGCTCATCACAAAAAAAGCTGTTGGAATTGCTAATTGCGCTTCTGTACAGCAACGACTAACCAACTATTTCCGGGCTTTTAATGCCTTTGCGAACTCATAAGAAGAATGCAGTTACCTCAATAGCTCCTGAACCATTTCGTAATAGAACGTTACACCTACCTCATCAAATCTTTTTAGGGCGCGCTCTAAAACTCCCTAGAAGGGTTGTTTTTTGTGCAAAGCGCACGAAAAAAATAACTTTCGACGGTCTGGTTATTCAACTAAAAGCGCGAGACCCAGTGTTTTAGGAACACCGGGTCTGCTTCGGTTAGGCGATCGCCAACCAACCATCGATAGAAGGGAGATTCTACAGATCTTTCAGCTCGCGGGGTTGGGCGGCAAAGTATTGTTGAATTGAGGCTGCATCATCCTGGCCAAGGGTGATTTGCTTGTAGGCCACCTCTAAATTGTTGGGGTACATGGCCTGGAAAAGGTACTCTGCATAGCGTGTTGGGACAGTCGCTTGGGCCAGGGCTTCTTCCTGGGAGAGGCCTGCCTCTCGCCAACTCAGGGCGAGGGTTTCTAAATCGGTGAGATAGGTTTTGAGTTCTTCTAGGGTGGCGCGATCGCCCACAGGCCCATGACCCGGCACCACTTTGGCCGTGCCATACGCGGCGATCAGTTGCGTCAGGTTATCTCTCCAGACTCGAATATTGCCATCGCCTACATAGGGAATACGCTTTGAAAACAGTAGATCACCAGCTACCAATACATCCGCATCGGGAATGTAGGCCACCATATCGGTTCCACTGGAATGGCCTTCAAACTCGGCTAGTCGAACTTGGCGATCGCCCAACCACAGCTCTTCCTGTCCATTCACCACAATGTCGGGAGGGGTTACGTTCGGATCTGTTTCCCGGTTGCGGGTGAGCATGAACTCGCGAATGGGGCCACGTCCAACAATGGGAAAACCCCGCTCGTCAGCTGCTGCGTTGCCGCCGGAGTGGTCGAAGTGATAGTGGGTGTTGACTACATAGCGGATCGGTTGATCGGTGAGGGTCGCCACCGTCGAGAATACAAGGTTGGCGAGGGCTTCATTTTGGAAGGGATCAATGACCAGAACGCCGTCGGAGCCAATGACGATGGTAGCGTTGCAAATGGCGATGTTTGCCGGGTCGGTGGGGGGAAAGTCAGTGCTAGCAATTAAGCTGTAGACGCCATTGGCAACCTGCTGCACGGTTACCCCTGCCGATTCCAGGGTTACTTCAGGTGACTGAGCAGAGGTTTGGGGTTGCAAGCTCACAACTCCTAGCACGGTGGCTAGGGTGATGGCGAGACCTACAATCCATCGACGAAATTGTTTCATGGATTTATAGAAACCTTACGGGATTTATGTCGCCACCCATACTACTGTGGCTGTAAGATTTGGACTATCGCCGGATGGGTGATTGTTATGGAGGCAGGACAATGCCCTGTCTTATAACAAGTAAAGTTAAATGCTTATGATAAAAAGTGGTGCGGCGCAAAGCACCGCACCACTTTTTATCATAAGCATTTAACCCGATGTGATATTAACTTGGTGATACTTTTTGACCTGTATTAGGGATGCGAATTGTGTCAGGTGGCGATCGCCCATTTCAATGTTCATTGACGTGAATTGAGTAAGCCAGAAAAAGCCTAGAAACCCGGTGTTTCTAGAAACACCGGGTTTCTGTATCTAGGGAACTGTGACTTCTAAATCTAGCCTCTCAAGGGTCGCTTTATTAAACGACCGTTGTATTAATCGGCATAAGGCGTTCTCGCTGATACTCTTCTGTGGTGAAGGCATCTACTTGAATTGCATCATTGCGGGCAGTTTCGGCTTCTCGGAGCAGGTTCTTTTCAGCGTCGCTAATGAGACCTGATGCATAGGCCGTTTCGATCGGATCGAGGGGGCCGGAGGAGCGACTGGATGCCTTGATCCGTTTGAGAATGGGGTCGGCTTGACGAACCCGATCAAAGGCGTGCTCCAATCGGCCCAACGCCTGGTCGACATCGGTGGGGATGTGAATGCCTGTGGTGAGGCGATCGCGCACCACTCCACCTTTCTGTAAGTTCTGCGCGACCTGGCTCCCCAACTTATCGGAAGGAACGGTGCCGAGAGGATTCAATCGCCAAAAAGTCAAAGCAGGGCCACGCAGGAGGCTCCCAAGGATGGGAATATCTAGATTGCTGAAGATGCCCTCAAAGGCTTCCTGCATTTGGGCGAAGGCATATTGCATGACCCAATGCACCATGGGTAAGTCTTCGGCTTGCTGGCCTTCGGCCTCAAATCTCCGCAGGGTAGCGGTGCCCAGGTACAGCCAGGAGAGAACATCGGCAAACCGTCCAGTCAGTTTTTCCTTGCGTTTCAGAGAGCCACCGAAGGCAATGAGCGCAATATCAGTGAGTAGTGCAAAGGTGGCCGAGGCCCAGGTGAGTTTGCGATAGTACTGTGCAGTGGGGCCAGAAACGGGGGAATGGGCCAGTCGTCCTCGGGTTAAGTAAAGCAGTTTTGCTCGAAATACGTTGCGTACCAGCGAACCCATGTGCGGCCAGAAGGCCTGGTCAAATGCGGCGACATCGCCAGTGTGTAGAGCTTGCGTTTCTGCATACACGTAAGGATGGCAGCGGATTACACCCTGTCCAAAGATCATCAAGGTGCGCGTGAGGATGTTAGCTCCTTCGACCGTGATGGAAATGGGAGTGGCAGTGTAAAGGTTGGCTAAGAGGTTGCGGGGGCCACGACAAATCCCGGAGCCGCCCAGAATATCCATGCCGTCGTTGATGATGCGGCGGTAGAGTTCAGTGGTGTTGTATTTGGCGATCGCCGACACCACTGCCGGTTGTTCGCCTCGATCTACGGCACCGCAAGTGTAGAGTCGCACAGCGTCCATCATATAGGTGAAGGCTGCAATACGGGCCAGGGGTTCTTCAACACCTTCAAATCGGCCAATGGATAAGCCAAACTGCTGGCGCACAACACTGTGGGCACTGGCAACGCGAGATACCAATTGTGCAACCCCAGTACAGCTTGCCGGGAAGCTAATGCCCCGTCCGGCAGCGAGGGATTGCATGAGCATTTTCCAACCCTGACCTGCTTGCTCTACGCCACCGATAATTTGTTCGATGGGCAGGATGACGTTATGGCCTTCTGTGGGAGAGTTGTAGAAGGGAACTCCCATGGGATCATGGCGTTTATTGATGAGGACACCAGGGGTGTTGGTGGGAACGAGAACGCAGGTGATGCCAACATCCTGACCTTTGCCCAGCAGGTTATCGGGGTCGCGCAGGCGGAAGGCGAGGCCGAGGAGGGTGGCGATCGCCCCCATGGTAATGTACCGCTTACGCCAGTTCAGCCGTAGATACAGCTTGCCATCCTCACCCCGGAACACGTCACCGTGGGAGGTAATGTTGGCTGCATCGGAACCGGCTGTAGGTTCCGTTAAGGCAAAGCAGGGAATGTCTTCGCCGCTGGCAAGTCGTGGCAGGTAGTGCTGTTTCTGCTCGGTTGTGCCGTAGCGGAGGAGGAGTTTCGCGGGGCCGAGGGAGTTGGCAACGCCCACCGTGGCAATGTAGGTGAAGGAACGTGAGGAGAGTTTCACCATGACGGCACTGTAGGCCAGGTTTGAGAAGCCCAATCCACCGTACTCTTTGGGAATCATCATCCCAAAGAAGCGTTCTTGCTTCAGGTAATCCCAAACTTCTGGTGGCAGGTCTTTTCGTTGATAGATGTCCCAGTCTGTTGCCATTTGGCAGACTTGTTCCACTGGCCCATCGAGAAATGCCTGTAACTCGGGTGATAATTCCGGATAGGGTTCGTTGAGAATGCGATCGAAGTTGGGTTTTCCAGTAAAAAACTCCCCTTCAACCCACACGTTGCCCGCCTCAATCGCGGCCCGCTCTGTATCAGAGATTTTGGGCAACAGCTTCATGCGGTGAATCAGCTTGACCAGCGGCGCGGTCACGAGCCGTTGTCTGAGGGCTGGAAGGTTGAGGATCAGGGCGATCGCCCCACATATACCCCACACAGCAATGGGTGGGTTGAACATGGCGAGAACGGCGATCGCATACACCGTCCATATCCACAGCGACACACCTAAATAACCCAACACGACTAATAAAATCAGCAGTGTTGGGATCGTAAATATGAACGGTAGGGAGATCATAACTAACCATCCTAGGGAGATGTACGAATGAATGAGTTTAGTGAAGGGATAAAACTCATCTACAAATTGACTTTTAGATTGTGGAGTGTGGAGTCCAGACGCCCGGTGTTTTCAAAAACACTGGGCGTCTTAGCGGCTATTCCTGGTTGGGTTACAGCATCAACTCGAATACGCCTGCTGCACCCATACCGCCGCCAACGCACATGCTAACCAGACCGTAGCGTACGCCACGTCGCTTCATTTCATGGAGGAGGGTGGCGGTGAGTTTGGCTCCGGAGCAGCCGAGGGGGTGGCCAAGGGCGATCGCCCCTCCATTGACGCTCACGATCTCGTCATTCAGACCCAGTTCGCGGATGACGGCTAGCGCCTGGGCGGCAAAGGCTTCGTTGAGTTCAATTAAGCCGATGTCGCCCAGTGTCAGCCCCACTTGCTGTAACACCTTGGGAATCGCAACCGCTGGGCCGATGCCCATTATTTCAGGTGCGACTCCCGCAACGGCGTATCCCAGCAAGCGTCCCAGGGGTTTAACCCCAAGCTCGTTGACCATGCGTTCGCTCATGACGACCGTGGCGGCGGCGCCGTCCGACATTTGGGAGGCGTTACCAGCGGTGACAGTGCCGTTCAAGCGAAAGGCGGGTTTGAGATTGGCAAGGGCTTCCAGGCTGGTGTCAGCCCGTGGCCCCTCGTCAGTATCGAAGATGATTTCGTGGGTAACGGGTTGGCCGTTCTCGTAGAGGGTTTCGCGAACGGTGAGAGGAATGATTTCATCCTTGAAGTGACCAGCGGCGATCGCCTTCAACGCCCGCTGGTGCGATCGCAATGCATAGGCATCCTGATCCGCGCGAGACACATGGAAGCGTTCTGCCACGTTCTCGGCGGTGAGGCCCATGGTGATGTAAGCGCCAGGGGCATCCGCCAACAAATCGGCGTTGGGCAAGAACTGGTGACCGCCCATGGGAATCAAGCTCATGGATTCCACGCCACCCGTTACTATGACATCGGCCTGGCCGAAGGCGATTGCCTGAGTCGCCATAGCGATGGACTGCAAGCCTGACGAGCAGAGGCGATTGACGGTGCAGCCGGAAACGGAGTCTGGAAGACCCGCTCGCATAGCAACGATACGGCCCAGGTTGAAGCCCTGCTCGGCTTCGGGCATGGCGCATCCCAGAATAACGTCATCGATCTGGTTGGAGACCAGGTTGGGAATTTGGGCGATCGCCCCTTTCACGGCTGTGGCTCCCAAATCGTCGGGGCGGGTGTGGCGGAGCGTGCCTCGAGGTGCCTTGCCTACCGCTGTCCGGACGCTGCTCACAATGTAGGTGTTGTTCATGATTAATTCCTCAGCGGCTTCTTGGTCGTCAGCATGTGTAAGATTCGTTCTTTCGTCTTGGGCTCATCCACCAGCGGCAAGAAGAGTTCTCGCTCTAACCGCAGCAGATAGTCCTCATCTACCAGGGAGGAAGCCGTCAACTCGCCTCCGGTGAGGACGTAAGCTAACCGATGGGCCAAGGCATGGTCGTATTCGCTGATGTAGCCTCCCTGCTCCAGGGTTTGGGCCATGTGCTCAAATACGGCTCGGGCGGGTTGTCCCAGTACGTGAATGGGGTTACGGGGTGGGGCCGTGTAGCCCAGATAGTCGAGGTCGAGAACCTCCTGTTTGGCAACGTAGAGGCGGCGATCGCCATTCACCACCACTTTTGTCATCGGGTTCAGGAATCCTAACGCCACCCCTTCATAGGCACTGTTCGCGACTTTCGCCATGCCGATGGTTTCAAAGACCCGCTTCAGGAATGGCAGGATGTCGCCGGGGGTGTCTGTTGCGGCACGACTGGCCGCCCAGCGAGCCATCCGCATCAAACCACCGCCTGCGGGAATCAGGCCAACGCCCAACTCCACTAAACCAATATAGGTTTCTGCGTCAGCGACGATGTGAGGACAGGCCATCGCCAGCTCACAACCGCCACCCAGCACACGTCCTTGAATCGCCGCCACGATCGGCTTATGGAAGTAATGAATGCGCTGTACCAGCGTTTGGAATTTGATGATCAGGTCGGTGAGGGCACGGTGATTGCGGTTGAAGGGATTCAGGTTTTCCCATTGGACAATTTTGCCGACTTCCGCCAGGTTAATGCCGACGCAGAAGTTCTCACCCTCGTTGCCAATCACCATGCCCCGGTAATCGTGGGTTTCCAACCAATCTAGAGCCGCAATCAACCCATCGATTACCTGAACGCTGAGTGTGTTGGCTTTAGAACGGAACTCGAACAGGGTGACGCCATCTCCTAAATCCAACAAAGCTGCTTCGGAATTGTGCCAGAGGGTCGCTTTGGGATTAGCTTTGATGTCGGCCAGGTGAATTTCATCGATGGGTTTTGCGGCGATCGCCCCCACTTGCCCATAAAACCCACCAGACATCGACATCACCCAGTCTGGTACGGTGAGGCCAGCCTTTTGCATATCGGCACGAACCATTTCAAAACCCAGGGCATCCCAGATTTCAAACGGTCCCATCTCCCAACCAAAGCCCCAGCGCATGGCCTGATCAACGTCGATAGGACGATCGGCAATTTCGGGAATGCGGTTGGCACTGTAGGCCAGGGTGGCCAGGGTGGTTTGCCGGAAAAAGTCTCCAGCGCGGCCTTTTTGGTGATAGAGCTTGCGCAGGCGATCGCTCAGATCTGGGAGTTTGGCAATTCCATCCAAATTGCCCAAATTCATTGGTTTTGCAGGTTCATAGGCCAGGGTATGAATGTTAACAGAATGGATTTCTCCTTTCACTTTCTTGTAAAATCCCTGCCCAACTTTGGCTCCCAATGATCCAGTTTCCGTCAACTTTCGCATCAACTCCGGGATGCGAAACATTTCTCGCTGTTCATCATTCGGAACAACTGGATATAGGTTATCGGATACATAGGTAAGCGTATCCAACCCCACTAAATCAGCGGTGCGGAAGGTGGCGGATTTGGGCCGACCAACTACGGTACCCGTCAACTGATCGATCTCTTCAATGGTGTAACCCTGCTCCGTCAAAGCTTTCAGCCCCAGCATGGTGACAAATACGCCGATGCGGTTGGCGATGAAGTTGGGCGTATCCTTCGCGATGACAATACCTTTGCCCAGGTGCATCCGCCCGAACCACTGCATCCGTGCCAGCACCTCTGGATCGGTATCAGCGGTGGGAATCAGTTCTAATAGCTTCAGGTAGCGGGGTGGGTTGAAGAAGTGGGTGCCCAGGAAGCGCTTCCGGAAGGATTTGGAACGGTGTTGGGCGATCGCCCCAATGGACAACCCGCTGGTATTGCTGGAAATAACGGTGTCGGGGCGAACGGTCTTTTCGACCCGTTCCATCAACTGTTGTTTAACAGCTAAGTTTTCCACGACGACTTCAATCACCCAATCCACCTGAGCCAAGCGATCGAAATGATCTTCATAGTTGCCCAGAATCACCCGCTGAGCGATTTGCTCGGTATAAAAAACAGGGGGGGATTGCTTTAACGCTTTTTTGAAAGCTCCTTCTACCAGGCTGTTGCGATCGCCCGATTGGGCTGGAAGTTCTAGCAGGTGCACGGTTAAACCTGCATTGGCTAGATGGGCGGCAATCTGGGTTCCCATTACCCCCGCACCCAATACAGCAGCTGTTCGAAATGGTTTAAACATCATTGATTTTCCTCACAATGCAGCAGTTGATGATGCGTTTAGTAATGGGTTAGGGACTGAGCATAGGCAGGGCAGGTAGCAGCGGCCATCGGTGGACAAACCACATTGGGATCATCTGATTGCAACTCAATTTCGTTGCTATAAAATGCGCCAATCTCACTGGCAAACGCGTCTAGAACCTGTGCACGATTCAGTGTTCCATCCGCATTGAGGAATCCGTTTTCGATGGTTAATTCGACTGGAATGAGTTTGAATTTACGCACCGTTGACCAATACGGTAGATGACAGTTGGCTGCATCGATTAATGCTTGATACCGTGTCAGCAGACAAGGATGCTGCAAGCTTGTCAATGACGATGCAGCACCCAGCAAGGTTAGTTCCCGCTGTACCCAATCCAGATTTGGGAAAATCAGGAGAGCGCAGAATTTATGATTGGCACCGACAATAACAGCATGGCTTATCAGAGGAGATTGATTGAGTTCTTGCTCCAATGGCAGGGCTGAAACATACTTGCCGGTTGACAGTTTGAATAGCGATTTTTTCACTCCAGTTAGACGTAGAAATCCATCCGGTGTGATTTCGCCTAAATCGCCCGTATGTAACCAACCTTCGCTATCGATCGCCCGCTTTGTTGCTTCTGCATCCCGATAATATCCCTGCATCACAAACGGGCCACGAATGAGAACTTCGCAATCGGGGGCGATCGCTATCTCGACTCCCGGAATCGGTACTCCTACAGTCCCTGCCCGGTTATGGCTGCCCCGGTTGTAGCAGAGTACAGCACTGGTTTCTGTTAGACCATATCCCTGTAGAAGTGGAATTCCTGCGGCTGAGAGTGCGTTGGCTAAGTCAGGACGTAGTGCGGCTCCACCACAGATTAAGGCTTTCATGCGATCGCCAAATACAACTCGCCATTTGCTAAACACCAACCGATCTGCCAGTTTCAGTTGAAGCCCATAGAGCCGCTTAGGAGGTTCGCCAAGTTCATATCGCTGTGCAACTTTGAGTGCCCAGGTGAACACAGCGCGATCAAATTTTTGCAGCCGTTTACCTTGTTCCAAAATGCGCTCGTATATCTTTTCAATTAAGCGTGGAACCGTAATTAGGATCGTTGGATTAACGGTTTTGAGATGCTTAACGATATGGTTAGGGTCTGAAAAATAGATACTGTGGCCGTAGGCTAAATGTCCATAGAAGAAGGCACGGGCAAAGATATGAGTGAGGGGTAGAAACAACAGAGCGGTTTCCTTTTCACCTGTCTCTAAGCCGGGAAAGCAACTGAAGGCAGACAGAATATCGGCCGAGATGTTTTCATGGCTGAGCATGACGCCACGGGGGCGTTTCGTTTCGCTGGCGATATAGAGGATGGTGGCTAAATCAGAAGGGGCGATCGCCTCTCGCAACGACTGTAAGCGTTCCTCAGACCATCTCTCTCGCCCTATTGTTCTCACCTCATCCAGTGACCAGATTTGCAATTGAGAGGGCAACCCCTCCACCTGACCAACGGGTTCTAATGGAGCGGCATTGAAGATTTGTGGTTCATGCAGGCAGTCGTCATCAAGAGGACCATGGGCCTTTTGCCCTGGCTGCTCCTCATTGTTTTTGAGGTGTCGTCGAATCTGCTCCCAGTCCCCCGGAACATCTACTACAAGAACGGCTTGTAGCGATGGAGCTTCCTGTAAATGGGGTGCAATCTGGTAAAACAGATCCACATTGGAAATAACTAGAATCTTCGCATCCGAGTGTTGCAGGATAACCAGGATGTTCTCAATGGTTTGAGTGAGGTCAATGGGAACATCTACCAGACCCGCCAGTAAGCATCCCATGTCGGTAATGCAAAAGGGCAGATCACTGTGCATTACGAATGCAACGCGATCACCTCGTTGCAAAGCAAATGATAATAACCCTAATGCAAATTCTTCAGCAGCAGTACGAAATTCTCCATTAGAAAGGGATTGCCAACGGCGTTTTTGCCACTGGTTTAAGGCATGGTCATTGGGATAGCGATCGCACGCTTCATCCAACAATGAAGGCAACGTACGCCCCAAGCTCAGGCTACCGGTATCCGGTGGGGCATGGTAGAGGGTTAATAGTCCAGCCATGTTTTTAGGAAGCGTCCATTGCGCTTCGCATCATTGTGGAGGGTGAGGGAATTTTGAAAAGCCTTAGAATAGGATTATTTCCCGCCCACATAACAAACGGAAAATAACTTTTCAAGCACCCCTTCAAACAAAGTAGATACTCAATACGGCTACGGGAATTAAATGGCTCTTGAGAAGCCACAGAATTCAATTGACGGAGAGGAGGGATTTAGTTTAGGGGATATTCCCGCAGCGACTCCAAATGCCTTTAAGCAACTTCTATGGAGTTAAGCAAAAGTGCCTCAAGCAAATGGATGAATCGTGAGTTCACACCATGATAGTGAGCTAGGCTATTAAAAAACAAAGCCTATAGCGGAGTCTTAAGAACTAAAATCAAGTTCTAATTTTAATCAACTTACTCACGTTCGAAGTAGCAGAATGAACTTCGAAGAGAGCATTCTGTTGATAGGAAACTCATATCCTTTAAATCAACAGAAGCCGCTATTTAGATGTGATCCCAGTATATCTCAGGCATTTCGAATCTGTGTTAAATGATACCGATTGTAAACATCTCTCATAAACAGGCTGAATACAAGCCAGATGAATCGTGTTTACGTGGATACGTCTGAGATAAGTATGGAAAATCAATATACTTTTGTAAGGGGTTCACATAACTTTATGAAGAACTCATTTTTATGTTTTTTCAGATAGTGCTTTTGTAGGATTACTTAATCTTTGAAAAAGTTGTTTTACGTTATTTTCCATTCTGATTAAGTACGAGAGATGAATATAAAACGAAATCCCATATCTATCTTTCGTGCTTTACCAGACTAAGAGAAGTTAAAAGTGTGGCATACCTGCCTATCTATTAAAATATTTCGCTGGGCTGTAAAAGACTTAGAAACCCGGTGTTTTTCAACTACCGGGTTTCTAGAAGCTAAGTCTTTAGCTGATAGAAATTAGGCGACCGCTCAATCGACAAACATGTAAGTCTCCATCGATATGTCGATCTAACCAATTCGAAATATCTACGATTACTTGAGGCATATCCAGGTCATTGTGTAAGTCGTGGTAAGCATCTGGGTATTCGCGATACTCTTTGTCTACAATGGCTAGTTTTTCGAAGAGTTCATGGCTGTTGGCCGGTGGTGTAACAATATCGTTTCCGCCATGGAGAACTAGGACGGGGATTTGTAGCTGAGCCAGGTTCGTATCGATCCACCGAATTGTTTTTAGAAACTCGGAAACCAGACGAGCCGTGCCTCTGCGATGGCGAAGAGGGTCCTGGGTGTAGGCGGTGATGACATTTGGGTCACGGGAGCCTGCATTTTGAGGAATACCCGTGTCGAGAGAGAAGCGGGGGTAGACCCAGGAGAGGATTTGCCCGGCAGCTAAGCGCCACGCTGGGACGCCAGAGGGGTTAAGGGATGGGGCCATGAGAATGAGGCCGGATAGGGCCTGGCGATCGCGCAGGGCTACGTCGAGCAGAATGATGGCTCCCAGGCTGTGGCCCAATGCGAAGCAAGGGATATCGGGGTGTTGATCTGCCATTAATTGCTGAAAGCGATCGATGTCGCCCCGGAATTCTGACCAGTGGTTAATATAGGCGCGTTGACCGGGCGATCGCCCGTGACCCCGTAAATCGAGGTTATAGGCGGCGTACCCCTGGGATGCTAAGTTTTCTGCTATGCCTTGAAACCATCCGCTGTGGCTGCCGAGGCCGTGGATGATGCCAATCGTAGCTTTGGGGGTGGTTGAGGGCTGCCAGCTTTGGTAATAAAGGTCAATTCCGTTTGTGCCCTTGAAGGTTCCTTCGGAGTGCGGCATGGTTTTGTTTCCTGAATAAGGCGGTTGTTTTTGGGTGGAAAGCACACGAGAAAAACAACTTTGAGTTTTAGAGAAAGCTGTGGGTTGATTGAAAATCGTGATGGATGTTAAGGGTTGCTGCTTGGGGGTGCGTCGCCCCTCCCCCCACTGAGGGGCGGTTGCCCGTTCCCCAGACCTCCTTGGCAAAAGGAGTTTTGGATGGGAGGCGTTAGGCCACTTCGCATCTGTGGGGTTTTTGATCCGGCTTGGGTGGGGTATTTATGAGGGAATGATTGGAGTATGTAGTGTTGGGGGCTGTTGGGCTCTGCATGATGAATTGGGGTTGGAGACGTTTTTTAGGCAGCTTATGAAGGGGGGGAATTGGGTGCTGTGGTTATGGCTGTTAATGTTTCGTTAAGTTCTTGGAGGAGCGTCTGAAGTTGAGAGCTGGAGCGATCGCTGATTAATGATAGCCCTAGAGGGGGTTGGCTAAGGGCAGCGGCGAAGGTGGCGCTAAGGGTGGGGGTAAGTGGGACGCCAGAATGTAGGTGTTGGTTGAAGAAGGCGAGGCTGAGAACGTTGGTGTAGGTGTCAAAGGGGGTTGGCTCCTGCGTGGTGGCAAGGGGTAGGGTGGGGGGCAATAGTTTGATGTGTAATTCTAACTGTTGAACGAGGCGTTGTAGGTCGCGTAGGTGCGATTTTCCTTGCATGAGGGCAAGGTAGCGGTGAGGAGCCGTGAGCCATTGAAATAGGCGGGCTTGTTCTAGTACAAGGGGAGTGACGGCATCATGGCTTCCGGCGATAAATAGTACGGGGATTTGAATATGGGCCATGCCTTCTGCGCCAAACATCTCACTACCCAGAGGTTCCATGGCCAGGATGGCTTGGACACGCGGATCTCGCAGGTTATAGATATGGCGAGGTAAACGGAGGGCCTGACATTGCAGTAACAGTGAGGGGTTATGGGGATGGCGGACGTGAATATGACAGGTGTTTTCCAGAGCTTCAAAGTGTAGCTCGGCACCAGCCAGGGCAAAGGTGGTATAGGCTCCGAAGGAGTAACCTAGAACACCTACAGATGTGAGGTTCAAGCGATCGCCAAACTGGCTCTTGTTCCGCTGTTCTAGCTCATCAAGAAGGGCACTGATATCGTGGGGTCGATGAATAAACTCGGCTTGTTCAAAGACTTCGGGCGATCGCCCCGCTAACATCTCCCGTGCATACACGCTGTCGCTACCTGGATGTTGGGGGGCGGCAACAAAATAACCATGAGATGCGAGATGGTGGGCATATTCCGCGAGGTCTTCTGGGTTGGAGGCTAACCCATGGGATTGAATGACAACGGGAATCGAGGAATTGTCGCAATCTTGCGGTTGATAACAGATAACCCGCATCGTTCCTCGTGACCCCCGCTCGACTACCAGATCGTAGGCTTGCACTGCCCAGGGGCCGGGTTGCTGAAGCGCGGACAGTACGCTGGCATCAACTACCGCGTCGAGAATGGCTTCGGCTTCGGCTAGTTCTCCGATGGTGGCGATCGCCTTTTCAGTTACTTCTAGAAGTAATCTCACTCGGTTGGTGGTCATTAAAAGGTGATCGACGTTCACCTGCAATGCGTTTGGACCATACCGCAAAATGCTCAATAGGGAGAGGCCATCGGGGTCGGCAGCTAGCTGGAGTAGCACCTCTGCGATCGCATCATCCGATAAGTGAAAGAAGGGGGCGAGCCATTGCAGTAGATAACCACCCAGGCCTGTTTGCAGGAAATACTGAAGTTGCTTTGGGTTGAGTTCCACGCGCGATCGCAAAATTCGACGGCAACTCGACAGATATTGGGGGTCGCTTTTACCAAAGTAAACTTGACAAACCTGATTCGCGACGTAGGGTAATTTTTTAGAGTCGAAGAATTCTTGCGATCGCCGTAATGCCCTCAGAATCAAAACTTTAAGGCGATTAAATGCAGCTTCACGAAAACTAGAAGATGGAGAATCGGGCGGAGAGTCAACGTAACCCATGGCACAACACCTTGCAGACCAGCATTGCCGTCCTGCCTCTCCTGATCTTGTTATAAACCACGCCTGGCCCGAATAGGGGCGTCGATATAATAAGCAACACTCTGAGCAATTAGGATCTCTTTCAAAGTCATTTTTTTGTATGTGGAGTGTACGAAAACATGACTTTGAAAGAGAGTTGGGCGATCGCTATAAATTGCATCCACCAGCTTCATCAGGACTTACGCAAGCCCGCTATATGTAGTGTATTTGTGTTGTAGGTGGGGTGCAAAGCACCCCACCTACAACACAAATGCGTAAGTCCTGTTCATCATTCATGAGCCAAAACCCGGATTTTGGTTTGGTAACTGGAATACGGGAGTAGACCTTTTAAAGCCTCCACCTGACCTAAACCCCCATACCTGTGAGTCCAGGCAGTCCTTCTAGGACTGTCTCGATTCCCTTTGTTTATTTCAGCTGCTTCCCTTACTAGAGGTGATTATTTTGACTGCACTCCTCCGCCATCTGAAACAACGCGGTCATCTTGACGGTCTTCATTTCAACGTTTGCTCGGTTGGTGCCCGTAAGGTGGCCGATGGAGATGACTTTGAGGCACAGGGATGGGGTATCTTTGCGCCTCATCTCACTGTCTATGGATTTGATGCCGATGCCGACGCCTGTGATATAGCCAGCCTTGATTTTGCCACACGTCATTTAGATTGGCAGGAACACTATGTTCCGCTAGCTCTCAGTGATACTGCTGCAAACAAGGCTCTGTATGTAACGCAGGACCCCATGTGCACATCTCTTTATCCTCCGAATGAACCCCTGCTGGCCCGCTTTGAGAAGTTGCCAGAGTTTATGAATCTGGACTTTGCCTTAGAAGTCGAGACGACCACTCTTGACGCTTTCTGCGAAGCCGAGCAAGTGCCATTCATCGACTTTCTTCAAATTGATGTGCAGGGTGCTGATTTGCATGTTTTACACGGTGCGCGTCAGCTTCTGTCTACCGTTCTGATGATTCAGATTGAGGTGGAATTTGCTCCACTCTATGAGAACCAACCTCTCTTTGCAGATATTGATACGTTTCTTCGGTTAGAAGGTTTTAGTCTGTTTGATTTGATCGGCACTCGCTGCAAACGCGCACACTCACCCATTTTTAACCGCAATCGTCCTGGCCAGTTGTTGTGGGGAGAAGCTTTCTACTTGCGTGACCCTCTGCTACTTTATCCACAGGAATCAAAGCTAAGCTCTGAGCGAACTTTAAAGCTTGCCTGTATTGCTTTTTTATCTGGATTTTTAGACTTTGCTTTCGAGTTGCTGGAACATCTGACCCTGACGGTAGGGCAAAGCGATCCGCGTTACAATTTCACCGCAGCGATCGAAGATTTTCTGCTGGAGTTGAATATGTCGAATGATGCGATCGCCAATCTTCGACTCATGCAAAACCTCCGTTCTGCTTAAACTAGACCTCCTGCATGAATCAGTTTTTGAGGGCGTGGGTCGTTGCGCGGCGAAACCGCGCAACGACCCACGCAGGAAGGTCAGTGGTTTGTGTCCACTGCACACAAACCACTGACCTTTCAAGTTAGGCGTTAACCACAACGCCACCGTTGGGATGGAGCACCTGTCCTGCCATGTAGGATGAGTCCTCGGAGGCAAGAAACACAAAGCTGGGAGCAACTTCCCGGGGCTGACCGGGGCGCTTCATCGGTACCTGTTGACCAAACTCGGAAACCTTATCCGGTGGGAAGGAGGCGGGGATGAAGGGTGTCCAGATGGGGCCAGGAGCAACGCCATTAACTCGGATGCCTTTTTCTAGCATAGGTTGGGCGAGCGATCGCGTAAAGGCCAGAATAGCTCCTTTGGTAGTGGAGTAGCTGAGCAGACTAGAGTTGCCCTTGTAAGCATTCACTGAAGTCGTGTTAATGATGGTGCTGCCGGGTTTGAGGTGGGGCAGAGCTGCTTTAGCAAAGTAGAACATCGCGAAGATGTTGGTGGCGAAGGTATCGCCCAGACGAGCCGGGTCGATGTCTTCGATGCTCTCTTCCATATACTGGACAGCGGCGTTGTTCACCAGAATGTCGAGTTTGCCCAGTTCTCGTACGGTTTGCTCAACGGCTTCCTGACAGAACTTCTCGCCCCGAATATCACCAGGGATGGTAATACAGCGACGTCCGTAAGCTTCAACGGCTTGCTTGGTAACTTGAGCATCTTCGTGCTCGTCGAGGTAAACAATGGCAATGTCGGCGCCTTCTTTAGCGTAGAAAACGGCAACGGATCGGCCAATGCCACTGTCGCCACCTGTAATCAGGGCAACTTTGCCTTGTAATTTACCGCTACCCCGATAATTGGGGTCATCGTATTCAGGGGCCGGATTCATTTCAGATTCCAAACCCGGCATGCGGTTTTGAGATTGAGGAGGAAGTTTGTCCGATGTAGCGGTCATAATGTGAGCTCCTGTTAAATAGTGTTTTGAAGGTCTGCATGAAGGAGAGTGGTGTGGGACGCATTGCGTCCCACACCACTAAGCTATCTATCTAATCAGCAATTTCAGCGTAATTAGACTTTGGGCTGAAGTTGCTTTTTGGCTTCCTTGAACTGGGTCGCCATTTGTTCACGCTGCTGTTCGCTCAGGTTGCGGCGAATTGCAGGGAACATGCCATTTTCTTCCTGGCTGGTGTGGTGGCTCACCATTTCCCGCAGCTGACGGATACCATCCTTGAAGCGAGAATCGTTGGGGCCAACGGCTTTGATCTGGTTCAACAGAGTTTCCATTTCGGCTTGCTCGTTGTACAGATCCTGGGTGTCGTTCTCACCATAGAAGGAGCGAACCATGGGATATACGGCCTGCTCTTCAGCTTTCGCGTGAACCAGCAGATCGGTGTACAGCTGATTGAACAACTCCAAGCAGCGAGCGCTGTCATTGGAGCCCTTGATTTCGTTCATCAAGGTCTTGGCTTTCTGGTGATCCATGAAGATGACATGGGTGATGTCCATGTCAGACTTGTCGGAGGACTGAGTTACAGCACTACCAACAACGCCGGTCATAGCAGCCAGAGCATCCTGAACGCGGCCCCACAGGCTTTGATCAGGCTCTTGACCTGTCAGTTCGCGGGTACCTACGTACTCCATTACGCCTTTCAGTTGTTCCTGGTGGGCGCGGTTTTCGAAGTTAACGGTGTTGAGAGGGGCGATCGCCTGCTCAACATCTGCCCCAACTAACTGAGCAGCCTTATGAATGACAATACCCGTCATACACTGGCCGTGCTTCAGCAGTTCATGCTGAGTCACTTTGGCATACAGGCTTATATCAGAACCCTGCATTTGCTTCTGGGTTTGATCGATCAGTTGCTGAACTTCGCGCTTAGGGTCAGACTGAATACCATATTGGGTAATAACGGTTTCGATAATGCCCTTGTTCTTCTGGTCATCTTCCAGCATGTCCTGGAGACGCTCACGAAGATGGCTTTCCTGGATCTCACTCAAGAGCCGCTGTTCGTTTGCGATGAGAAGATTTTGAACGGCTAGCATATCCGCCAATTTTTCGGCGATCGCAGCACGCTTTTGATCTGTAAGAGTTGCAGTCATGGTGTTCTCCAACTTCGGTATGAGAAATTATCACTAAGCTTTTTGTGAGGGCTTTCGTGCCCAATACAAACTAACGTTTGCGATTGATGAAAATTATCTACCCGTAGTTGAAGATTTTTAAGGGAAAGTTCCCTCAAAGCGCTAAATTTTTATCAATGGGTCTAATGGAATACTTCAAAGGTTAGATAACGAAGTCAGTAAACAGAGCGAATGGTTTAATACATCAACTCAGCAAGCTCTTGTATATAAATTTAATACTATCATATGTAATAGTGCGGTGTATTATGCCACGCCACTACATATTATGGTTCTTCAACTGAGTTTGATATTATTTCACGGTTTCTGAAGGCTAGATGATTGAATTCATATGCAGCTCTGGATATGTGTTTTGGCGGGCTGATGCATAATTCTAATCATCATACTTTTTGATCTTAATTCGGGTTAATGGCTTTTTCGAAGAGCTGCAAAGCACTCTTCGAAAAAGCCATTAACCCGAACTCAAGTTTTTACTGCCGTACAGTGAAAGCCCATTTGCCACTTGGAGACGAAATGGGCTTTCACTGTACGATTCGACAAATTACTGAGGGATGCCCGCTTGAAAGTTTTGAGTGACTTCTTGAGCCGTTAGCGCCCGGTTGTAGATGGCAACTAATTGAAATTCACCGCGACCTGGACGCAGGCCATCTGGGTCTTTGCTCAGGGCGAGTGGATAGTGCTCATTCCAGTCTGCAAGACTTCTGGCCCACCCTCCTTTGGGTGCTACAAAACTTTTTCTTGCTTGTGGCACGCCATCTATATAAAGTCGTGCATTTCCATTTGCATCCCATGTATAAACAATGTGATTGACCTTCCAACGGTTTAGAAGATTTCCATTCTGCTGAGTAGCAGGGTTGGGTTGAATCACAGTAGCTGTTTTTAATCCATCTTCTGCATTGGTTGTGTTATTAGTTGAGCGCAGACGAGCATGGTAAAAGTTGGCCTGGGTTGTCTGCCACTGCCCCTGTTGCAGCGTGAAGTTGCGATTCTCATGAGCGTTTTGTCCTCGGGCGGCGATAGATAGAATACGGATAGGGTTGTTGGTTTGATAGATGGGGCGATCGCTCCTTGGGCGATACCACACCTCTACGGTCAATTGGTTGGTAGCTTTGACAGCCCGAATCACTTTTGTTGCAGGGCCATTTGTTTGGATGCTGGGGGATTTGGGTACCTGTCCTTTTGGGGGGTTCGATTGCTCTTCCACTGCTAATCCACCAGAGGGTAGCCATACGGCTCGCCCACAGTTGGTGTCTGTGATTTGTAAATGCATTGGGGAACCAACACCCGATACATCTTGCACAGTGGAGCCTCGGCCTTCCTTGAAGGTGTAGAGCACTACGAGATCTTGGATCACACGCGTTACGGCCGTTGTGGCGGTAACCGTTACTATTACTTCATCACTGGCGGTGGTAATTCCGTCCGTGGCGGTTAAGCGTAAGGTATAAACCCCAATTTCTGAAAAGGTGGCTCGGGTGCGTGGGCGTTGCGACTCGAAGGTTGCCTGTCCTGGGCCTTCTACTTTGGCCCACTGAATTTGTAAGGGACGCGATGAGGGCCAGTCTTCGGTTTGTACTTTTCCATCCAGGGTAACGGGGAGGGGGAAGGCAATGCTCTGGTCAGCTCCCGCTCGCACCAGGGGTGATAGGCAGGCTATCACGGTTACATCTTGAACCGCCGTTAAGCAGCCATTACTGACGATGTAGCGTAGGACGTAGCGTCCTGGTTCGGAGAAGGTAGCGGTTATAATATCTGAGCTTTGTGGGGTCGAGGATGGAACGTCTGTAAAGGTGACAGAACCTGGACCGCTGACTTTAACCCAAAAACTATGGATGGTTCCACTTTCTGGAGAACCTAAGCCATCATCTAAGATGTGACCGGAGAGGGTGGCTGTGTTGGGCAATACGACAACACCGGGGGCGATCGCCTGAATCACGGGTGTTTTATTCACCATCACAATCATTTCGTCGCTACCTTCAGCGGCTCCATCGTGAGCCGTCAAGGTTAATATGTAGCGCCCTTTATCGGAGAAGATTGCTGGAGTTTCAGTTAGAGTCGGGTTGCTGAAGACAACCTGACTACCCCCACCCACGTGCCGCCATAGTACCGTAACTCGCCCTGGCGGGTTGGGTAATCCATCATCGGTGACGGTGCCTTTCAGGAGAGCGGCATTGGGTAGATTGACGATCGCATCTGGGCCAGCGTTAACCTGGGGAGGCTGGTTCAGTGGCATTGGCCGGACCAGAATACTGAAGATTTGGGAATCGATGCCTACGGTTACTTCGAAGACATAAACTCCAGCGACAGGGAAGCGAATGGTGGGAATAGCCCCGGCTTCCCACTGGCCTCCGAAGATGGCTTGGCCTGGGCCACTGACCTGTCTCCATGTGGGTTGAATGGTTGGTTGTACCAGAAAGGGTACCTGGGCCTCGTTGGGTAGGGTAACTTCGGTGGGAGGGGTAACCAGTTGTGGTGCCGGAGGCTCTTCTTTAACCAGTACAGCAAACTCCGTTTGAAGGGGATCTGGGTCGTGCTGCACCAGGACTCGGTAGGTATAGCGACCCGGTTGCAGAAATTCAATGGTGGTTTGTGGAAATGATGTACCCGGGAAAGGTAATGGTCCACCATCTTCGCTACTCCAGGTCTGCTGTGAGGGAGGGACGAGCGATCGCCCACGTTCCGAAACCTTTTCAACGGTGAAGGTGGCATAGGAGCCGTCTAGAAATACTTCCGTTGGGCTAATTTCTAACGTGGGAGGTGGCCCTTCAGGCACAACCTTGTCGGTCACCGTAACAGTGACTATTTTCTGTAGGAGTGTAGATTCGTGGGGTACGACGATGAGGTAGGTGTAGGTGCCCGGTTTTAGAAATTGAATCGTAGTCTGTGGAAACGATGGATCGGGAAAGGGAAGGGGGGCGTCTGGGCTACCCTGTCTGGTCCAGGTCTGTTGGGACGACGGTACCAGTGTTCGTGTGTTGCCTTCCACAATCTTTTCAACGGTAAAGGCGGTATAAGACCCATCCAACACCACAGCCGTTGGCGAAACGATTAGACGCCCCAAAATGGTGACCGCAAAGGTGCGTTCTAGACGTGTATCGTTAACCCACGGAACTGAAACTTTGTAGCTATAAGTTCCTGCCCGTTGAAAGCGAATGAATGGGTTGGTGTTAATTTGCTGAGGAACAGGGGCATCACCTACAGGCTCAATGGATAGCTTATTTTCGGGGGGGATTTCTTCGCCATTTAAGCGGATTGTTAAGAGAACGTCTTGTGTCAGATCAACATCGGGTAGCTCAATCTTGGGGGGCGGATTCTGGGAAGGAATAAGATCGAACGTTAGACGGTTCACCATGATTCAATCTTTACAATAGGGGGCGATCGCACAGAAAGGAACCAAACTCAGGTTTGTAGGCTCAATCCTGGTTCTGTCAAACCTCAAAATGGAGCCCATTGACAAACTGCTTCAAGACAGAGAGAACTTCGAATTCCACCTGTGCTATTCCGGAATCTTCTGGAATTTTCTCTGAAATAGTCTTTGCCTTTATGAGAGTTTTCAACAGGTGTGTTTTGGATGAATTGACTTCACAAGAGCCTGCTTTCAGAGCTTGTAGCAGAATTGATTGAGAGCCCCCTTTTACCGTTGCTTTGAACAGCAAAAGGGGGCTCTCGATTGCAGATTGAAAACCCAATTTTGTAATTGTGGCGGGCGAAGCTTGCCGTAATCACAAAACTGGAACATACCCGATATAAGAGATGAATATGGAACGACGTTCTGCATTCATCTCTCGTCCCTCGTTATTTCAGGTGCCGTCGAAGGCTTCTCTATATCCCTCAGGTTAATATTACTAACACTCCCTCACAGGAGCATCGTACTGCGGTATTTTCTCCTGTATAGCTGAAACTTGGGTTCAAGTATGGTACAGCGATCTTCAGCTCCCGATAGTTCACTCGTCTGGTCGAAATTGGGGTTATGGGGGCTGCGGCTGGCGATCGCCTGCTGGCTAATTCTGACCCCTCTCACCTGGGCTAGGAGTGCCTGGGCGCAACCGTCTGTAGCGCAAATTCCTGGGCTACCTGAACTGTCGGGGATGCCAGTCGGTGAAGGGGGGGTAGCATGGCTAATTTGGTTAGGACTGGTGCCTGGGTTAGCACTCATCCTACGGTGGATATGGCAACGGCAACGTTCTGAAGTGCTATCTGGGGTTGTTGGGATAGGTTTTATGTCCGCTCAAACACGGGATCGTCTGCCCCTCACAAATGATTTAACAAATGTTTCAGCTCAGCCAGAATCCCAGGAGTACACCGCTTCAGGTGCGAATGGCAGTATGGCCCAGGAGGCGAAAATCCGAGAGGCTGATAAGCGAGTAGCAGAGTTGGAGGCTGAAGGCGATCGCAACCGCGCAGCTCTGGCAGCGGTCGAGCAAGCATTAGAAACAGCCCATATCCAACATCAAAAGGTTGAAGCTGAGCTAGAGACATTGCGGAAACAACTCCAATCCAGTCTGATTCAGTATCAGGAAACAGAAGAACATTTCCATCACCGACAGGCGGCCTTAATGACTCAGGTAGCCGAACTGGAAGGGCAGCGAACAGCCCTCACAGCCCAGGTTGCGGATTTAGAGCAGCGACAGGAGACACTGAAGGCTGATCATGGCCAGTTACAAGCCGAGGTATTGCGGCTCCGCCAGGTGATACAGGATTCAGAGGCCGGGGCGTTACAAGCTGCCCTGGAGTATGCGGAGGCAGAAACCTTCCGGATGCAGCAGGAAGTGGCTGCTGTGCGATCGCATCTCTCGTTTACCCAAGGAGAAACAGCGGTTGCCGAAGCTGATCGTGCAGCCCTGGCGGAACAGTTGGCAACGGTAGAAACCATCCGGGATGCTCTACGGATAGAGTTGGCTACGTCTGAAGCTCAACGGGCTGAATTGCAAAAACAGGTAGCGGCGGCAGTGGCCGAGCGTCTGGTATTTCAAGAACAACTGTCAGAGGTAGATGGCGATCGGCAGCAATGGCAGGAGCGTCTGTCGGAGGCCGAAGCCTACCGAAGTAGCTTGCAAAAACAGCTGGATGTAGTGGAAGCCCATCGGGTTGTCTTGCAGGACCAGTGGACCACCTCTGAAGCTAACCGAGAGCGCCTTCAGGCCGCTCTGGAACAGGCAGAGAACCATCGAACGGAGTTACACCATCAATTCGAACTGGCTCAAACCGCGCAGGTCGTAGCGGAATCTACCTTGACTGAAGTTCAGCGACAATTGGTGACAGTGCAGGAGGAGCGAGATACGGCGATCGCCCAACTCGCCTCCTTACAGGAACAACTTCAAACCGCTCTGGCTGAACGAACTTGCGATCGCGAAGAGCTGAACCGCTTACGGGGACAACTGGTCACTCTCCAGGCCGAACATGCTCTATCGCCAGAACGGGCAGACCTTCTAGCACAATTGGAGGGGGCTCACACTCTCCAAGCGGATCGGGATGCTCAGATTGATGCTTTACATCAGGCTCTAGAGACTGCTCAGTTCGATAATCTAGTGCTGCGCCGTAGCCTTACTCAGGAGCAAGAGCAGACGGCGATCGCCCGCAATGAAGCCGAACAAGCTCTGAAAATGTTGGAAGGGCTCCAGGCCGACTTGATGGCGGCACGGTTGGAAAGCACCAGCTTGTTAGCGGCAGCAGAGGTGGCGCAGTGGGAGCGCGATCGCCTTCAACAAACTCTGGGCAGTTTACAAGAGGCATTATTGGGTTATCGCCCTGAGCATGGGGTCGAGGTAGATGTTGCCGCACTGAATGAGGCAGCGGCTCAGCAACGGGAGCGGGTGCAGATGTTGGAAGCAGCGATCGCTCGACAACAAGCTGACCAACTTCAAATGGAGGCAATTTTGTCAGATTTGCGTCACCAGTTGGAAGCGGCGCACGTGACTAGAGCCCAACTCGAAGAGGAAACTGCATCCTTACGAACCCAATGGGAGCAAGGCTTAGATCATTACAGTAGCCTGGAGGCCGAATGTACGGCTCTACACCGACAACTCCTCATGCTTCAGGCTGAACGCTGGGTTTTAGAAGCAGATTTCGCAGCGGCTCAGGAGCAAATTCAAAATTTTGCCTTGGAACGAGCTGCTGCTGTTGCAGAACAAGCAGGCTTGCAGGGGTTGACAGTGGCACTGCAAACAGAAAAAGCGGATTTAGAATTTTCTCTGGCTTTGTTGCAGGAGCGTATTGCAGAAGTAGAAGCCGCTTTGGCTGCTGCTGAGAGCGACCGTAAAGCCTTTCAGGAACAGGTACAGCGCTTACAAGGGGAACAAGCGGACTTGCAGAATGAAAAAGCTGACCTGGAGGTAGGGTTGGCGATCGCTCAAACCCAAATTTCTGAGTTGGATACCCTTGCCCTAACAGCGAGTCAGGAACAGGCTGAGATTCTGACAAAACTTGATGGGCTACAGCATAAAAATGCAGAACTAGAAACTGAGAAGATGAATTTGGAACGCGATTATGGTGTCCTCTTAGAACAGAGCCAGATACTTGAGGAGAGTCTAAATCAGGCCACAACAGAACAGCAAAAACTCCTGCAAATTAAACAGTTACAGGAGCAGGAGAAAGTCACTTTAGAAGCAGAAAATGTATCATTGCGCGATCGCTCTCAATATCTTGAATCACAAATATTTCAAATATCGTATGAACGTGATGAATTACAGAATCGCTTAAAATATTTGCAAATAGAAAAGAATAGTTTAGAACAACAGAATTTTACACTCAAAGCTCATTTTGAAGAGATGCAACGGCTTCAAGATGAGTTATCAAAAACACAAACACTGGTAGAGGCGAGCGTTCGCTTACAGGCTGCTACTAAAACTGCAACGCCCACTCCTACCCCTAATACGGCGTCTACAAAGAAAACATCTGGTAAAAAGGCGGAGGTTTCGACCTCTGATCGGGATTCCTTCCAACAGATTCGAGGGATTGGCCCAATTTACGAAAAACGCCTGTACGACGCTGGAATAACTACTTTTGCAGCATTAGTCGCTCAAAGTCCTGAACGAATCCGCGAAATCATCCAATCCAAATCACCGAAAGTTAACCCCGAATCGTGGATTGAGGATGCCCAAAAACAGCTCGGTAATGCAGAGCAAAACTAACCATTGATAGAACCTTTTGGGAAAATTCCTTATGGATGGTTTTCCGTGTAATCCTGCTGTTGAACTGCCGCCAGCCACTGACGTAATAACAAGTAAGGTTAAATGCACACAACAAAAAGCAAGGTGACGCAAAGCGTTACCTTGCTTTTTGTTGTGTGCATTTAACACGACATGATATAAGTCTGGGAGCCACATAGCCTGAAAAGAGTTATGGGGGTCCAGGCAGCCGCTTTGCTGCGAGAACACTCACCTTCGGCAGTGGCTCCAATTTGCGGATTCACTCATCAACCAAGAGACCCAGCCATAAGACCTGTCCCACTTCTCATTTCAGGTCAGACTCTCGCTAACTGGAAAACGATCCATGCTACGAATGGCAGCGATCGCGCTCCGTTTCAACCGCTCAGACACATGGGGCACATGAGGAATCTGGGATAGGAAATCAAGGGTGCGTCGCAGCACACGGACCACATCTCCCTCATCCAAACTGGTGTTGGCGCAGAGCTGTTGCCAATCTACTCCATGTATGGGAGTCGTTTGGGAGGAGGGATCAATTGCAGCTTGCTCTGAGGCAGTGGGTTGTCGCCACACATCTCCCAACACCCACTGTTCCACGAGAGCGATGAAATCGTATTCCAGCCAGACGGGCAGAGCCACCTGATGACGGTTTTGCAGCCGTATCAAGCGGCGGCGAATATCTCGCAATTCCTCCAGGGCTTCTTCCACCTCAATGGATATATTGAAGGCGTTCCACACATCCGGGCGCGATACTTCGGTGACCAGGGCCGCACAGGCAGCAGCCAGTTGGTGCGGTTCCAGGTGATCCAGTTCGCCAGAGGCCAAGGCAAGACCCAGCCATAGCTCGTTATCCCCTCGAATAGCAGCGGCAATTTGTCCCAGTTCTGTAGGAAAAACACGTCCATCCGCATCCGAAGGATGGAGCCCATCGAACTCCCGCAGAATTTCCATGAGCTTGGTAAATTCTTTCCAGTAATACTGGCTGTGCTTGCTGAGCTTGACGCGGCGATCGCGCAACTCATCCTCCAACCGTTGCAATCGATGGAAGCGTTTGAGCAACTGGGTCGGGTTGCCCCACTGCTGCACCGGATGATTCGCTAACTCCCGTTCAAGGGAATCCACCAGGTTTTGCTGCTCCTGTACCTCTGGAGCCGACTCAGCGGTGTGGCTGAGATCAGGAATGAGTGCGGCGACAGCGGCAGATGCTTTATCCCCACTGCGGCTCTGGCCCGGTTTGAGCGGGAGTTCTGGTGGGGGTACCAGATGGTCAGCCTGGGCCAACCGCGGAATTTCGGCATGAAGTCCGACGACGTCGTGAACGGTGACAACATGCCAGCGGTTGTCAGGGGAAAGACAAATCAGGTTGGGAAATTGACCCGAACCGGGTATTTTTGCTACCAGGGTAGCGGCTAGCGGAGTATGGACAGGAACGTTTTTGCCTTTTAGAGAGAGGAGGGTACCGGCGATCGCAAACGGCAACGCCAGCAGCAAATCCCGTGACTGTAGCTCCATCGCCTGCTGCTGCAAAATCTTCAACAGACGGCGCTCCTCTTTCAGTCGCCCATTCAATTTCTCAAATTGCTGCAACTGAGCTAAATCGGCATGGGCAATCTGGGCTTGCTGATGGTCCATCTCCCGTTCTACATCGAGAATGCCCTGTTGCTGCGGTTGCAGGTGAAGGGTCGCGAGATACTGCCCAAAGCTTCGCTCGATCAGTTCTCGGGCTTCATCCACCGTGTGGATTTGCAGCAGGTTCAGCACCATGCCATAGCTGGGAGTAAACTGGCTCACCAGCGGATCTGGACCCACCGTCGCCAGATGAGCCGCCTCCTGTGACCCTTCAAAGGGGGTTTGTACGGTGACGACATGGCCCTGGATGTCCATACCCCGGCGTCCGGCGCGGCCAGCCATTTGCAGAAATTCGGAGGCGGTCAGCAACCGATGGCCGTCATCGGTGCGTTTGGAAAGGCCAGAAATCACCGTGGTGCGAGCAGGCATGTTAATCCCGGCAGCCAGGGTTTCTGTGGCAAAAACGACTTTAATTAGCCCCCGTTGGAAAAGTTCTTCGACCAACACCTTCCATGCTGGCAAAATGCCAGCATGGTGGGCGGCAATTCCCCGATAGAGCGCATCTATTTGGTGTGCGCGGTTAGCATCCGGGTTGCGGGCCAAAAAGTCGTCAATGTGCTCTTTGAGCTGGGCTGCTTCAGCTGGGGAGACAAGGGAGCGGCCGCCCATATCTTTAACGGCGCGATCGCACCCCCGGCGGCTGAAGATGAAATAGATCGCCGGCAACATATCCGCCTCAGCCAAGCGACTGACCACCGAGGAAATGGTAGGAGCTTCTTGCCGCTGAGGTTTGCCGTTTTTGCCTTTGTTATTCTTGGCGCGCTTTTTAAGACTGGGGTTGATCGCCGTTTTGGTGTCGTTGAGCAGCCGCACAATGCCATTGGGATAAACATAGTGGAACTCTAGGGGCACCGGGCGGTAGTCGGAGTAGATCAACTCCGTAGGCCCATGTACCTGGCGAATCCAGTCCGTGAGTTGCTCGCTGTTGGCAATGGTGGCCGACAGCGCCACCAGTTGAATTTGGGGCGGGCAATAAATAATGGATTCTTCCCAAACCGTGCCGCGTTGGCGATCGTTCATGTAGTGGCACTCATCCAGTACCACGGCCTCCAGCCCCTCTAGAGAGGTGCCCATCTGGCCAATGGGGGTGCCATAAAGCATGTTACGAAAGATTTCCGTGGTCATGACCAGAATGGGGGCATCCCGGTTGATGGAGGTGTCGCCTGTGAGTAGCCCCACGTTATCTTCACCATAGGCATTACGGAAATCACGTAGCTTCTGGTTTGACAGCGCTTTGAGCGGCGTCGTGTAAAACACCCGGCGCCGTTCTGGGGAGCCTGCTGCCGCTAGAGCTTCATTGTGAGCCAGGGCACGCAGGATGGCATATTCCCCTATCAGGGTTTTACCGGACCCTGTGGGGGCGCACACCACTACCGATTTTTCGGCATTGAGAGCCTCGATCGCCTGCAACTGGAAGTTATCCAGCTCAAAGGGGAACCACTCTCGTACGTTGAATTCAGCCGTTGGAGAAGATGTATTCACTAAAGTTCGCTATTCTCCGTTCAGTGCCATCATATAGCAGATGATATTTTCAAAGGTTGGTTGACCTTCTAACGTCCATTTTGGTGCATCAAGCGAAATTCAGGGCAAGTAATCGCCAAAGCACTGTTTTTGATGGAAGCATGAAGTCCTGCTCTGAGCATGGCGATCGCCCAGTGGCAAAGGCTTTAATCGAAAAGAAGCGTCAGTGTCTAGATGTCCGCTCCACAGGAACTTCGAGACGATTGCTTTGTCCTGTGTAGCAGTGCAGCTACTAGGCGGGGAATTTCAATGGCAATAGGGCAACGGTTGGATCAGTTGAAATCTATGAAGCAGATTTTTTCAGGGGAGCTACTTTCATGGTTGTGGCTGGGCAAAAAATCGCCCAGGCTCTTTTCACGGTACTGGCCTGCTCCAATACAGCGTTTGTGGAACAACGGCATGGCAGGTTTGCTAGCGCTGTTGCTGATGCTGGGGCTGCTGCAACTGGGAATTGGAGATTCGCTTGAGAATCTGACCTATGACACGCTATTTCAACTGCGAGGTTCGGTGCCCTGGAGCTCCGATGTGGTGGTCGTAGAAATTGATGAGTCGCGCACTTCAACGGAAGGACAGTTTATGGGGTCGCGCGATCGCCTGGTAGGGCTGCTTAATATTCTGGCCCAGGGAAAACCTAGCGTCGTTGTCCTTGACCTGTTGCTGTCGGAATCCACACCGTCTGATGGGGAATTGGCAAAGGCTATGGGGCAGTTTAATCGCATGGTGCTGGCCCAATCTTGGGACGAAACCGGCGCTCAAATTCCTCCTACATCGAAGCTGCGAGAGGCCGCCTGGGCCATCGGGCACACCGAACAACAGCGGGAACTGGATGGATTGGTGCGAAAAATTCCCCTGAAACGAAACGGTTTACCTGCGCTGTCAGTCGTGGCGATGAGTGCCCATCAGGGCGATCGCAGCCTGCAATTGCCCGATCGCCTCAACCGCCCCCTGTGGATTAATTGGGCTGGGCCTGCCGACATGGCCCCCCACTATTCTCTGCTCGATATTCTCAGTGGCAAGGTATCCCCTGAAGTGTTTGCCAATCGCATCGTGGTGTTGGGGCTGACGACCCCTACTTTAGATGCCCTGCAAACGCCCTTCGACCGTGACCCACCTACCAGTGGCGTTTACTTACAGGCCGCAGCTATTGGGAACCTCTTGCAAAATGACGATCTAAAACGCCTGGGTGCAGGTTGGATTGTACTGATTTTGCTATTGGGAGGGCCAGGGCTCAGCTGTTTGGTCAGCCGTTGGCGAGTTGAACGCTTGCTGTCTTTTTGGGCAGCCCTGTGCCTCAGCTGGGGCCTACTGGGCATTTTTTTGTTTCACTGGGATTATTGGATTCCCATTGCGATGCCGCTGCTTCTGCTAACGCTAACCACGGCGGTCGTTACCCTCAAAGAACAACTGCGGGTCAATAGTCTGTTGCGCCAGAGCGAGGAGCGTTATGCCCTGGCGGTGCAGGGCTCCAATGGTGGTTTGTGGGACTGGAATCTGCAAACGAATACGATTTTCTTCTCGCAGCGATGGAAGGAAATGTTGGGGGAAGAAGGGGATGGGGTAGACGATCGCCCAGAATCCTGGTACGAACGGGTGCATCCTGATGATTTAGCCCCACTCCAGGCTAGTATTCAGGATTACCTGGAGGGCAGGCGAAGCGAGTTTGAAAATGAGCATCGGCTCCGCCACCGGGATGGTTCTTACCGCTGGATGCTTTGCCGAGGGGTAGTGGTGCGCGATCGCCACGGCAACCCTTATCGTATGGCGGGTTCGCAGCTCGACATCACTGCCCGCAAAGCGGTTGAGGAGCAGCTCTGGCGTAGTGCTTACTACGATGATCTAACGGGATTGCCCAACCGCGCTTTTTTCCTGGATCGGTTGAAGCGAGCCATTGTGGCAGCTGAGAAGAATGCGCTCTATGTCTATGCCGTGTTGCTAATGGATGTGGACCGATTCCAGGTGGTCAATAACAGCCTGGGCAATGACATTGGTGACCAGTTATTGGTGGCGATCGCCCGGCGCCTCAAGGGGTTTTTCAATTTGGAGTCGGTGATTGCTCGTCGTTCGGGCGATGAATTTATTGTGCTACTGGAGAATGTAGAGCATCCCGGTGATGCAACTCGGACGGCCGAGCAAATTCAACAGATCCTGTCCCTGCCGTTTCACCTGGATGAACACGAGGTTTATATTACCGTCAGCATTGGCATTGCCATTAGCTCGACCCGGCATAAAAACCCTGAGCATTTGCTCCAGGATGCGGATACCGCCATGTATCGGGCGAAGGCAAAGGGTAAGGCGCGCTGCCAAGTGTTTGATCCAGACATGCACAGCCGTATGCTGGCCCGCTTAAAGTTAGAAAATGACCTGCGCCGAGCGATTAGCCACGAACATCGCTGGGTCGAGGATCTGGAGGAGGAGGGCAACCAACATCAAGAGCTCATGCTCTACTACCAGCCCATCGTGAATCTGGCAACGTCTCGCATCCTTGGCTTTGAGTCGTTAGCCCGCTGGCACCATCCCACCATGGGTTTTCTTCCCCCCAGCCGATTTATCACCATGGCGGAGGAAACGGGGCTGATTATTCCCCTGGGCTGGTGGATTTTGCGTCAATCCTGTCGGCAGATGCAGGTCTGGAAGAATCAATATCCCGACCTGCCACCTTTAACCATTAGCGTGAATCTAGCAAGCCGACAGTTTTCTCTTCCCAATTTGACCCACGAGATTCAGAGCATCCTGGAAGAGACTGGACTGCCCCCCTCTTGCCTGAAGCTAGAAATCACCGAAGGCACCATTATGGATACAGGACAGGGCGTCATCAATGTTCTGAATCAGCTGCGATCCCTCGGTATCCAGCTATCAATTGATGATTTTGGAACCGGTTATTCTTCCCTCAGTTATCTATCGCGCTTTCCCATCAACACCCTGAAAATTGACCGCTCATTTGTCTCAAAAATGGATCTGGGCCAGGACAGTGCTGAGATTGTGCGAACGATTGTCACGCTGGCCCATAACCTGGGCATGGATGTGACCGCCGAGGGGGTTGAGACGGAGGAGCAGCGCCGCTACTTGCTTGAGATGGCGTGTGAGTCGGGGCAGGGTTACTACTTTGCCAAACCGTTAGACACGGATACAGTCTCCGAGTTGCTGCAGCAATGTTCGCCTCTGGATTGCTCCGTTCAGCGACAAAGCAAAGGATAGGGGAGAGGCGGAGCACCGCTCTGCCTCTTTCCTTGAAGTACAAAGAAAGGGATAGGGTGTGGGATGAAACATCCCACACCCTATCCCTTTTGTACCGAACCAATTCACACTGGGTTGTATAGCTGCGGGAGATTACGAACGGGTTTCTTCATAGGCGAGGGTGGAAATCCCTTTTTGCTCAGTGCAGCCTGTGACAAAGAACTCCACACTCACTTTGCCAATCTTTAGTAGATCGCCATCCCGTAAGGTCTGACGCTCCATCTTGTCGAGGCGTCGAGTGTTAACCCAAGTTCCATTTCGGCTACCCAGGTCGGTAATAAAAAAACCGTTTTCGGGATGATAGTTCAAGATAGCGTGGCAACGAGAAATAGAGGTATCTGGAATGCGAATGGCACAAGTTGAACTGCGGCCAATGGCCCATCCCGAAGATACGGTTGTAATTTCTACCTGCTTTAAGCAACTCAGGTTAGTGGCTAAGCAAACGCCTTGAATGGCTTGAACTGCCTGAATGAAGTATTGGCTAGCTTGACATCGGCGCGCTGCCTGGCAGACCCAATGGACTAAGGGGGCCATTGAATCATTAGAGGTGTTGCTGTCCAAATTCAACATTTCTGAGCTATCTACAGAAAATTCCAGGAAGTCATGCGTCAGGGTGTGACCAAGATTGTCATTATTCATGAATTTCAGCTCTGGAATAGGAGGTCAAGCAAAAAGCACAAAGGCAGGGCAAGCCTGTGAGTACTCTGGCGACAGGAGTCTTTTAGGTCCTAGTAGAAGCGATCGCCTACTTTGATCGGCGAAAATTACCCTTAAAATCCAGAAAAAGCAGTAGCATCTTGTGCTGGATGTCGTAGCAGCGAGCTTTATGGCAAATTGGCCCACTACTGTTGGGAACAGGTCAAATGTGAGGAGTTGTGAAGAGTTGCACCCACTAACCGGAGATGAAGATCCGAGAAGACCCTGTAGAAGAGCAAGTTTACCTATGGCCCTATTAATTCATTTTTATAACAATTCGGCAAGCAGTGACATCCGGTATTTTATTGAACTTTTACATAGACTATAAACAAATTTATTTCTTGCAAGAATACTGCTATTTGCCATCTGTTATTAGCGGTGAAATCCTTACCCCGTCTTGGGAAACAATGATTTTATAATTCAAATCATTCATACAAATAACAGTAATTCTTGGGCGAGAACTATTTAGAGCAGTACTCCAGAGAATTTTTGAGATCCTTGATTCTGCGTAGACGAAGTATGGGGAGAATCGAGATCTTAAAAAATCTTCAGAGTATTGGTTTAGAGGATTAACCACGGGAAATTTCTAACCTCCCAAGCCTTAACCCCATTGGTGTTAAGATTTGGGCTAGAGTTTTTCCGGATTGCCCCATTACTCTGCCATTGTTTCGCTAATTCTACGCTGGGTTACTAAGGTTTATGAGGTCGTATTTGGCTGCCGCTGTACAAATGAATAGTGTTCCTGACGTGGGCCGCAACTTGGCTCATGCTGAGGATTTGATCGATCTAGCGGTTCGCCAAGGGGCCGAACTGGTGGGTTTACCTGAGAATTTTTCATTTTTGGGGCTTGAAAGTGACAAAGTCACTCAAGCCCCAGTGATCGCTGAAGCCAGCGAAAAGTTTCTCAAAACTATGGCCCAGCGCTATCAGATCACCCTGCTGGGGGGCGGTTTCCCAGTACCGACGGAAACCTCTGAAAAGGTTTTTAACGTTGCTCTCCTGATCGGCCCGGATGGGCAGGAACTGGCTCGCTATGAAAAGGCCCACTTATTTGATGTGAACCTGCCAGATGGCAACACCTATCAGGAATCAAAGAGTGTGCAATCGGGCAAGCAATTGCCACAGGTGTATCCCTCCAAGGAGCTCGGCCACCTTGGATTGTCGGTTTGCTATGACGTGCGTTTTCCGGAGCTGTATCGACACCTATCGCACATGGGAGCTGAGGTGTTGTTTGTTCCCGCAGCGTTCACTGCTTATACAGGAAAAGACCACTGGCAGATTTTGCTCCAGGCCCGTGCCATTGAAAATACCTGCTATGTCATTGCTCCAGCCCAAACTGGAAAGCACTATAGCTTGCGACAATCTCATGGTCACGCAGTGATCATTGACCCGTGGGGATTGGTGCTGGCTGATGCAGGGGAAGAACCGGGGGTAGCGATCGCCTCCATTACTCCCAATCGTTTAGAGCAAGTACGTCGGCAAATGCCTGCTCTTCAACATCGGGTATTTGGCTAATCTTTGCTCTGTCGCATTAGTGGATGGAGGATGAAATACGCATCCACTAATGCAGCTTTATTTGCTAGCAAGATAAACATTGGTGCGATAAGCCATATGAATCTGGCGATCGCCATTCTCATCTAGCTCCGCCCATTGCTCAAATAGATAACGGAGGCGATGCAGCATGTGCTCGTGGGCGTCTCCTGATTTGGGAACGTAGGAGGCACTAAGACTGAGGCCGATCAGTGCGTCGTAGGTCATGGGGCGGAGCCAGTCGAAGTAGTGGGTCTGGTAGTTTTTGAACTGAAGGGCATGGGCCAGAGCTTCAGAGGATTTATAGTCTGTAATAACTTTGATCTGGCGATCTGAAGCATTGCAGATAATGGCTTCATAGGATTCGGTGAAGCGATCAATGGGTTTGCGCTCGTTCCACAGTAACGCGACTCGGCCACCGGACTTGAGGATCCGGTGGAATTCTGCAAGCGCTGCCTCGGCCTTGAACCAATGAAAGGCCTGGCAGCAGGTGACAAGGTGGACACTGGCATCCGGTAAACCTGTCGCTTCGGCGGTGGCTGCTCGGACGGCAACCTGAAGGTGGGGTTCTGTCGCGGCGCGCATAGCAGCGTTGGGTTCAATAGCCCACACGGTCAGACCGCGATCGCCCAACAGCCGAGCAGAAATCCCAGTGCCTGCACCAATATCGGCCGCGATCAGGGTGGTGGGATCGCCTAAACCACGGAGCAGGGTGGCGATCGCCTCTGGTGGATAAGTGGGGCGATAGCGGGCATAGTCTTGAGCGCGATCAGAAAAGCGCCCCAGAGGATTTTGCTGGTGCAGGGGAAGCAGGTCAGGAGTCATAGGTCAAAGCCTTGAGACAGGGGTAATATCTAGTGCAAAGGAGATTGCTCAAGGATATCAGTGTCTCCGTTATGGATTCATCATGTTGAGCTGGGCCGTTTGTATAAAGGGCGTTTTGAGAGTAAAACCAGTACTGCTAATCGCAACATTATCGAACGTGGTGTGCGATTGCTGACGCTGATAGGTTGGATGCTGGCTTAAATAAATGCTGAGGGTGTGGGCGACATCTCCCCGCGTCAAGGGTTTGTCGGGATCGAGGCGGAGGTCTTCGCTTACATTGACCCACCCTTTAGATATGACAGAGGCCAGAGATGGCTTGGCCCAATCCGGAACCTCTCTCGCATCGGGGAAGCGTTTCAGAATTATCTCAGCTTCCTGGGGAGAAGGCGGAGTGGCTCCGTAAGCCTGGGCGATCGCAGCAAACCCTTCGGCACGGGTTACGGTTTGGTTAGGCCGGAAGTTCCCACCAGGGTAGGTGGTCATGACTCCTGTTTGTATAACGCTTTGAATTTCTAAGTAGGCCCAGTGGTTGGCAGGAACATCATTGACCGATTTTAGTTGATGGGAAAGTCGCACATGCGACGATTGGCGATCTTCAACATCAAAGGCCTCAACCAGGATGGCCGCTAGTTCAGCCCGAGTGAGCAGTTTATTCTTCTGAAGCTTATTACTCACTGACTGACGTATAGTTCCAGCGTCAACAAAACTTTGTTCTGGTCTGGATTGAAGTGGCTGACCGACTGTTGATGCGATCGCCAACATTAACGTCAGTATGGCGGCTTCGCGGAAGCGTCCCATCCTCACATCCTCTTTCGATTTCGTCAAGATTACAGCAGGATATTCAACGGCTCAGTCCGTGAATTCATCTGTTTTCATCCAACTTGCTTCGGGTGACGGTTGAGCCTCCGGGAAGTTCCTCAGAAAACCGACCCATCAAACTCGTCTTATAGGAAAGATTGAACTTAGTTGGACTCCAGAGTTTAAATAAGCTGACTTTTTGAGAAGGTGCTTGTAATCAAATGAAGTTGAGTTCGAAACCCAGAAGGGTTCTGGTGCCTGATGTATCCAAAAGACGAATTCAAATCTTTATCAGGATATACGCTCAGTCTGGTTGCGGGAAAAAGCTTGGTACAGTTATCGCTGAGGAATCCCATAGAAATCCCAACTGAGCTCCTGTTATTACCCACGTTTTAGAAGGTTTTACCAGGATCTACTTCTCCCCTGCAACCTTCCATAACCTCTATAACTGTTGGTTTTGCCCAGCTTTTTAGCCCAAAAAACTGTCCCAAGACTTTGTATTTCTGTAGGGCCGATTATCCCTAGCAATTTAGCGGTGTGTCAGTTCATTATGAAACTCATAATTCCAAAAGATAGACTCACTATGATGCAGTTAAGTCTCTTAATGAGATCCAAGAATTATGATGTGACATTGAGGTCGGCCAAATCGCTGAAATGCACAGATTAAGGGTGTAATTGTTCTTCTATCACATGGATAAGGTGTGGGAGAGAGGGCACCTTGTGCCCTCTCTCCCACACCTTAAATTTTTTGTCTTGAAAATAGACTCATGAGTATTATTTTTGGTCTTTTGGCAAGATGCATGAGACTTACGTAAATTGAACATCCTTAGAATCTATCTTTAATCTCCAGGGTAGACCCAGGTTCCTATCATGAGTCTCATTTGATATTTGCAAACGTATTTATAATCTGTCTTACAACAAGATTTTGCGTATTATTTTGAGTCTAGTATATAGAATTTTAAGTCTTATAATTGGACAAACTTCATAATGAGGTTATGAACGGAATTGTCTTTTTTTGAGACACATATTTCTATTTTGAGTCTAGTGATAGGCTCCTTTGTCTATTTTTAAGACTCAAATTGTGTTGCCAGAATAAGCTGCGTTTAGGCCAGAGAATTTTTTCAGAAGACAAATAGGTTGCCTAAGATAGGGGTAGGGAAGCGTCTGGAGTGCCCAAATCCCGGGTTTTTCAGTGATGACGTTGCTTCTTCGTGAGGAAAGTTTATGAAAATTGCCAATGTTGTTTTGGGGTTGAGTTCTGTGGTTCTGATGCTGGCTGGGGTGGTGGCATATCCAGCTTCGGCCACTGATCGTGAACGATTGAGATATGGAAACGGGTCTTCAAATTTGTTGGCTCAGGATGATTTTCCTCAAGAGCTTTATCAACAAGATACTGAAGCCTATGAGGCATATGCCAATGGTGATTTGAAGCGAGCGGAAACGCTGTTGCGAGGGCTAATCGAGCAAGAACCTCGATTTATGCCAGCCTATGAGCATTTGAGTATTGTTTTAGCGAGCCAGGGGTTGGTTGATGAATCCATTGCGCTTCTGCGGCAGGCGATCGCCATCGACTCCAAGTATTTACCGGCCTACGCTAATCTTGTGTTTTTGCTTACAGAAACCGGACAGTTAGCAGAAGCAATCACAATGCAGCGCGAAGTTGTAGCTCAGCTTCCAGATAATGGGACGGCTCATGCTATTTTGGGAGATTTGCTGCGGGTGCAAGGGGAGACTTCGGAGGCTCTGGAAATTTTGCGGCGAGCTGTATCCCTAGAACCTACAAATTCAGAACACCATCGTATTCTTGCCAATACATTTGATGATCGAGGGGAATTTGCAGCGGCAGAAGAAACCTATCGACAGGCGATCGCCCTTAGCCCTGATGATGCAGTCCTCCGGTTTGATTTAGGGTTATCGTTGGAGCGTCAGGGTCGTTTAGAGGAAGCTCAACAAGAGTATCAAATAGCCACTGAACTTGACCCTTCATTTACAGAAGCCCAAAGTGCTTTGGAAGAGGTTGAATTGTTACTACAAACTCAACCAAACTAACGCCACAGTATTAAAACAAAAATCCCGCAGAGGCAAGCTCGCGGGACTGATGGTAGCCAAGAGAAATTTCGTTTTTATCTTTCGTTTTTATCTGCTGTTTATATGATTTGTATCTTTTCACTTTGTCTCTAGAAGTAACACCGCGAGATTACTGCAAGTGCTCCAAGCGGAGCTATAGATGATCCGTAGAGGTGCGTAGAAAAGGTTACAAATTGGCAACCGGGGGTAGATATCAGGAGAGGCAGGCTGCAACTCAGCAGTTGCTTTGCACTACCAAGGGCTCACGGATGGGCTAAAAACGAGCCTCAAAATTTAGTCCAATTTTAGTCCAGGCCAAAAGACAATGCTATGAAACCCTTACACAATAGAGAATCCATCCCCATGAATAGTTGCGTATACCGCAACTATTCATGGGGCCGTAAGTCCTCCAGTTTAGAGGTCTAGCCCTGGCTAGAAGGACATGGATTTTTCTTCTGGGGGCAACCGATCTCTGCTCTAGGAAGAGCTCCTAAGGGCAATCGTCATAATTTTTTTTCAGATTAGAACCCTTTAAAGAGTCATCTTTTAGAGAGCCATCACGGCCGATTGAAGGTGTTTATTCTTTAACTGCACCAGGTTCAATCTCTTATTTGGAAGAATGTTCTTAATGGCGTTTCTTGCAACAGATGTTCAGCTTAGATACTGTTTTGATAAATTGTGTTTGTGACCGGGCTCTACTTTTTGAGGGATGCTATAAATCGCGATCGCTGCAAAACTATTTACATCCCAAAAATAGTCAAGAGATTTATTGCCGCAGCTCAAACTGCGGCTTTTTTTTGGAATTTTTTGCGATCGCGATAAGGCTTTACTCCAGGAGGATGTTTTAGGGGGTGCTTACTGAGACACTATCTTTCATTCAAGTCAGCTAGCGTGTCCGCCGTATGTCTACCGGCGGTTTTCTAAACTTATATCTTGTACCTCTTTAAAGCCCAAACCGAGAGCCGTTGTTTTCGTCGCCAAGCGACGAAAACAACGGCTCTCGGTTTGAGTAAACTTAGCCCTATATAAGAGGGGGGGGGCGAAAAGTACCCTTTTCCTATTTAGGGTCAAGTGTATCTACTTCAAAAAGCTGCTTGAGGCTTGGTTACAGGAGTTGATCCTTCCTACCTAGCAACGAGAAATTAGCTTCTGCAAACGGTTTCTATGACGAGCTCATTATCTCTAAATAACTGAGCACGGCCTCTAGCGTCTTATACCCAATGCGACAACCGCTATTTAAGTTGATGAGGGTATAAATTTGGCCATCCTCAAGAGTACCGACAACTAGCCGATATCCAAGCTTTGTAGCCGTAACAAAAGCAAGAGCGGTTGAAGCATCCATTTATAAGACCTTAAAAGTAAAAATATTCAAGGCTCTACTCTATGATCTTAAGCTCATACATAGATTTATATCTTTGTATTTTCTTATACCGATTACAAAAATCTCGTATTTGTTCCCAAGACACTAGAGCGTGCTTCGAAGCTGGCAAAAGGGGCATTTCGTCTGTTTAGCGCACAGAAAATTGGCCTTTAAACAGGCCCCTGTACCAAGTAGCAGAGATCATTCATGTCTGACGGTGAGACACGGGACAACTCCACCATCAAATATAGGCAAACTCTTCCTTTATCTTAAATCTCAAGATGAGATTTAAATTTATTACATTTAGACTCATTTCAATACCAATTAGACTCAAGTGAGGATATTCTAATATACCTAACCTGAGTTCGGGTTAAGTGTGTTTTCGAGTGCCGCGCAACGCGCGGCACTCGAAAACACTCATTTTGGCGTGCGCTTTGCGCACGCCAAAATGAGCACTTCAGCTTATCCCGAACTGAGGTTACCTATTTGTAAGCAGGAGGGCATGGAAGCCTCATCCCCATGCCCTCTGTACACAATACGATCGCGCTCCCTTAAGCGTTGATTGCAGTAGGTATAGCTATAGCTGGTAGATTGCTATGAATAGTGCGAGCAATCAACCGAAGTAGTGACTCGTGTAGCTGAAAATTGGATGGGTCAAGGTAGTGATTAACCTCCCATAACGCCTCAGTCTCCAACAAAGTAAACTTTAAGGAGTTGGCCTCTAAGATTGCAACGTGTTGGGGGTCAATGCAGAGCCGTTGAGCGATCGCCCGCAAGTACAAATTCTCGCGCTCATTTAAATGTCCATCTGCTGCTGCCATGCGGTAGCCTAAGCCGAGTAGTAACAGACGCTGAGGCAAATCTAACGCTTCTGCCAGAACAAGGAATAACCGGGGATTCAAGTAAATCTGATGGCGCTTGATTCCTAAAATTAATCGGGGCAGCAGCCGATGGCAAGCTGTATCGGTGTCAGCACACACTCCCATAAGCTGGTGTAGGTGAACCATTTCTTCTGGGTCAATGACACCATCCATCATCATGACTCCCGACATAAGAGTCACACTAGCCGCAACAAAAATCATATTCAGAGTCGAGTCCTCTTCAGATAAGGGTTGCTCGGTTAGATGAGAGAGTAATATTTGCGGAGTTACATTGAGTGGCAAGGAATCCATCAAACTGGGTGTCATAGAGCGTTGGTTGTGGAGTGATACCGTTTTTAGTGCCTGCACCCCAACTCAGTACAACATCTACCAAAGCGGTGAAAGCTTGAAAAACTATCGACGAGTCTGTCGCTGAAGGTAATTCTTCGTCAACGTGAGAATCCGCAAGTTTATTGATACTTTAAGCTTCTAGTAGGCTGCGGCCTAAGTTCGCAACCTATGTTTTGTGTGGGGTGCGAAGCACCCCACACAAAACATAGGTGATGGATTTCTGCCTCAGCGTACTAGTATGCTGAGGTCGCCATCTAATTCTTGTGTGGGGTGCTTTGCACCCCACACAAGAATTAGATGGCGACCTCAGGTCGAAGCCTTCTAGCATAATGAGGCATCGCCTATAAAGTTCAGGTGGGAACGCAACCATTGAGCATCCCTTTTGCGATCGCATTTCACTTCAAGGACACGAATCCCCTGGAGCGGTAAAGTTCTTAAGCAAGTCTTTAAATGGGCCCAGGAGTGAATTTTTTCATACTGAACTTTGTATACATTCGCCAATTGTTCAAAATCAATTTCCTGAGGAGTTGCAAAATACTCTTCAAACGGAGGATTGAAATGAGAAATGGGGAGTGTTTCAAAAATCCCGCCCCCATGATTATTAATCAGCACAATCGTTAAATGTCCGTTTAACTTCTGGCCCAATAGAAATCCATTGGTGTCATGCAACAATGCCAAATCTCCGGTCAGCAGAACACCAGGGCGATCGCCCTGCACCATCCCCAAGGCAGTCGATAACGTACCATCGATGCCATTGGCTCCCCGGTTGAAATAGGGTTGGATACAAGAACGGCCCGGTTGCCAAAACCATTCCACATAACGCACCGACATACTATTCGCGATAAATAGTGGAGTTTTTTCTGGCAATGATTGCGACAACAGCCAGGCCACTTTTCCTTCAAGCCAGTCATCCATTCCTTCCAACGTTGTATCTAATCGCTGCCGCATCTGGAGTTCCATTTCATTCCAACGCTGCAAATAAGCACTGGGCGGTGAAGGCTCCTGCTGCAACTGTGCCGCGATCTGTTCCACGGACTGTCGTAAGTGACGGGTTCGTAAGTGCAATGGATCTAAATTGCGATCGCTCGCATCCAGCATCCACTGAAACGGCTGCACCGTTTGCAACCATCCCCGCAACACCTTACTCGTAGGGGTTTCCCCCACCCGAATCACGACTTCTGGGGCAAGCGCTTCCGCCTCCTGAGAATTTCGCAAAATCAAATCATAGGTTGAAATAAGATAAGGATTCAGATCCGCATAATTTCGCAGCGGCGATAACCCCTCCGCCAGCACAGGAAACCCGAGGGTTTTAGAAAGGTGGGCGATCGCCTCCCCATAATGCTGAGGTGACAGTGGTTGAGCAGGCCCCGCCACAATAATTCCCCGTTCCGTTGTCGGAAGTTTTAAAGGAGCAACTGGAGCGGGAAAGACGGATGGTGTTAAAGGCTCCAATCCAGCAAAAAATTCCTCAGCGTTAAAGTGTTCGGCCAACTGCTGAGCCTCGACTTGCGGCAATGGAGCCAGCGGATCTCGGAAGGGACAATTTAGATGAACAGCGCCAGGCACCGGATACTGCGTTTGCTCCCACGCCTGCTGAATGGTTTGTCGCAGATAGGCCAGCATACTTAGCTCTACTGAGGGAACGGCCAGATCATAAAAGCGATTGGGGTAGTGTCCAAACAATTTCTGTTGATCAATGGTTTGTCCTGCATTGCAATCCCTTAATTCGGGTGGGCGATCGCCCGTTAGAACCAGCAGTGGCACTCGTCCCTCCCGCGCCTCAATAACCGCTGGGTAAAAGTTAGCCCCTGCTGTGCCAGACGAGCAGATCAGAACGACAGGCTTGCCAGTCCGACGGGCTCTTCCCAGGGCAAAAAAAGCGGCCGATCGCTCATCCAATACAGGAATGGAGTGGATGGCAGGATGTTGGGCAAAGGCGATCGCTAACGGCGCTGAGCGTGATCCTGGGCAAATGACCGCCATCTCTAACCCAAGGTGATGGAGGGTTTCTGCCACCACCGAGGCCCAAACCATATTCACATTCCGAAAATCCATAAAATGTCCAACAGCCTATCATCACTTGGCAACCCACTTTCCCCTGCCGCCAGGCAAGAAACACCAGCATTGCCGCTATATCAGTCTATCTGTTGGGTGTGGTGGAAGGGGCAATATGAGTCTGTCCAAAGGTCAATGCTTTCGAAATTTTCAGTCTTTACGATTACGCATGAGGCTGTTTTCATTCGTTGAGTATTGATTCTGTGGCTACCCCATCAACATTGCAAAATTTTGAGCATATTTTTCAGCATCAGTCGGATGCAGCCAGCATTCTTTCGGCGGTACTGCCAGAGTTAGGAAAACAGTTAGCGTGCGATCGCGTTTTCCTCTATCTTCGCCATCCTCAGGAAAGCCGAGGATGCTCCCCTTTTTGTTGGCGACGCCATGAAGAAATTCCCCTGGTGCAGGATCCGGAGTGGAAAGCTGAGCCTGCCGAATTGCCAGGAGAAGATCCAATGTTTGCAGCCGCTCTTCAAGCTCGTCCCTCCATTTTTGTAGAGGATGTTGAAGCGGCTGATGCAACGGTTTTAAACCGTCAATTTGAACAGGAAAACTTTGGTCATCGAGCGTTAATTCACGCGCACCTGTGTGATCAAAATCAATTGTGGGGAGTTCTTCAACCCAGTGTTTTCGGACATCCCCGCAAGTGGTCTGAAGCGGATCACGAAATTATCAATTATTTGATCCCTCGCCTTACACCGCTCGTTATTCAATACGTTACTGAGACGATTACCCCATGATTGTCAATCTTCAAGAAAACGGCTGGGAAATTATTTACCATCAAGCCCACGCTTTACTCGCTGCACAACTGGCCGGAAACTGGAATCGTCAAAAAACACCCCAGCGCATCTACGAAACCGTCGCCGCTATTTCCCATCACGATGACCTGGAAAAGGAATGGGAAGGCAATCACTTAACCCCAGCAGGCGCTCCCTTAGACTTTACCCTGCAACATGAAACGTCCGTCGAAAAACTGCGACACCATGTTGAGGATTCTCTCTATCGGGGACGGTGGGTTGCTCTCCTCATTTCAATGCACCTCTGCTTCCTGACCCAAGGTATGCGCGATGAGGATCCTGAAATTGCGGCTTTTCTAGATGAACAAGAAAAGTGGCAGGCCCAGTGGCGGGAAGAGCTCGGTCTATCTGAAGAAGAAGCTCAGTCGGCTTATCGCTTTATGCGGTGGTGCGATCGCCTTTCCTTGATCCTATGTCAGCAGGAAATTCCTGCCGGGGAACGGGAGTTAGAAATTACCCTCGGTCCCGACAACACTCGCTATTACATTATTCAGCTAGGTGATGAGCTAACCGTAAAACCTTGGCCCTTTAACGAGCCCAAGATTACAGTCAACGTAGAGGCCTGTTGCCTATCTCAAATTAAATTTGATAGCAACGAAGAATTGAAGCATGCCTTAAAAACTGCACCACGTAAGATACTTAACTGGACGTTCAAGGAGATTTGAGGAGATTTGATAGGATAGGGCAAGTGTTTCACACCTGCCCTCCTGGTTATTGCGTGTGAAGGAAAGGGCACTGTGTGCCCTTTCCTTCACACGCAATTCACAAGTTTGCTTAACTTTTTCAAGGGCTGCTATATATAGAGAGGTATCCCTGTCAGGCAAGGCTGAATTGAGGCACTACGATCGCCTCTAGGTCACGAATTTTGCTTCGTGGCTAATAAAAGTAATATGGAACTCTCTTTGCTGCGCCTGCTAAGTCGCTTTGATCCACGTCGTTATTTAGGGATACGTTTAGGGCTTGCAACAACAGGTACAACTCTTTTACTCTCCATCGTTTTAAGCTTGTTGGTGGGTTATGTTAGCAGCCTCCAGCTAGAGAATACTATTCAGCAATCGCTCCATGAACTGGCCTATCAAATGGCTGACAAATTGGATCGGGGTATGTTTGAACGCTATCGCGATATTCAGGTAGCCGCAACCCTCGACCCCATTTACCAGACAGCATCCCCAGCAACACAACGAGAACTACTAGAAACGTTACAAACCACCTATCCCAACTATGCCTGGATTGGGCTGACCGATCTTCAGGGTACTGTGACAGCCAGTACCGGTGGGCTTCTTGAGGGCAAAGATGTAAGCCAGCGACCCTGGTTTCAACAGGCCAAATTGGCTCCCTATGTTGGAGATGTCCATGAAGCTAAGCTCCTGGCTAAGCTCTTACCTAACCCCACCAATGAACCTCTGCGTTTCGTTGATGTCTCCGTTCCCGTAAAAGATCCTCAAGGTCAAGCCGTTGGAATTTTAGGCGCTCACCTGAGTTGGAATTGGGCCAAAGAAGTTCAACAGTCGCTGTTAGCTCCCATTGAGCAACATCGGCAGGTCGAAATTTTTATCCTCGATCACACCAATCAAATTCTGCTGTACCCAACCGGGTTTGAAGGCGATCGCACTACAACCCACATCGGCTCCTTGACAAATGCCACGGATAGCCAAACAAACACGCGCCTATTTCGGCAAAAAGGTTATCTAGAGAGCACCGTTCAGAGCCAGGGCTATGGTGATTATCCGGGGTTGGGCTGGCAGGTTTATGTACGCCAACCCACGCAGATTGCCCTCGCTCCAGCCCGAATGCTGCAGCTGCAAGTATTGGCTGTAGGGATCGGGGTTGGGTTGCTGATGGCATTGTGGTCTGTTCAGCGATCGCACCGAATTGTCGCCCCCATTCTACGCCTGGCCGCTGCTGCCGATGCCATTCAACGCGGCAATCCTGACGTAACAATTCCACGCTTTCGTCGACAAGATGAAATTGCACTTCTGTCTACTTCGCTATCTGACCTGGTAGAAACTTCAAAGCAGCAGCGACAGAGTCTTCTAGAAGCCAACCAGCGGTTACAGGCCGACATCAAACGTCAGGAGGAAGACGCCGCCACCATCCGTGAACAGGCAGCCCTGTTAAACATTGCTACCGATGCCATCATGGTGCTTGACCTCAGCGGAACAATCCAGTTTTGGAACAAGGGAGCTGAGCAAATTTATGGTTGGTCAAGGGCAGAAGTTTGCTATCAAGGTGCCCAAAATTTGCTGCATAGGGCAACCCCAACTTTAGAGCAAGCCAATCGGATGGTTCTGGCTGAGGGTGCATGGCAGGGCGAGCTCAGCAACTTAACAAAATCGGGTCAAGAACGAATTGTACAGAGTCGCTGGACGCTCGTTCGAAACAGCAACGGACAATCCAAAGCTTTTTTGGTTGTTGACACCGACATTACTGAGAAGAAACAACTGGAAAATCAGCTCCTTCGCACCCAGCGTCTAGAAAGCCTGGGTATGTTAGCCAGCGGTATTGCCCACGACCTGAATAATATTCTGTCGCCCATTCTTATCGCGACCCAAATCCTTCCCATCAAGTTTCCGGAGCTGGATCCGTCTACCAGTCGGCTCCTCGATACTTTGGATATCAGCGCACGGCGTGGAGGACGGTTAGTTAAGCAAATTCTCTCCTTCTCCCGAGGGTTAGCAGGAGAGCGATCGCCTGTGCAAGTAAAACACATCCTGAGCGAAATTTGGGGGATTGCGCAAAGTACCTTTCCAAAGTCAATTCGCCTCAACTTAAAATTAACGGGGGCATCTCTGTGGATGATCAATGCTGACGCTAACCAATTGCACCAGGTATTGATGAATCTATGTGTAAATGCTCGCGACGCCATGCCTGAAGGGGGCACATTGACCCTCATCGCAAATAACCAAATCCTGAGTGAACAAGAGGCTCAGGCATATCCAGATGCCCGTGCGGGAAACTACGTCATGATCACCGTAGCAGACACTGGAATGGGCATAGCACCTGACGTGCTCAACCATATTTTTGAGCCCTTCTTCACAACAAAAGAAGTCGGTCAGGGGACAGGCTTAGGTCTATCAACGACTTTGGGTATTATTAGAAGCCACGGAGGGTTTATACAAGTAACCAGCAAAGTTGGCGTTGGTACCCAATTCCATCTTTATTTACCGGCTGATCCCGAACAAGAAGCAACCGCAACGCCCCCAGAAAAACGCATTACTGGACAAGGTCAGCTGATTTTAGTTGTAGATGATGAAGTGCGTATCTTAGAAATGCTGCGTACATCGCTAGAAGCTTACAACTACCGAGTTCTCACCGCCCGAAATGGATTCGAGGCTATTAACAACTACATGGCAAATCAGTCAGAAATTCAATTAGTTCTGACCGACATGATGATGCCTGAGATGAACGGCGAAGACATGGTACGCGTACTGCACATTCTCAACCCAGACCTTAAGATTGTGGTTGTCAGTGGTTCTAAACAATCCATTCGTGAAGATTTAGATGTTGCCAGGTTTCTCCCAAAACCGTACAACCTGGAAGATCTTTTGCAGGTTATCCATCAGACATTACAACACGGCTAATTTCTCTATTTGTCAGCTTCTTATGTCCTAAATAACCTGAGTTCGGGTTAAGGGCGTTTTCGAGTGCCGCGCAACGCGTGGCACTCGAAAACGCTTGTTTTGATGTGCGCTTTGCGCACGTCAAAATAAGCGCTTCAGCTTATCCTGAACTGAAGTTATAGCGCTGTGCACATTAATTAAGTATGGCAATGTGGGGCACGAAGTGCCCCACATTGCCGTTGCTGTACTTAACGCACTTGCACATTGCTATAAATAACCTTTTTGTGAGAGCTACGCTCCGCGCGACTTTCACAAAAATAACCAAGTTTTAAGCGTTTGAGCGCCGTAAATATGTATTGAGTAAATACTTACAAAAAAGCAAGCCTTTGTTATGGGCTTGCCAACTTAGACACGTTATTGTTCTTCCGCAATCGAAATCATCGAGCAGCGCTACTTACTGCTTCAAGTCTTTTGCGATGCTCTTGTTCACATGGGGAATTTCGATTACAGGGCTATCCAAGGCAATCATCAGACCGGCTGAATCAGTCACAGGGGTAGGAGTTTCAGCATACTGCGGAGCAGGAACTCGCAGCATAGGCACCAAGACAGCTCCCAAAAACACCGCCGCTACCGTCGTTAAGCCACCTACCGCAGCCAACCGTCGGGGACGCTGCTCTAAGCGCTGCATCACCTGCTGCACCGTTGCTTCAGGATTGCTCATTGGAGTGGGAGCCGTTGACAAATACTGCATCCCTTGGCGCAGTGACAACAACCGATCATGCAACTTCTGCATTACTGGGTCATTGTCTAGCCATTGCTCTACCTGGCGGCGCTCCGCAGCAGTAACTTCACCATCCAGGTAAGCACTCAGCAGTTCAAAGCGATCGCGCTTAAAATTTTGGGTCACGTCCGTTGGAAGACAATAGGACAGATCGTCGGAGGCTTGGGTTGGCCCACCATACTGTTTATTGTCAAAATCAGCACTCATTATGCGCCTCTAGTTCAGTTCAAAAGAATGGATTCAAGCGAATCGGAACCAGTCATCACACCTCGCCAAGGAGGATTCTTGTTATCGGGTTATCGTTTAGGGTAGGGTCATTGACCAGCAATACGCGACTTACTCAAGAGCCTACACTAAGAATTCCCATCCTATCCAGTCCTGTTACCCCTCAATCGTTATGATGCAGCCTGAGTGCCAGGATGTGTTGGATAGGGGCTATCACTCCGGAATGAAATATGAGCCATCAGAAGGCCTAATCGTTGAGATAGGCTTGTAGCTGAGACTGTAACCGCTGGCGAGCACGAGCGATACGAGACTTCACCGTTCCCAGGGAAACTCCCGTCAGTTCGGCAATTTCTTCGTAGGCCATGCCTTCAATCTCCCGCAACACAATAGTGGTACGAAATGCTTCGGGCAAGTCGGCGATCGCCTCACGGAGCTGGTCGTAAAATTCGCGGGTCACCAGTTCCTCAGACGGGCCAGGGCTGTCAGCAGGAATTTCCCACTCCATTTCCCCATCCGTCAGGCTCCGAGGAGCATCCAGCGACAAGGGAGGAGCAACGCGCTTCCGTTTCCGCAGCTCGTCATAGAACAGGTTGGTAGTAATACGGCTTAACCATCCACGGAACTTAGCGGGCTCCTGTAGCCGCTTGAGGTTGCGGTAGACCCGGATCCATACCTCTTGACCCAGGTCGGCTCGATCCGTCCATTCCGGTGCCAGGTGGTACAGAACCTTATCTACATGGGGTTGGTAGCGGCGAATCAACTCCGCGAAGGCGGCTTTATCTGGGCGAAACCCAGTTTGGCACCGCAGAATTAAGTCGTAGTTTGAGAGCTGCTCAATCGGGACTCTCTTCTGGGAAGCCTTTGCCACAACAGCAGACCAGGGAGCAGACAGAGAATCAGTCATGGGCAGTGCTTTGCATTGAGGGTTGATATTTTCAGATGACGCATCCATAACTCGCAAGTTCCTGTGAAAGCGGAAGAGTGTCGTGCGGTCAGCGAAGAGCCAGAGTCGCGTCTCTTCGTAGGCGAGTAGAGTACCCCTTAAGAAGAAAGCTGCAGCATTGATGCACAGCTAATCACACATTTAGTGATGAACTATAAACTTGAGGCATGGTTACTTTATCCTTTGATATCAAGGAATGCGTCTGAAGAGTGGGACGGTTTTTTAGCTGCACATCAACCGTCCCTAGATAAAAAACAAAATATGGATTCTAGTCAGGCAACTTCTCGTTAAGCCTTAACACACTTAAAAAAAATGCCCTCTGTCTTCAGGCGTATTTAAAGCTGTAGCGATGAAAGGCAGAAAAGAGGCTACACCGCTGTTCCACATTTTTTTCCTAATATTTTGGCGATCGCCGTTCCCCACTTTCGTAAAAATTGATTTACAAATAAATCCAGCGGTGAAGCATTGAATCCCCTGCCGTTCCCAGTTTTCTAGAAAAGAGTAAATTGTCACTTACCTATACAGGGTTGAAATCGTAATACCGGTTTTTTGTTCGATATAGCTTCATAGAAACTTGATGTTTATAAGGGTGGGATAAGGGATAAAGCCCTACATCCCTGATTAACCTCTCAAACAAAAGAGAGGCAGCATGGGACGCTACCTCTCTTCTGATTTCCCTAAAAATTAAGTGGGAGTATAAAAACGTTAGTAGATGCTTAAAGAAACAGGTTAGCCAGCTGCAGTCGGCCATACCCGATCGCCCAAAAAGTTATAGTTCTAATCTCACAAGGCCAAGGAGTCAGCCTCTGCCGCTCCTTGATTGAAGCTTTGATAAATAAAATGGACTGGATAACTGCTTCGACTACCCAAAGCAAAATTCACCCAGGGTAAGCTGACCGTCAAACGCCTGAAATGTAACCCGGCGAATGTTCTGACCCCGAACCCGCAATTCTGCATTAGGTGCAATTTTAGAATCAGAACCCGCTAGATTTGCCCCAGAAATCCTATCCTGAGCTAGAGGTTTACCGTCAGCGTCGTAGGCTGCCATAACCGCGCTGGAAGATGCTGTCACAAAACCCGCCACGTACTCGACCGGACGTTCAAATTGGGCTTCTACCAATCCACTTTTCGGGCTGCCCATCAGTACCGTTTGCCCATTACGAGCCGGAAAGGCAGGATTAGAGGGAATCAGGGCGATCACATTCTTAAAGGTCACCCCATGGTTTTGAAACTGCCGATCAACCACCTCGAAGGGCCGTAATTGATCGAAATTGATACGTATCTGGCCTAGAGTACGAGCGGCGATCGCCTCGGTCGTTCTGGCTTCGCTAGAAGGTGACTCTAGTGAGACATCCAACCCTCGGGCACGAGCCTCAGCAAAATTGACTGGCTGAGAAAATGAAGAATTGGAATGGCGGCGTTCACCCCGCGCTTGATTAAACCCTGTCATAGATCTTTGTCATCTCCACATCTGTTTACAAAAGGGATAGCCAATTGGATCTGCGTCGCTATGGGCTTTGGTAGATGGCTCATTGAGGGCTACTGAGGCATGATACCCAGGGATACAGTCTTCCGTATGTATGCTCCGCACCAAATCTAAAGTTTTTTTAAATCAAGTTGCTTTTTCTGCGTAGTTTCCTGACTCCTATATTGGATTATCGCGAATTTTTTCGAGCTCTCCGGATTCACGCTATCGCTCCCAACCCCTTGAACAAACCGTTAAAATACTGACATTGCAATCGTTCCAGCCTTGGGAGGTGTGAAAGAGCTAGAATTTTTTCACGAAAAATTCATAGAGATAATAGTCTACTTCACGTCCTTTTTATCAATGTCACTCCATACTGAAAGTTTTTTAAACTTTTATGCCTTTTTATAGATGACCATACTCTAAACGCCCTCCCCATAGATGTCCAGATTTTGATCATCAAAATTATCTTGTGAAATCAAAGCTATGTTTTATCCTTCCGGCTTCCGACTCCGCCGATTTACAACAACCCGCGGTACTCTCATAGGCTATGAGCCGGATCAAACGCTTGCTACCGCAGGAGGCAATATAGCAAGCCCTCCACTCCTTTTCCTCCATGGGTTTGGGGGAGGTTCCTCTGCCTACGAGTGGGCTCGTGTCTATCCCGCTCTGGTACCGGAATACTCAGTTCTGGCTCTTGACCTATTAGGTTGGGGGCGATCAGAACACCTGCCCCGACGCTATGAAGCGGAAGATTACTTAACTACCCTCTCAGAAGTGCTGGATCAGAGCGAAACGCCCGTTACCGCGATCGCCTCCTCCCTCACCGCAGCCCTGGTCATTCGCCTGGCGATCGCCGAACCGCACCGCTTCCATTCGCTATTTCTGGTTGCACCCTCAGGGCTATCTGACTTTGGTGAAGATTACCGTCGCAGTCCCTTCGCCCAACTCATCAGTACACCCTTACTCGATCGACTTCTGTATAGCACAGTACTGGCCACTCCCTTTGGCATTCGCTCCTTCCTGGAACAGCGGCAATTTGCCCGTGCTAACCGGATTAGCCCTGAGATCGTCGAGGCATACCTGGCCTCTGCTCAACAGCCCAACGCTGAGTACAGCGCCCTCTCCTTTGTGCGGGGCGATCTCTGCTTTGACCTGGCCGAGTGTATGCCCAAGTTGCGAGTCCCCACCGCCATCATCTGGGGCAGCAATTCCCAATTCACTGACCTGGAACTGGGCCGTCGCCTGGCAACTCTCAACCCTCAGGCTATTCGCTCCTTCGAAGTCGTCGAAGACTGTGGCCTTACCCCACAGCTAGAACTACCTGCCGTAACGATAGGGTTACTGCGTCGATGGCTCCATAAGTTGTAGGGGCGTTGCATGCAACGCCCCTACGCTAGATCGGCTTGCTCCCAACAGAATTGGATTATTTCGACGTGCCACCTTTTGCTGCGGTAGGCCGAATCAACACAATGGGGGTTTGTTCATCGGCGTTCCCGGCCGGGTTTGAGATCAGCGCTCGCTCCAGGAAAGGCAACGATACGTCGGAGGTAGCTGCCAGCACTTTGACGGCTCGCAGGTCGTTCACATCCACGATCGCCGCAGATAAACCGGTTTCACGCTTGATACTGTCCACAACGTCCTGAGGGTTTTCAGGGCCAAGCACAATGAACTGGTCGTAGGGGGGCAGGGTGCCGGTCACATCGTCAATCAGCCGCGCCTGCTCTCCAGCCAATTGATAAAACATACCGGGTTGGCGGAGGAACTTTTTAGCGATCGCCCCCACCCCAAAAGCCCACGCCACCCGCCATGGCCCCACCAAATCGACCAGGGTCTGCATACCGCATGCGGTTGCCAGGCTGGAGGTAGGCAGGAAGTAATAGCAAATGCGACGCGCCAGCCAACCCGGTTTCACTTCGCTGGGGTGGCGGAACCGGCCTTGCATGAGGGCAACAGGGCTTTCGGCGATCGCCACAATATCCCCAGGTTGGGAATGGGGCACCACATAGCGCTGCATCACTTGCTCAGGAGTATCCAGATGGCTCAGCAGGTGAGTGCGAATGGGCAGTAAATCAGCATCCTCCGTGGGCCGCCAGCGATTGGAGTCTTCCACAGCCGGGAATTTGAGAGGCACCACCACGTTGCGGTTTTTGGGAATGCGTCCTTGAGGGCCATAGGTGACATAGCGGAGCCGTAACCATGCCGCCTGGAGCTGGCTCAAGTCGGAGCCTTCAATGTCAAGGGTAACCGTCAACCGGGTACTCTTTCCAACCTTGACGATGTAGCCGAACCAATAGCCATCGGGCCGGGCCGGAGCATCCGCATGGTTGGGAGTAATCGTAATGCGATGAGTCACACCCTCCAGACTCCCCTTCGAGAGGAGCGTAGCTTCGGCCTCGACCTCAGGCACCATAATTTCCAGACGTTTCGTCTGATTGCGCAGCTCCAGATCACCTACCAGACGGTAGTGATTGGGCTCATAAATCTCTACATTCCAGTCCCCAGCGGTCAATTCCAGTGCATTGCCGGGGCGGCGACGGTATTGCCACTCAATAGCAGCCCACCCTACCAACGCCAGGGCTCCCAGTCCAGCAACGATTTTTCCTACGACCACAGTGTCTCCAACCTAAGCATCAAGGGGCATTTGAAAATCCAGAGCCATTCTGGATAGGACAGAACGTGAGCCTGAGTCATAACCCTCTAAAAACTCTACGCCTGCTCCAAGCTTCATAGAAGCAGGGGAAGGGCACGACCGCAACCCAACAGAAGGATCTTAAATCCGGCGATCGCCCTAAATTTACAAACCTTATGACTCTGAGGTAGGATGCTGTCACGGTCAATTTTTAACATTTGTTAAGTCAGTCTTATTCAAATTTGGGAGTTGGCCGTTAGAGCACACCGTGGCATCAAGCTTCAGAGTTCGCTCAGTTTGGCTTTCGTAATGTGAACGTGGCTGTGTTTGGGTGTAACGTTTTGAGTGATCAGAACCCGATAATCTTTGCTGACAGAAGGGATGGAGTGGGTCATGCAGAAATGGCAGATGGTTGAGCGTTCCTGTTTGGTGGGGCATCTCCTCGCCATGGCATTTGGGTTGGCGGGGTTGTTGCTGGTAATGCCCCATCCAGAGTTTTTGCAGCATGTGCCCTTTGGGCCGACAGCGTACGCCTGGAGTATGGCAGGCGGCGGTGTGATCTATATTTTGCTTGGGGCGATTGGCGTTACCCTGTATGCCTTACGGGTTTTAGGCCTGCGAGGTTGGTTGGGCTTTTTGATTCCCTCGGTAGGTATTTCGTTGACCAGTGAATTGCTGGGCACCAGCACAGGTTTTCCCTTTGGTGACTACAGCTACCTCAGCGGTCTGGGCTATAAAATTGCAGGTCTGGTGCCCTTTACCATTCCGCTCTCCTGGTACTACCTCGGTCTGTGTGCTTACTTGCTGGCACGCGCGGGTTTGGAAGCCGATGTTGAAAACAATCCTGGCCGACCCTGGCGGACGTTAGGGGCGATCGCCCTCGGCTCCGTTCTACTCACCTCCTGGGATTTTGTGCTGGATCCTGCTATGAGCCAGACCGCTATGCCCTTCTGGTACTGGCACACCCCCGGTGCATTCTTCGGCATGCCCTATCAAAACTTTGCGGGTTGGTTTGGCACAGGTGTCGTGTTCATGAGTATCGCCAGCCTCACCTGGGGAAATCGTGTACCGACTGTACGCCAGACCGATTTGAATTATCCTCTGGCTATCTACCTGGGAAATATTGCCTTTGCAACAGTTATGAGCCTGGCAGCTGGTTTTTGGGTGCCGGTCTCCCTGGGAATGCTAACGGGTACCATTCCGGCCATCCTCTTCTGGCGTGCCGGACAAAAGCCTGTTCTGCGCCTCTCAACAACTACCGTGGAACTCTCTCAGGAAGCAGCCCAGAAAGCAAAACTATCTGCCTCGGTCGGTGTTGGCACCAAGTAGTCGTAGGGGAAATTGAAGATTGCTCTTGATTGAGCGACAGCAGGCTAAGCCCTTAGTGTTCAATTGTCTGACTGGGTTGAAGAGTTATTCGCTTTTGACCAGTCAGTCGATTAAACCGAGCAGATGCAATTTAATTTCTTCTGATCCAGCAGGCTTGTAGGGGCGAATGGTTATTCGCCCCTACAACTATTAATTTCTAACAATTTCTATTCAATTTCTGTCAGGTCACCTGTGGATTACTCCGCTGCCTTCAACTCCTTGCAACTCTGGACGAGTGCGATCGCACTCCTCCTCCTAGCAGTGCAGCTTCCGGCGATCGCCATTTTGCTCTCACGCCTCTTGCAGGGGGCTAGCCGCCTTCCTCCGCTTCCGCCTGCGGCCCCAACCCCTGACCTGTTGGGCACCGTCAGTGTTATCGTTCCTACCCTGAATGAGGAGCATCGCATCCAGCCCTGCCTCGACGGTCTGACCCGCCAGAACTACGAACTGCGGGAAGTCATTGTCGTAGACAGCCGCTCTCAAGATGGCACGGTAGACAAGGTCAAAGCGATGCAGCAGCGGGATCCTCGCTTTCGCGTCATGACCGATGATCCCCTCCCTGCGGATTGGGTTGGTCGTCCCTGGGCGTTGCACAACGGATTTCTCAACACAGCCGAATCCAGCCAATGGGTTTTGGGTATTGATGCTGACACACGTCCACAACCGGGGCTCATTGCCAGTCTGGTGCAAATGGCGGAAACGCGGGGGTATGACTTGGTATCCCTGGCTCCACAGTTTATTCTGCAAGGTGCTGCCGAATGGTGGTTACAGCCCGCTTTGCTGATCACCCTTCTCTACCGCTTTGGGGCTGCAGGGTCGGATGCTGCAAACCCTGAGCGCGTCATGGCGAATGGACAATGCTTTTTGGTGCGGCGATCGCTCCTCGCTGACCTTGGCGGTTACAGCAGCGCCCGCCGTTCCTTCTGTGATGATGTAACCCTTGCCCGCAACGCAGCCCGTCACGGAGCACGTGTTGGCTTTCTGGATGGGGCTAACCTGCTGCGAGTACGCATGTACGAAGGCGCAATGGAGGTATGGCGCGAGTGGGGCCGTTCTCTTGACCTCAAAGATGCCGCATCCCCCGGTCAAAAATGGGGAGACTTAGGATTTCTTGCAGCCGTACAAGGCTTACCCTGGTTGGTGTTACCACTTTTGGGAGCCTGTTGGTTCGCGGGTGTCCATACACCTGTCCTTACAGCTGCGCTCGGAACGAATGTCGCTCTGGTTAGTATCCGCTTTGCCTTGCTAACAGCTATTCTTTCAGCCTACGATCGCACCCAGACGTCCGGCTTCTGGGCCTACTGGCTGTCGCCCCTGGCTGATCCCTTAGCGGTGCTGCGGATTCTTCTATCCTCCGTCCGTACCCCCACTCGCTGGCGGGGACGGGTTTATCCCGCTCGCCCCGAATAATTTTGAACCGTTGATTTTGCCAGTCCCCTGGGCTGGCAAAATCAACTATTCGAACTAAGCTCCCATGAATGACCTTCCCGTTTTACTGTTAGGCCTGGCTGGTAGTACGATCGCCGGACTATGCACGGGCGTAGGCGCGCTACCAATTTTCCTTTTTAACCGTATTACCCAGAATACCCAGGGTGTTTTGCTCGGGTTTGGCGCTGGGGTTATGCTTGCCGCCACCTCTTTTTCCCTTATCGTCCCAGGATTAGAAGCGGCTATGGAAAAGCTCGATCCTTTCTGGGCAGCGATGGAAATGGTCATCAGCATCTTGCTTGGGGGAGCATTTCTGTGGGTGGCTCATCGCTACTTTCCCCACGAGCACTTTTTCAAAGGGAGAGAAAATGCTGACCAGAGCAAATTGAAGCGGATCTGGTTATTTATTTTGGCGATCGCCATCCACAACTTCCCCGAAGGATTAGCGGTCGGTGTCGGCTTTGGCGGTGAGAATATCTCTAACGGCATCGCCCTTACCACCGGGATTGGCCTGCAAAACATTCCTGAAGGGTTGGTCGTCGCAATCTCTTTGCTCACAGAAAACTACACCAAACTTGCCGCTCTTTGGATCAGCCTACTGACTGGCCTGGTTGAACCCATTGGTGGCTTTCTGGGAGCGGCGGCTGTTTCTTTATTCCAGCCCTTCCTACCCCTGGCGATGGGTTTTGCCGCTGGAGCCATGCTCTTCGTCATCAGCGACGAAATCATTCCCGAATCTCACCGTTTGGGCTATGAAAAAGCTGCAACCATTGGAGTGATGGTGGGCTTTGTGTTGATGTTTTTTCTGGATGTAACCCTGGGCTAGTACCCGTGTTTTAGCCTTACGCAATTTAGTTAGAACAGTTCATGTTTGAAAACCTTGATGAATAAGGCTCTTAAACACGAACCTCCTGGGTCTGAGCGTGTATCGCCATAGAACCTTTAGAGCAGGATACCCACAAACAAAAAGTGCGCGACGCACCACGCCACGCACTTTTATTCTTAGAGATTCAACATTAGATGAATCCAGGTCCTTTGCTGCGCTTGTCGTCTTCCATGGTCAGCTTGCCGGTTTCGTCGTTTTGCTGAGCATCATGTAGTTCTTGTTCCCGCGCAGCCTTCTCAGCAGCTTCTTTCTCGCGGCGATCGCCTGGTACTTCGTAGTACATTTCAGGCTCAATGGCAAAGTTATTGACCAGGCCTTCCTTATCAACGGTAAAGCCGCCGCCTGTATCTAGATCGCCTTCACACTTATCCGGAAGTTGCTTATAGTTCTCCTCCTCACGCTCTTTACGAGCAGCAGTTTCAGCGGGAATAATATGGGGATCATAATTATCGCTTTCTACCCTGGGATTGTTCATAATCAACTCCAAATTGCAAATTTAGTCTTTTCAACTGTGAACTTGAACATTTGTTATCTCAAGACAAGAGATAGTCTGCTAAAGCCTCAAGCAAACTCACAGCAGCTTGGTCTATAGTCTTTCAAAAATAGGAATTAATTGCATCTTTCTTGGGTTGTATACAATTTGGGATAGAGTTGAGCCGCAATTTCCATAAAGTATTTGTTTAACTAATTCATTAGCTAAACATCGCTTTCCATAAGTTTTAAGGCACATCTTAGAATTGCCAGTACAATAAATTCGAAAGCTTTCCAATAATACGTTCTCCTAAAGGGCGATGGAGCCATTGCTTTAAGTTCACCGCGTAGCTGCGAGTGAAAGCCCGCTCAAAGAATGATTCAACGCCCTGAATAGTAGACCGATCATTCGTGAATAAATTGAGTTCATCATTGTGATAGAAACTACGAGGATCTAGATTCGCACTACCCAGACTGACCCAACAGTCATCAATCAGTAGAATCTTTGCATGCATCATACTGGGCATATACTCGTAGATTTTGATGCCATACTTAATCAAGTGACCATAACGTTCCTGAGATGTGAAGTAAACATAAGGCTTATCAGTGCATCGGCTCATGGTCACAATGCGGATATCAACCCCCTGTTGGCTACTCTTAACCAACATTTGACATGTTGCTTTATCAGGTAGTAAATACGGGCTAGCAATCCAAATTCGCTTTTGAGCTGATAAAACGGCCACCTGAAACAAACTACGAATAGAGGAGCTACGAAGGCTTGGGTCTTCCCCTGGGGTAATTAAGACATCGGCATCTGGTTCAAAACGTTTGTCGGGGGGACAATGCTCAGTGAGGTCAACAGTGCCCCCTGCATCCAACCAATGTTGCCAAAAAATTCCTGTTAACCAGTTGACTACTTCGCCACGCCATTGGGTCTCAAAATCGAGCCAGGGTTTATCATATTTCTGTTCATGACCATCCCACCAATCTGAAATTCCCGCTCCTCCAATGGATGCAACCTGTTGGTCAACTATCAGCAACTTACGGTGATTACGTCGCAAATAACTAAGAGGATTCCTCCAGGAAAATGCATTGAAAAAACGAACTTCAACACCCTTACTTCTCAAGTTTTTCCAGTAGCTAGAGGGTAAGCTATCGGCCCCATGGGCGTCTGCCAGAAGCTGTACCGTAACGCCTTCCTGGCTTTTCTCACAGAGAACCTGGGCGAAGGCTTCGGCGCGATCGCCCGGGGTCATAATAAATGTTTCAAACTGAATACTTTGCTTCGCAGCCCGAATCGCTTCCAGACGGGACTCTTGAATTAAATCAATATTATCCAGAAAAAAAGTGGCTGTACCTGTGGTGGTTTGGGAATCTGAAAGACTTGCTAATGTCAGGGGAAAATGAGGAGCACTGGCAGGTAAACCCAATAATTTATAGGTTTGTTTTGCATGAAAGAACCCCTGTAGATAGAGCACTAATAAAAGAATGAGAATAAGAATGACAGTTGTAATCAGAGATACCAGCTCTATCATTGAGTTTTCCTATATAGTTACGGAATAAGCTTTGGTGAAAATGGATTGAGAGACAAAGCTATGCCAAGAGACAATAGCTAGTGCATCAGAGACTAAAACCTCAAAAATAGATTGACTGTTATTCATTCAAGCCGTGCTCTAAGAAATACTGATTTTTTATACGCCACGCGCACATAAAATCCGCACATCCCAGAATACGGCCTCAAGAATTATTATTGATGAGATTAGAGATAGCGGCTTTTTACCGTCATTTACAACTCTCTGAAGGCAGACTTTCAAGCACATCGCGGTTTCGCAGTTACCTGAAAGGAAATTACCGCACTTGCAGAGCCGGCATATACCCATCAGAATTGCTGAAAACAACTTACTAAGCTTGAGCTCGAAGACGCTCATTTTTGTATACGCTTCGGGCCTATAAAAATAAGCACTTCAGCTTGTCTCAAGCTGAACTACCTTTATAGGTGCTTGACGCTTACAGGAGCAAGCTGTTTTGATCTGTACTTTCATGCCAGTAGGAAGGGTTATTTGCGTGTGCGAAGTACACACGAAAACAACCCTTCAAACAGAACCTAGTACGCTGAGGCGGAAATCCATCACCTATGTTTTGTGTGGGGTGCTTCGCACCCCACACAAAACATAGGTTGTGAACTTAGGCCGCAGCCTACGCCTACTAGTGTTTCGGAATTACCAGAAGCCACTTCTATGCTTTGCTTAGATCCCGCACGGTATGGCGCACTTCCCCAATAGCGAATATGAACTCAATCGCGACATAACAGCTGGTGCGATCGCACACAAACTCTATCGATAAATACGGCTCTGAATAAGATGCTCTAAAGTATCAGTTTTTTAACTGTTGTTGGAAGTAATGACGAGCGAGTTCTCCATAAAGCTCTTGAAAAACGGCCAATCGTTCCAATCTGTAATAGCTCACTCAAGCGGTACGATATTCTCCTTCAATTAAAAGATCCCAATGTTCCTGATCTGTACAGGCAAAGGCCTGAATTAGATAGCGTGTGGGATATAGAGAATCTGTGCGAGCGATCGCACGGTAGGAGTAGCAAATCTGTGCTTCAGGCTGGTACTGAAAAAGGGAAACTTGCTTTCCATCTTCAGAAATCTCAGCATAACTGGGAGATTCAGCTAATAGTCCATTAAATAGCTTTAAGGAAAATTCTTGATCCTGGAAATTCCAGCCAAATATTTTAACCGGTAGGCAAGCAATTAGACCATTATCTAATTCCCAACTTCCCGCAGTCTGAAGAGAAAAACCATTCACCTGTAGGAGTTCAACACAAGGAAAAATAGAATACTGCTGACTTAAAAAATGAGCCAGTTCTCGTTGTGCAGTGTGGGAAGTACACTGAATAAGATTAGCCCATGCTGCAACTGGAAAACCAAAATACAAATGCATTATGGAACCTTAGAGAATATATTATTTACTTCTTAAATAAGCTACTTCAGAAGTGAATTTTTCATGTCCACTAGCATGAAAAATTCACTTCTGAAAAGTCTTTCTAAACCGCTTTCTAAAATGAGAATACAGCTAATAGTTTCCCCTTGACTCTACCCAACGACAGGATAAATATTATTCTTGAGTTTCTTTACAAAATCATATTGCGGATTCTTCAATAAGCTGAAATTTGGAATGTATAACTATCCAATCGGAGTTTTATTAACAACGCCAGCATAAGCAAAAAAAAAGAGGGCAATGTATTGCCCTCATCTCCCCTGACGAAACTTGTATTTTGACTGTGCAGAAGATCGGTTTGAAACGGGTAAGGATATTATCAATTACCCTGAAGAGGACACCGTTTCAAACCATCTCTTACATGAGTCCTGGAGCCGTATCTACAGGACCACTGACAGCTTTCCAGCCCTCAAGGCCACCCTGTATTTGAGAAACCCGCTGAAAACCTTCCTGGCGCAACTGTTCAGCAGCTTGAGCTGCTTCTTCATCGGTGTTGCCGTAAAGGTAAATATCTCGCTCACGAGCCAGACTTTTATCTACAATGGAAGCCACTTCGGGCAGAGGCATATCCATAGCTCCAGTGATATGCTCTCGGTTAAAGGCTTCGCGATCGCGAACATCAATGATAGTAAAAGCAGGCTCACCCCAATCTAACCGTTCTTTCAATTCTTGAGGGGTTGATTGTGCTTTGAGATCAGGGGGATGTGGTAAAGGACTAGTCACAATAGATTTAGCAGCTTCAACCGCTGACTCCATTTTGTCTGAAATCCCCATCGGCTTTCCTCCTGACTGCGAATCGATAGCTTATACATTACTGCCCATTACTGACATGTTCATCCGCCCAGAGATATACATTGTTTTTACTGAATTCTATTCCCTTAGGTGGTGTTTGAAGAAGTTGCTTTATTCGAAGCAGAATTACATTAAAAATTGTTTTTCTAACCCAATCATTATCAACTAAACGAAAATCGAAACCTTATACTGCTCGTACAACGAATGGTATAAGGTTTCAATTTTTGGTTTGATTTTTGGGTTTATTATACTTGCCTATTTATACACGCAATTCCTAAAAGTTTTTAAGATTGAGCACTATAGAAGTAGTCATATAGAAGTACCACTTCGAATAATCGACTTTCTGCCAATGGATAGAGCCCTCAATCAACCTGAAGTTTCTACGCTGAAAGGGATTACGACCAAATGAAGCCAGTATGCCTAATTATTCGCAGAGTTTGCATTCTCAACCCTCACTATCTCTAAAGGCAGAGAATGATGGACATTTGAGCAACACGATGCTGGTTGTCCAAACCTCTCAAACTAGCAACTTAAATCAGGAGCCGAAAGCCGGTTTTGATGAAATTGCTATGATTGGTGTTGGGTTGCTCTTTATACTGAGTGTCTTTTATCTAGTTCTTCGTAAACGGCAGCCGAATCGGGTTATTCTGGCGCCTGTTTACAAAGCAGAAGATATGTACGTGCGTAATCCTGGGATTCCCTGTCGGCATTGCCATTATTTTCATCCCAATCTTCATCTTCAATGTGCCGTTCATCCTGACATGGTTCTTAAGCGGCAGGCAACCCAATGTAAAGATTTCAAGTGCCGCAACAATAAAGATGTAGCAGCCTAACAATCCAAATATTTCTATGTTCACACCCTATAGTAAAACCCAGAGTCTTTACTCCTTTTAGTAATCAAAGTGGTAAAGAGTTCTGGGTTTTGCTGCGGGCGGTGATAAGCTTCGCATCTACCATTGGTGTTGGTTCTATATGTAGAAATTACACGTAAAATCAAAGCTTCCAGGCACTATATTCAAAATATTAAAGACGATATTTATACCCAGTGGGAGATTGAAACTTTCATGAGATCGCTTAATCTGGCAGCAGGTTTGGAAGGTCTTTCCCAGCCTAAATCAAATAATAGATGAGTTCAATTGTGACACGATGGTTAATTCCACTGTTGCTAATCTTTCAATTCTGATTGGTTGCGCGATCGCTCTCGCAGCCACTCTCCAGATTGTGTTTAAGTATCGTAAACAAAGTGCCCTTGTGGCTGTTATCTTTTTCTCTGTATTGCTAGGGTTTAATTCACCGGCCCTCGCCATGCAACCCAACGGTGGAACTCCAGGTTCAACGGAAATCCGCCGGGAGCAAGGGGCTAAGCCGGGTTACGAGAAAACTGGCAATATTACTACAATGCCCACAAGTGGCAGTCAGTACCAGGGACTGACCCATCCTGAAGCGAAGGGTGAACCCCTAAGCGACGAGGATATTGAACGGCGGATCCAATCCAAAGTTCCAGAATCCCTGGTATTCAGCGTATCCAATGGTTCTGTACGGCTCTCCGGCCGAGTGGAAGATAAGAAAACCGCTGAGAAAATTGTCGACGACGTTCAGAATATTCCTGGTATTCATGAGCTGACTTATGACATCGAAATGACACGAGTGGTATCTCAATAATTAAAAATTGGATAACCATCTTTTAGGACAGTTGCATTTTAAATGCCTGTCCTTTTTCCATAAATTGGATCTTGAATCAAAATCTAGAACCGTTATTTTCTCGCTACGAAGCGGCGAGAAAATAACGGTTCTAGATTTTAGTTTTGGAGGGATGCGAAATCTCAGATTGAAATATGAAGCTTTAACATCAGTCATGACTATCGACAGATGAAATATAGACAGAAATTTATTGAAGTGAAGGGATAGGGCACTCAGAACGACAGCAAAGTGAGCAATAACAGTTCTAACGTCTTCGTACCTGTCATTGCTCACTTAAGCATGACTAGCCCACCTCATACCATCCACCAAACATACATTAGGGAAGTTGCTATGACCGACAATCGACTTCAGCAATTGGCTCAATGCGGTCAAAGCCTCTGGCTTGATTTCCTGAGCCGTCAAATTCTGGATTCAGGCGAATTGCAGCAGATGATTGAGCATCAGAATATTCGGGGTTTGACCTCCAATCCTACGATTTTTGAGAAGGCGATCGCAGGCTCTGACCTCTACCGGCCTGATATTGAGCGAGGGGCTCAAAATAACTTATCGACTGAGCAGATTTACCAATCTCTTGCATTCGACGATATTCGTCGAGCTTGTGACATTCTCCAGCCCATCTACCAGGAATCGGATGGTAACGATGGCTATGTGAGCATGGAAGTTTCTCCTCTCCTGGCTCGCGATCCTCAAGGAACGCTGCAAGAGGCTCGCCGGTTCTTCCAGGAGATTAATCGAGAGAATCTGATGATTAAAATTCCTGGAACTCCCGAATCGATGGAGGCCGTGGAGCAGGCAATTTTTGAGGGCATGAATGTCAACATCACCCTACTATTTTCGGTAGATTTGTATGCCGAATCAGCCTGGGCTTATATTCGAGGGCTGGAACGGCGCGTCGAAGCCGGACAACCTGTTAATAAGCTGGCGTCTGTCGCGAGCTTCTTTCTCAGCCGTATCGACACCAAGGTTGATGAAACCCTAGATCGGCGCATCAATCATCAAGGGACAGAAAGCTTGAGCGAAGAGCGTCGTCTCCAAAGCGTCAAGGGGAAAGTGGCGATCGCTAACGCCAAGCTCGCCTACCAGCGTTATTTGGAAATTGAGCAGAGCGATCGTTGGAAAGCATTGGCTGCTAAAGGTGCAAACCCTCAGCGTCTCCTGTGGGCCAGTACAGGTACTAAAAACCCCCAATACAGCGATGTTCGTTACGTTGAAGAACTGATAGGCCGCAACACAGTGAATACCGCTCCGCTGGATACTATCCAGGCTTGTGAGAGCCACTGTGACATTCATTGCGATCGCATCACTGATGGCATTGAAGAAGCCAAGAACTTGATTAATAGCCTGAGCGATCCCGACATCGATATCAATTTAGATGATGTCATGAATGAGCTACTAGAGGACGGCATTGAAAAGTTTGTGCAGCCTTACAACTCACTGTTACAAACTATTGATGAGCAAGTTCGTCAATTAGCACACGCTTAAAACACGTTGCTTAAGAAAAGAGGGTATGCCGAGTAGATCGGCATACCCTCTTCTAACGTAAAGGTTATTTTTTGTGCGAAATACACGAAAAATCATCCCTTCAACGACGATATTACTGGTCGGCCAGCTCCTCTTTCATCAGCCTTTCCTTCTCCTGCTCAACTTCTAACGCCTTCTCAAGATTACTAATGTAATACTCCATGTAATGATCCTTAATCAGGTCAAAGCCAGGTTCGAAAGAATCCCGGATTAGTCCAATAAAAAAGTCAAGCAAACGCAAAACCGGATTTGGATAACGCATCAGGCTGCCACGGGCATTAAAGTAGCGGGTTTGCCCTATATGGACATAAAGCCTAAAAGGATTCCAGGGTAAATAGGGCGGAGGAATGTGGGGCACGATATCGTTGTTGTTCACAAAGCGAAAGACACGCCCCTTCAATGCCAAACTAATCTCAGTGACAAAAATTAAGTCTCCAACCCGAGGTTGACCGAAGGTATACAGCCCTTGAACGGGGAACTTCCGCTTAACCAGGGATGCGGCTGCAACGGTTGCCAGTGCTCCTCCTAAACTATGCCCCGTAATTAGTAGCGGTAACGGCACAGCTCGCCCTTCATTCCAATGCTGAATTTGCCGTAGAATCCTTCTCTCAACACTATCCCAGGCCGTCTGAAAGCCACGATGAACTTGCCCCCGAGGTGGCGTTATATCCTCATCAAGGGGTTCCATTTGAGTTGTGAGAGCAAACTTCTTCAGACGTGTACTAAAGTTTGTCTGCCAGTCCTTGATCTCCTGGCTTCCTCGAAACGCCACCACAATATACTCATCTGTCTTAAACAGAAATGCCTGTGTATCTTGCGCATGGCTATCAATATATTCAAAGTTCTTTTCGACATTAATGCCCCAGCGTCGACTGATCTCTTTAACGTAACTGAGGTCCTGATAAATGAGCTGGGAAGCCTTAGCTAGACTGAGAGCCGTCCGAACATCAAAATCCTTTAATCCTTTGCTCAAATCAGCAAAATCATCATCACGATAAGGGGTTGGGAGAATGCGAAAACCAAACTTCTCGAATAGTTTGATAACGCCATAGAACCCATATTCGTGAATGTAACTGTAGAGGTAATCGTAAACTTTGGAAGAACCCGGACGACGATAGGTCTGATCTGCAATTAATCGAATCCAGTAAATCATCCAGGGACGAATTTCTTCCGGGGTAAATAGTCCCGATTCAACAAAATATCCAAAATGCTCTAACCCATTGAGCATCTTATTAAACCAATCTCGTAAAGCCGTAGTGATTTGATAACGCTCAAGAGCCTCATCATCCAACGTTCCTGCAGCCTTTGCATCCTCAAATCGCTTGGTTTGTGCGAGCCGCTCATTGTGACTTGCAAGCGCGGCATACAGCAAATCATTGGTGGCTCGAAATGTTATCTTTTTCCCACCTGCAACAATTTCGTAATCACGGTATTCTTCAAAATCGAGAATCTTCAAAGCTTTCCAGATCTCGGGATCGGCTTCAAATTCTTTGACAGCCCTACGCAAAAACTCAACGTGATCCCATCTCTTGTTGCGGTTGTATTGGTAAATGCCAATGCTAAGGGCGATCGCCCCTCCCAATAACCCTGCAGCCATTAAACCTTGAGCAATAGCCTGAGTTGAGGCAATATCCGACACATCCTGATCAACCGTTGAGCTAGGAGTTACCTGAGCTACGGCAGGAGACGTAATTGTAGGAGCGATCGCTACTGAACCTGTGAAGGCTAAAGATGCCCATAAAACCGCTGAAAACAGTCGATGCCCCACGGTACTGCCTCGCAATATCGTTAATGTGTATAGATGCTATCAAAGAATTCCCAATTCTCCTTTCTTTAGACCACAATGTCTAAATTTCTTTACTCCTCGAAAACCAGAGAAAGTCTAAATAGCCTTTAAGAGTTTTGCTAGACTCCAGCTAGCTCGATTTTCAAAAAAGCGTTTCATAAATCATTTAGGAATGCATATTGCAAACCCTCAAATTCCAGCATACGCCACACTTTGCACCAACGACGCATACTTGGGATTTCAACACTCCCACCATCCGTAGCATAAGTTGCTTTTGTATGCACGAAGAGTACACAAAAGGGGGAAGTTTTGAGGAAAATTCCAGAGTCTTAATAGACGCGATTGTAGTGAATTAAAGAATGCAACTTTCAGCAAGAAAACATGCCAACTCAAACTTAAAATCTACTCCCGCGAAAGCGTTAAAGAATACTGGATTGTTGATCCCATACGCCAACAAATTCAGGTCTCCTGCCGCAAGGAGGCTGTACTGGCTCTCGCAACTACCTACCAGCGAGGCGAAGGCAGTCATCTCCACCTACTTATCCTGCTGTTTTCTGTATAACGAAAAGCCGAAAAAGGGGCCATGCCGTTTTCGGCATGCCATCCTACTGCTTGCTGTATTTGACCCGTCGGCATTCGCGCCTAAAATACAGTGACAGGGTCTAATGTCTTCATTGAGGGCGGGAACATGAGTGAAGCCGGATCAACAACTGATCAACCCAAAAAAATCCTGGTGGTGGATGATCACGACCTGATTCTGAATGGAACCATCGTGCTGATCCAGCGAGAATATCCGGACGCGAAAATCGTCACAGAAAAGTCTGCTCAAAATGTTCTCGAAACCATTGCAACCCTTCAACCGGATCTGGTGGTTCTCGATCTGTTTCTCCCGCCTACCCCAACAGAAGCAGCCCAGAGTGATACAGGAATTCAACTTATTAAGGAAATTCTTGCCCGTTATCCAACCTTAAACATTGCGATTCAAAGTAGCCGCCCCAACGTATTGGTACGCATTAAATCGGATATCGATAAACATATGGGCGGTTTTACCGTAATTGATAAAGCAATTTCTGGGGAAGACATGATTTTACGGGTAAAGTGGGCTTTACAAGGTGTTACTCACACTCGTGAACTCCGCCATGGTAAAGGTATTGATGTGAAGCCCGAATGGTTACCTATTTTAAACCTGGCTTTTCAGGAAGGTTTACAAGATAAGGAAATTGCCAGACGGATGAATTTAGCAGAACGAACCGTACGCAACTACTGGAATAAACTTCAGGATGCTTTGGGTGTCTATCCGGATGAACATAAAAATCTTCGTATCGCGACAGAAATTCGCGCCCGTGAAGAAGGGTTAATTGATTAAATTCCACTGCATCTGGATACCGATCGTGATGAGCCATGAAAACACACCTCTTCCATAAACTCAAAAACTACTCTGCGGATTGGCAGATTGGTGTGTTTGCCGTTGCTCTAGTAGCTGTAGCCCGTTTTTTAGGAGCCTTTACGTCCGTCGAATGGGCAATTTTTGATAACTTTTTACGATTGCGCCCCGAAGAACCCAGGGATGAGGAAATTGTCCTGGTCGGCATTGACGCTCGTGATATTCAAAAAGTCGGTACCTACCCTATACCCGATCGCATCCTGGCCCAATTGGTCAGCCGTATCTACGAATATGACCCAGCAGTGGTGGGTTTAGGTATTTTTCGTGATACCCCTATCGGTGAAGGACGCAATGAACTCATTCAACTCCTGAAGCAGCACCAAAACTTTATTGTTATTGAGAAGTTACTACTCCCGCCTATTCCAGCCCCATCAGAAGCGCCTCCGAGCCAAGTCGGTTTTGATGATTATCTGATTGATTCTGATGGCATGGTACGTCGCTCGTTTTTGGGATTGAGCCCATCCGGTAAGGTATCAGATTTCAAATTCTCCTTTTCCATTAGGCTGGCTGAAGCCTATTTGAAGCGGAAGCATCATCTTGCGCTGGAAAATAGCATTCGTGATCCATGGAGGATGCGTTTTGGTTCTGTTGAAATTCCTTATCTTCAGCCCGGTAACCCCCAGAAGGATAGCCCTTTGAAGTTGGATGGATTACAGTCTTTTCTCAACTTCCGCCCCAGTAGTGTGAGGGGATACAGCTCACAAGAACTGGGTAGATTACAGGTTTTTCTCAATTATCGTAATAGTAAAACATTCTCAACCATTACGTTTTCTGATGTACTAGTACTCGGCGGCATAAATAAGCCTATGGTTTAGAACGCCAGTAACTTACCCTTGAATGTCCATTGAAAGGGCTTTGCCATCGTTTGGTTGAAGTAGTCAATAAAGGAAA
>NZ_JAMPLB010000021.1:0-120720 GCF_039962325.1 Leptolyngbya sp. PL-A3
AGCTTCGGAATCCTGTTTCTGTTTTGAGATTGATAAATCAATCTCGTAGTTTCTTAACGAGGATTGGTTTTCGCTTGGCTTTCAAACTATTGCTTTTTCCAGGTTCTCTCTGTACCGCAGTCGTCGCTTTGGCACATTTCCCACTTTAACTTGAACTTCCTCATTTGTGGTGAGTTTAACCGAACTTACTAAAGGATGTTTTCACTACCCATAGCGCTTGGCTATTGTTCAGGACGCTTGATGTGTGGGTCACCTCTTCCAGCGCTTTGCCAATGTAACAAGTTCCATGCAACTTTGTAAACCCCTTTTCTCAAAAAATTCGAAAATTCCTGCTCCAATATCTCCTAAATCCCTCATATCAAGCTTTTTAACCAATCTCCCAGCTTTAGGTGCAAGGGTCCCGAGAATTGGACAGAGGGCTCAGCTCTGAACCACTCGAAGTCATGATAGGGGTGATCCACGAGCAAAAAATGCAAGCAATACAGTCCTGAATTGGAGGACAAGTTGTTCGAGATGAGAAAAATTTCTGAACTGGGAACCCAGTATCAGGTGCATCTCACTACGATTGGTAACCAGAGACGACAGTTATTGGAGAGAGTCAGCAACTTGCACGCTTGGGTAGTCAGACTGCTCAAGCAAGCGGTAACAATCAATAGACCCAGATCGACAGTTGTATTGACAGAGCAGCCAGCGAAAGGTGAAATAGGATTTTTTAGTAATTAGGTTGGCACAGTTACCAAAACCCAAGACTCCAATTCTACCGCCATGAAGAGGTGGCAGAATTAAAGTTTTGGGATGTGAGATATATCCAATCAGCGGACGGTAAGAAACAATTTCTAGCGTGTTGAGCTGATAGCTTTGTTCTGGGTTGTTAGGGTTTGGCGAAACTGCATGATGTGACTGTTGAGTACATCCATTTCAATCAAGAAAGCATCGTGCCCGTGGCGGGAGGAAATACAGACTAATTCGGCATTGGGAATATAGGTTGCTAGTTCCTGTTGTTCCATAGGGGGATAGAGAACATCGGAGTCGATCGCTACGACAAGGGTAGGCTGGTGGATACAGTTTAAGACTGCAGCATAGTCACCGCGATCGCGCCCTACATCATGACGATCCATAGCTTGGGTCAAAGTGACATAAGTATTAGCATCAAAGCGATTTACCAACTTATCTCCGTGGTGATGGAGATAGCGAATAACGGCAAATGGTTCTTCTGCAACATCTTGAGCCAATTGACGACTAAACCGATCCTCAAAACTTGCCCAAGAGCGATACATGCTCATGGCCATCATGCGGGCAACAGCCAAGCCTTTAGCAGGGGGGCGATCGCGCTCATAATAGCCCCCCTGCCAATTGGGATCCGTGTAGATTGCCTGTCGTTGGGCCTCACTGAGCCCAATACACCAGGCAGAGTGACGGCCTGATGTCGCAATTGGAACTAAAGATTGCACCATTTCAGGGTAGAGCAAGGCCCATTCCAGAACCTGCATTCCGCCCAGGGAGCCGCCGATAACCATGCGGAGCGATCGTACCCCTAAGCCCTGTATCAAACGGGCCTGTACCTGCACCATATCGCGCACAGTGATAGCAGGAAAGGTAGGGCCATAAGACTGCCCTGTGTTCGGAGCGATGGAGGTTGGTCCGGTCGTACCATAGCAGCTTCCCAAGATGTTGCTACAAATCACAAAGTCCTGTTCAGGGTCGAGACAGCACCCTGGGCCTAGCAGCGGTGCCCACCATTGGTCGACATCGGCTCCACCGGTAAGAGCATGACATACCAGCACGGCATTATCGCCGCTGGCATTTAGCTTACCCCAGGTACGATAGGCCACTTCAACTTGAGGCAGGGAAACGCCGGACTCCAGCAGTACGGGTTCTGCGATAGTGTGAACCTGAGTTTCAGGGGAAAGCAAATGCCTGTAAATCATGAACCTTGAGCGATCGCCGCAAACGCCTGGGCAAAATCTTCTCGAATGTCATCAATGTGCTCAATGCCCACTGAAACGCGAATTAAATCGGGTGTTACCCCAGCCGATTTCTGCTCAGCTTCGCTTAACTGTTGATGGGTTGTGGAAGCAGGGTGGATAACCAGAGTTTTGGCATCACCCACGTTAGCCAGATGGCTTGCAAGTTTGACCTGATCGATAAACGCACGACCCGCCTCTAGACCACCTTTAATGCCAAAGTTCAGCACACAGCCGAAGCCATGACGGAGATACTTGTGGGCACGGGCGTGATAGGGGTGTTCTGGTAAACCCAGGTAATTTACCCAGGCCACTTGGGGTTGTTGTTGTAGCCACTGGGCCAATTCCAGGGCATTCGACACGTGGCGATCGACCCGTAGGGAAAGGGTTTCTAAGCCTTGAAGCAGCAAAAAGGCATTAAAAGGACTGAGGCAAGGCCCCAAGTCACGCAGTCCTTCCACCCGTGCTCGAATGATGAAGGCAATGTTACCGAAGGGGCCGTTTGGACCAAATACTTCCTGGAAATTGAGGCCATGGTAGCCCGGAGCAGGTTCCGTAAAAACGGGGAACTTACCATTGCCCCAGTCAAACTTCCCGGAATCGACAATAACACCACCAATAGAAGTTCCATGTCCACCAATCCATTTGGTAGCTGAGGACACAACGATATCAGCTCCATGATCAATAGGACGCACCAGATAACCTGCCGCTCCAAAGGTGTTATCTACGATTAGTGGAATGCCGCTTTCATGGGCGACATGAGCCAGGGCTGCAAAGTCGGGGACGTTGAACTGAGGATTACCGATGCTCTCGACATAAATAGCCTTGGTGCGATCGTCAATCGCCTGTCGGAAGGACTCGACATCGTCACCTTCTACGAACTTGACATCAATGCCTAAACGGGGCAACGTCACTTTGAATTGGTTATAAGTACCGCCGTAAAGATAGCTGGTGGAGACGATATTATCTCCTGCCTGAGCGATAGTACTGAGGGCTAAAAACTGTGCGGCTTGACCACTGGAAGTAGCCAGGGCAGCGACTCCTCCTTCCAGGGCAGCGACCCGCTTCTCAAATACATCCGTTGTGGGATTCATGATGCGGGTGTAGATGTTGCCAAACTCTTGAAGGGCAAACAACCGCGCCCCGTGATCCGCATCATCAAAGACGTAAGAGGTGGTTTGATAAATGGGCACTGCACGGGCATTAGTACCGGGAGCCGGTTCTTGTCCCGCATGAATTTGAAGCGTTTCGTAGCGGTAGGAGGAGGTCATGATGAACGTTGAATAACTGAATTGACTGCAGGCTAACGAAGGGATTGTACAGTGTGTTGCCCAAAAAACTTAGCAACAAGGATAACAATATAGTCAATTCTAAAAAGATAGAAAAATACAGCTCATTTCTTAATAAAAGGAGCTTCTAATCTACACAAACTAATGGAGCAGCAATACCACTCCATTAGTTTGTGTAGATTAGTGCTCTCATTCAGAATCTATACATCGGAGTATCCCAATTTGAGAAACTCTCACATGAAGACAAATGGCTATGCCCGATTTGTATTAACAAATGACGGCATGAATTCATACAATCTGGATCAGTTGTGCAGATGACCATTGTGCAATGAATATTGATAGCTAGATTAGCTCTAGCTATCAATATTCACTTTAAAAAGTGGAACAGAAAAATCAAATTCCAGGATACATTGGCACAATGGAAATTGCAGAAATGTTACCGAGTAATGATGTTAGTAGGTGTTCTAAATACACCTTCAAAGTAGCTGTTAGAATTCGTTTCCCTAACATCTCTTTAAACAAACATTGAATCTCAGGAAATAGGAGCTAGTTCTTGCTTAAGAGGCCCCAGGTCTGCTACTTGAACGGGTGGTAGATCATGGAAAAGTACGGTGCTGAGATAACGTTCGCCAAAGCTTGGTTGAATGGCAACGATCAACTTACCCGCATTCTCAGGACGCTTACCAATGTGAATGGCAGCGGCTAGCGCAGCTCCTGCCGAAATGCCTGATAGCAAACCTTCTTCTCGCGCTAAGCGGCGGCTAAAGGCGATCGCCTCATCATCCACTACAGAGATGACTTCATCAATCAAATCTACCCGCAGGACATCGGGAACGAAACCAGCCCCAATTCCCTGAATCTTATGGGGTCCAGGCTGCCCACCTGACAGAACTGGGCTATTGGCCGGTTCAACAGCAACCACCTGAAAACCAGGTTTACGCTGCTTCAGCACTTCGGCTACCCCTGTAATCGTGCCGCCTGTACCAACACCAGAAATGAGAATATCAATCTCGCCATTGGTGTCATTCCACAGCTCTTCAGCGGTCGTTTCCCGGTGGATTTTGGGATTGGCAGGGTTGCGGAACTGCTGCAACATAAACGCATTAGGCAAGTAGTTCACGATTGATTCAGCCCGTCGAATGGCTCCCTTCATACCTTCGCTACCTGGAGTCAGTTCCAACTGGGCTCCAAAGGCCTGGAGCATCGCTCGCCGCTCCAAACTCATGGTTTCGGGCATGGTCAGAATCAGGCGATACCCACGGGCGGCAGCAACCATAGCCAGGGCAATCCCGGTATTACCAGAGGTTGGTTCGACCAAAATGGTCGTTTCTGGATTAATCAGTCCTGCCTCTTCTGCAGCCTGAATCATGCCGTAACCAATGCGGTCTTTGACAGAGGCAGCAGGATTCATACCCTCTAGCTTGAGGGCAATTTGGGCAACACTCCCTTCAGACTGGGGAATGCGGTTGAGCCGCACCAGTGGAGTATGACCAATGAGCTCTGTAACGTCGTTTGCAATAGCCATGGAAAAGTCCTCTTCGATTACGGATGGGCCCTGGAAAAGAATGCCTTGGGATGGGAATAGTAATTGCCCCTACATTGCGATCGCCCAAAACCTGCAACTCAAAATCGGCTACGCTTCAGGAATGCGATCGCCTATACCAGGGACATCCTCTTATTATACCCCGGTAAGTCGATAGGATTTTAGCGCTTTAACCCCAGTTTAAGGATAGTCGATGGAAAACTACACAATAATGCTCTATGGCCCAGCAAGCGCGTTCCTTTAAATTCCGTTCATAAATGCTGGAAGGACGAACACTCAGTGGTCCCAGACAGTAAAGCTTTGAGAAGGGCAAATGGCGGGATGCGTGACTAATTAGAGCCTATATTTACAAGGTTGTTTTTTCGTGCACTTCGCGCACGAAAAAACAACCTTTCAGCGGTTTAAAAACGCGCTCTAGAAGCCATGTTGTAATTCCTGGTAATAGGCATCCGCATCATCGGGGCTATGAACGAGGAAATGGAGTTTTCCATGGGCCACATGGTAGGCCTGCTCCAATCCAATGCGGCTGAGAAAATGAATATCATGGGAAATCACCCAGAGAGCCCCTTGAAATTCGTTGAGGCCATCAATCATGGCATCGACCGTGTCCAGGTCCAGGTTATTGGTTGGTTCATCCAAAATGAGCCAGTCGATTTCGGAAATACTGATGACGGCGATCGCTAACCGGGCCAACTCCCCGCCACTTAAGCCCGATGTTGGTTGGTGTACCGTATCGCCAAAGAATAGGAAATGCCCCAACTGCTGCCGCACCACTTGATAGCTGAGATTAGGGTTTGCGTTTTGCATGGTTTCCAGCACAGTCTGTTGGCGGTCAATCAGGTTGTAGCTCTGATCCAAATAAACCGCTTTCATCGCGCTTGACCTTGTGACTTCACCCGACGTCAGCTGGGCAGGAGCACTGTCAAACAAAATGGCTTGGGCCAAGCTTGATTTTCCAGAACCATTTGCGCCCGTGATAGCAATGCGATCGCCTGACCGTACCTGGAGTTGGATTTGAGAGATGAGAGGGCGATCGCCCACTTGCAGATCTGCCCCTTGAATTGAGAGCAGGTTTTTCCGTTTCTGACTGCACTCATTTAGTTGAACCCGAGTCGCTTTAGAGGTTTTAATTTTGCTTTCAGTTACCTTTTGCTGGGCTGCTTGAACCATTGCTTCGTACTTCTTCTGGGCGGTACCGGCTGTCACCTCAGCCTGTCGCTTCTTAGCCCCGGCAAGAATTTTGGGCATACTTCCCGCCTGTTTTAGCCCCTGTCGGCGAGATTGCGCTGCCCGTCGCTGCTCTTGTAGAGCTGCGGCTGTTGCCCGTTTCAACTCCTTACGCGCTACTTCATAGGTTCGCAGGGTTGCCTCATGGTCTGTTTCCTTCTGGCCACGGTAAAAGGAGTAGTTTCCGCCATAAACTCGAAGTTTTTCAGGAGTCAGCTCCCAGATGGTGTTCACCACTTGATCCAGAAAAAACGGCTTATGGGAAACAATGACAAAAGCTCCAGTAAACCGATTTAGAGCTACACGCAACTGCTCCAGAGCCAGCAGATCCAAATGATTAGTGGGTTCATCGAGTAGCAGGATATCCGGCTGCTTTGATAAAGCCAGCGCGAGCCATAGCTTTGTCCATTCCCCCCCACTTAAACTCCGGATGGGCTGTGTAAGGGAAAGCTCTGTAGTAAATTGCTCCATTAATAGAGTTGTAACCGCCCACCATTCATCGGTTGCCCGGTTAAGCCAATCGATTACAGATTCATCGCTGGGTTGGAGAGTGCTGATCTGGGGCAAGTAGTAAACATTAACAGCTGTGCTAACGGTTCCAGCTGCAGGAATTTGTTGCTTTGCGAGCAGCTGAAGCAGGGTAGATTTGCCGCAACCGTTGGGGCCTATGAGACCGATGCGATCGCCCTCACATATTGTCACCGCAACATCACTAAACAGCGTCCGCAGCGTAGCGAGTTCATAGCTTAAGTGACTCGCCTGAAGAATGGGAGTTCTCGACATAAATTAGCTCCTTCTTGTGAGTACGGAGCAGTCCTTGTAGCGCTGGACTGCGGCGCAGCGAAGCAAGAAATCGCTAACCGATTGTGGAGACAGCCCGACGGTATATAAATAGGCACCGGATACACCAGCCGGGAGATCAAAATCTAGGTTAGCGACAAGGAACTAACTTCATTGTTAAAACACTTATACTACAAAATGTAGTATAACACGCATTTCAGCCCGTACTATCCCCCAATCGGGTACTTTCATTCACATAGATTAGTAGCTGGTAGTGTTCCGTCGTATAGATGGGGTGTAGTAAAAGAGTCATAAAGTGCCCCTTTCACTACACCCCATTCACATGTTTGAAACAGGTAAATCTGCACAAAAAACCAGAACAAAACCCTTGCGGTAAGTACGTCGCATGTAGCGCGCCTACCACAAGGGTTTTCAACTTGAAGGTACGGTTGGTGGGCACAAAGTGCCCACCAACTTTAGTTCGTTGTAGGTTAGAACACTACAACCTTAGTCTTGCCCATATCGCCGCTCTTCTTCAGAGCGATCGGAGGAAGCTTCCAAGTCAGGCATGAACATTGGATCAACGCCGGTCATGGGGTCAATCATCGGAGTCGGTTCCGATGTGGTCAGTGGATCAATGCCAAGCATAGGGTCAGAATAGGCCGACGGTTCAATTCCGATCATGGGATCAGAGTAATCGGTTGATTCAATTCCAACCAGCGGATCAGAGCTTGAGTAATCCGTTGAATCAATACCCATCATGGGGTCGGAACCAATACTAGACTCACTACCCAACATGGGAGCTGACATCATTAGAGGATCGATGGGAGGTTGTGTAGCAAAGGGGTCACGCTCAACATCCATATCCATACTGCTGGAGTAGATGGGAGCCGCATAAGGTTCGGGGGATTGATCGTTGGATTGGCCCGCAATTTTTCCTCGAGCTTCATCAACGGTGCCTTTTACAGACTCACCAATACCCTGAGTATCGACGTCACTGATTTTGCCTTTGACAGACTCACCAATGCCCTGAGTATCGACATCGCTGATTTTGCCTTTGATAGACTCACCAATGCCCTGGGTATCAACATCGCTGATTTTGCCCTTCACAGACTCACCGATACCCTGGGTATCGACGTCATCAATCTTGCGCTGTACCGTGTTGGAGATACCGGCTACATTCGCTTCATTGATTTTGCCCTTTACAGACTCACCGATACCCTGGGTATCGACATCCTCAATCTTGCGCTGCACGGCGTTAGAAACACCAGCTACATTCGCTTCATCGATCTTGCTCTTGACGGATTCACTAACGCCACGGGCATCCACTTCATCGATCTTGTGCTTGACGGACTCGGCAACACCGTGTGCATCTACTTCGTTAATCTTTTGCTGTACAGTGCTGGTTACACCCCGTACATCAGCCTCATCAATCTTGTGTTGAACGGAAGCACTAATGCCTTGTACATCAGCCTCTTCAATCTTGTGCTGAACGGTGCTAACCGCTCCTTTCAGGTCGACCTCTTCAACCTTATGTTGAACGGTTTCAACAACCCCTTCAACACGGTGGGTCACGTCCTGCACAGCACCTTCTACAGCGTGAACTGCGGTATCCAGTTTTTGATCCAGATTTTCGGCTACTTGGTCACCGATGGCTGCACCAGCGAGCGCTCCACCGACTGCACCCACAGCGGCTCCCAGACGGCCACCAACCATGCTACCAATGGCGGCTCCAGCAACACCACCGCCTGCAGCCCCGATGGCCTCAGCAGCGATATGGCGCTTCGATTTCTGCTCTTCTGTCAAATCTTCGCCCGACTGCATATCACTAGATTGGATAACAGTGTTGTCCATAAGCTCGCCGTTCACCGTATCTACATTTAACATCGGATCCATCATGGGATCTACGGTTGGGTCGAGCATTGGATCATATTGGGGGTTATTGTTGGCGTTCACCATAGTTAAACCTTCCTTGAGCTCCGTCGTAATTCCTGCTTCTCTTCAAATTACCAATAGCTGAAAGTCCTTACCTCTTCTGCTGGAAAGGGTTTCAGGCGATCGCAGCACCCCTATTGAGAGAGATTGCAGGCTACCTATCTCTGCTTCTTCAACGGTCATTTAATTCACTGAAAATGTTTATTTAGCTGCATTTTCAATTGCGAAAAATTCAAAATTGAACTTCTCTGCGTAGAGCGATAGGTAATGTGTAAATGCAAGGTTAGATTTTTGATAACCTTTTATCAAAAAAAATAAGCCTTCTCATCCAATGCTGTACTTATTTCGGCCTATTCACAAATCTTCAAAGACCTGCAAATCTTAAAAGAGTCATTTACAAAGTCTGTCTTCATCGGACGTTATGATTAATCCCCGTCTTTTCTGGTTCGTTTGGGTTGGCTTGATTGTTTATGCCTTCTTTTTGGCTCCCCCTGACAACCCCAGCGAAACTTTTTCCCTAATTAAGCGCCTTTCTACAGGGCAATGGGATGGGATTAATCCACTCATCGTGTCGCTGTTTAATGTGATGGGTATCTGGCCGATGATTTATGCAGCCGTGATGCTGTTTGATGGACGCGGTCAAACGGTGAAAGCTTACCCCTTCACGATTGGCTCTTTTGGGGTTGGGGCCTTTACTATCCTACCGTACCTGGCTCTACGCAAACCAGGCCAACCGTTTACTGGTCAGAAAAGCCTGATTCTGAAGCTGCTTGATTCACGTTGGACGGCAGGGGCGATCGCCTTGGGCACCATTCCCCTGGTACTCTACGGCCTTACCCTGGGAGACTGGAGCGATTTTGCCCATCAATGGCAAACCCGCCGTTTTATCCATGTGATGAGCCTGGATTTTTGCTTGTTGTGGTTGCTTTTTCCGGCGCTGATGCAGGATGACATGCGCCGTCGCTCTGTGAAACATCCAACCGCATTCACTGCACTGGCGTTCATTCCCCTGCTCGGGGCACTGGCTTACTGGGTGGTACGTCCACACCAGGCAGAGTCTCAAGGCGAAACACCCGCCCCTGGCGATCGCTATGCAACTGCATCTGGCCCTCCAGCTTCTTCACAGTGAGGGTACATCCAGGAGTAATCACCTCAGCGGGCGTTTTCGAGTACCGCGCGTTGCGCGGCACTCAAAAACGCTCATTTTGGCGTGCGCAAAGCGCACGCCAAAATGAGCACTTCAGCTTATCCCGAACTGAGGTTAGATTAGTTTCATTTTGCTGGGATAGGAAGTGCTGAAGATTTTCTAGCAGTTGGGAGGAAGGGAAATTAGGGGAGCAGCTCCAACAGGGGCAGTGGCGGGGCGGCGCTGTGCGCATTGCTGTACTCAAGCAACGCGCACAGCGCTTCATACCTAAAAAATGACGAAAAAAATCGCTGAGCGTAGGCTGCTCAGCGATTGGGATGAATCCACATGACTTGAAACGTAGCTTTACAGAACTATGAGCAGTTAACTACTCAGAAGTTACAAACTTGTTAGGCGTAATGGTCAATTACAAGAGCCGCAACAGTTGCAAAGGCCGTAATTCCTATCGCAATCAGGGGGTTTTGTCCCTGGCTCACAGCAAAGGTCGTAGCGATACCAGCTCCCAGGGAGGCCGTCAGCGCGGCGCTAACCCAATCTTTTCGCGTGTTCTTATACATACGTGCTATTGGCGGCTCGGCTAAAAGGTATAGCGAATTACTCATTTAACCTACCATTCGTTTGATAGCCGGGTATTCCGAAAGGTTGGCATTGTAACTAAGGTTTAGGGATAGATACGTTTCTTGATAATCTTTCATTGCTGGCTTTATCTCTTCTACTTCTAAAACCCTTTGCAGCTTAGCTTCCAGGCATTTTCAAGTATTTGGTCTGAGTATGTTTCTTTACGATGTTTCATAGTACCCACCCTCATTCACTCCGTTCAGAGCCTATTCAAGAATCCGGTTGTGGAAGAGCACAGTACGATAACGCTCTTCCACAACCGGGTTCTTGAATTGGTTCTCAAGTAATTCTTTATAAAAACTCAAAAGCCCTAATTTTGCTATCACTTTGCGATCGCAAAATTAGGACTTTGAGTTTTTATAAAGAATGGAAATTAAAGGACTATTGGATAGCTTCTGTATTTCCTGCCTTAATCCACCCCTCTTGTCCTGCGGCTGTACGAACCTGCTGCCACTGTCCATCTGGGCTAGTACCCAAAATTTCCACTTCTGTATTGAAATCAACCCCACCTAATTGTTCAGATGACTGGCTTGCATCAGAACGCAGCACCAATCCAATGGGTTGCGTTACCCGTGCTCGGGCCATAGAAGGGGAAGGAGAAGGAGAGGCAGAAGGGGAAGGAGAGACAGAAGGGGAAGGAGAGGCAGAAGGGGCTGCCGCTTCTGAGGAAGCCTCAGGAGCCGGAGTTGCTGAAGGCTTCGGGGATGCCTCAGCTTCCGGGGGTATAGGATTATCATTTGGGAAAACAGGCCTTGGCGGTGGCGCAGTTAGGCGGGTAATCATATAACGAGCGGTCGTCACCCCTGCGAAGAAGAGGATGGCGATCGCCAACACAAACCCTAAAAAGAATTTCGCCACACCGGCCATCGATTTTCTCCCTGAGAGAACGTTTGAAAAGTTTTGGCAAACGTTATTTTACTGGTGCAACGCACAAGCAGAGTCAACTTTTCAAACGGATTTAGTGAAATGAAGCACCGCCCATCATCTGGCTGCTCATTCGAGAAGCCATACGTGCTTTACCAGCAGCGGCCCAGGCCTGTAAGAATTCAATCTGATCCTTGGCGGTGCGAGCCAGTGGAACAATTTGGCTGGCCGCCTCCAGGATATCGTCTGAAGTGAAATCGCGATTCTGGCTGAAGCCAATATGCATTGCCTCAATCAGGATTTGCTCAATTTCCGCTCCTGAGAAATCAGGGGTTTCGTAAGCCAATCGCTCCAAGTCGTAGCTTTGCAGATTATGAGGACGCAGCCGGGAAAGATGAACTGAGAAAATTTCCTGCCGCTCCTCCTGGTTAGGTAAACCGACGAAGAAAATTTCATCAAATCGGCCCCGGCGTAACAATTCGGGCGGTAGCGCTTGGATGTTGTTCGCCGTTGCCACGATGAACACAGGCGAAGTTTTTTCAGCCATCCAGGTAATGAAAGTGCCAAACACACGGCTGGTGGTGCCAGAGTCGCCGCGTCCATCAAACCCAGCGAAGGCTTTGTCAATCTCATCAATCCACAACACGCAGGGGGCTAGTGCTTCAGCCAATTGGATCATTTGACGAGTACGGGATTCAGACTCCCCCACCAGTCCAGCGAAGAGCCGACCGACATCTAGCCGGAGCAGGGGTAGGTGCCAGTGATGGGCGATCGCCTTCGCCGTCAACGACTTCCCCGTCCCCTGAATCCCGGCTAACAAAAGCCCGCGAGGATGCGGCAACCCATACTGCCGCGCTCGTTCCGAAAATGCGCCGCCTCGACGTAGTAACCAGTCCTTCAAATTATCAAGGCCACCGATGTCAGAAATCTTTTCTGTCGCCGGGTAAAAGTCAAGAATTTGGGTTTGGCGAATAGATTGGCGTTTTTCTTCCAAAATCAGTTCAATATCGTCGGGTTGGATAGCTTTGTGGTCGGCGATCGCCCGCGCCAACACCCGTCGAATCCGATCCATCGACAAACCTTGACAGGAGCGCACCAGGGCATCTAGCTCTCGATGCCCCAGGGATGCTCCTGTAGACGCTAAAAGGTTCTGTAGTTCCCCTTTGATTTCGTTGAAGTCTGGTAGCGGGAAATCTAGCACAGTCAGCAATTCACTCAGGTCATCGGGGATCGTGATCTGCGGCGAGAGAATTACCAGGTTTTTGGGTTGGGATTTAAGGAGGCGGGTCAGGTTCTTCAATTTACGGGCCACAGCCACGTCTTCAAGAAAGCGCTGAAAGTCTCGCAAGATAAAGATGGCTGAAGCTGAAACGGGAAGTTTCTCGACGAGTTCAAGCGCTTGCAAAGGGTTCCGACGGGCAAATCCGGCATCGTTGGGGTTACCCTGATAGCCTTCAACAAAATCCCAAGTATAAACGCTCCGGTTTCCGGCTTGGGCAACGCGGGCGATCGCCGCCTCCACTCGTTCTTCTTCCCGGGTTGGTACATAGATGAGTGGGTAGCGGGCACGCAGTAGTAGCTCAAATTCCTGATTAAAGCTCATGACAAGGCGTAGGGCGACTGCTGAAAAGGATAATGCTCGCGCAGTTGGGGCGAACAGCCATTCGTCCCTAACATCCTAACTATCTGACATAGTTTTTTTTCAAATCCTTAAGCCAAATGTTTTAAAGGGTGTTTTTTCGTGTGCCTTCTGCACGAAAAAAACACCTTCCAGACAGCTCTGAAACACGCTCCAGTCCAAAAAAAGAGGGTAGGACTTAGTCCTACCCTCTTTTGCGATTAATTAGAGATTTGCCGTTTCAACGCTTCAAGAGAAGCCCATCGGTGATCAACCTTTGTCTCAACCTCAGGTAGCTCATCGCTCAGCTCAATGCCAGGGCATTCGGAGTCGCACAGCTTACGCTGGGGGATTTCAAGACAAAGTTGTTCGTAGAGCCAGGTTTCTGGTTCAAAGTAGCCTTGAGGTGAAACCGTCTCTACTAGCTCTTCCATCAGGACTTCCCGTTCCGGCTCCAGAAGCGATTCGTCAATCGCTTCCTCCAACCAGATCATTTCGGAAGCTTTGATACTAAGACGGTGGTTGAATTGTTGCAGACAGCGATCGCAGGTCAGAGTCATAATCGTTTCAGCCTGACCCTTGACGTCTAAATAATTACCCCGGTGGCTGACTTCTACAAAGCCCTGCACAGGGGTAAGCGTTTCCAAATCCAGGAGATGCTGTTTAATCTCCACCCGTTCGGTCTGATCCGGGAGGTGAATCAGACGGGGAATGTGGATGCTAGTCATGATGACGACCTTCCGTTGTTAGTCGAGCCGACGCACCACCAGACGCCGATCCGGTTCCTGGCCTCGACTCTCCGTCTTGATATGTTCGTAGTCCTTCAAATAGGTATGCACCTGACGACGTTCTGCAGAGGACAGAGAAGGAATTTCGTATTCCTCCCCTGTCTCCAAGACACGATTTACCGCATTTTCGGCAATCTGCTTGAGCTCAGCCTGTCGGCGTGCTCGATAGCCGTTCAGCTCAATGGTGTAAGGCTGCTGGCTACCTTCCTGCTTACCCAAGTTGAGAGTGGTATTGATGAGGTACTGCATAGAATCCAATACCTCGCCGTGGGAACCCGTTAGCGCTTGAATCTGCTCGGGAGTCAGGGAGCTGGCATCAATTTCGATCCAACAGCTCCCATCATCTGCCATATGAGCGGCTTCATGCTTCACCGAGGCATCTAGCCCCGATAGCTGCAATAAGTTCTCTAACCAACTCTCGCCTTGCTGAACCTTGTCGTCCATGGGTCACACCCTTACGAAGCTTTCTTTTTGCGACCGGGTTCAAACGGGAGAGCATCCCGCGAATCCCCACTACCGGACTTGCGCTCTTCCTCTTCCACAATCTTCTGCAGGTTTTCCGGTAAAGGCTCACGCGACAGAATGAAGGTTTGTGCTGTCTGGAACAGGTTAGCGATGCTCATGTACATCAGCACACCCGCAGGCAGGGGAAAGAACAGGAACATGGTCGAGAACAGGATGGGAGTTAACTTGTTAACGGCCGCCTGTTGAGGGTTTGAGTTTGGCCCCTGGGTCTGACCTGAAAGAATTTGGTTGACGTAGAGAGAGATGCCGAAGAAGGCAACCATCCCGACGATATCCCAGTTGATTGCACCAGTAGCTTGATCAACAGCTCCAACACGGCCCAGCGCTTTAATGAACAAGAATCCTTTATTGGAGGCAAGCCCAGGCACTTTACCCTGAATTGTCACATCACCCGGCTGAAGCGCTTCAACAACACCATCTTCTGTAATGTTGATGCGATCTTGCCCTTTGGTAACGGTCCACTTGGGAGTAATTTCAGTGTCGGGATACTCCTCAATTACAGCACTGAGGGGTTTGCCCGTTGTGGTCTGGAAATCAATCCGAGTCTTCTCACCGACTGCCAATCGGCTTCCGCCGGGAATAACAGCGGCAACGGGGACGTGAACACCGTCGGAAACGTAAATGTTTTGAGGCTTAGAGGTAAAGGCTTGAGGCTGGATCTGTTCGACCTGCTCTTTCGGTAAAATTTGCAGGTTTACGGAGTAAGGCACATCAGAGAATGGTGACCCCCGCAGGGTTGCGAACAGGGCAAACAGGATGGGCATCTGCAAGAGAACTGGAAAGCAACCTGCGAGAGGATTACCAAACTCTTTGTAGACTTTGGACATCTCTTCTTGCTGCTTTGCCGGCTCTTCCTTGTAGCGCTCCTGAATCTCTTTCATGCGCTTCTGCATGGCAGGCTGAGCCACCTTCATTCGGCGCATGTTGCGAATCGAGCCAGCGCTGAGGGGGTACAGGGCAAACCGTACCACCAGAGTCAGCGCAACGATCGCAAGACCATAGCTGGGCACAATCCCGTAGAAGAAATCCAGGATTGGCAACATTACGTTGTTGGAAAGAAAGCTAACGCCAAAATCCATGTGTCTTAATCTATATCCTGCGTGCTCTGGTGGGTTGAGATGTGTGGGGTTCTGGGAAACCAATAACACCTAATCTAATGTATCGGAATCCCCAACAATTAAACGATCGGAATTACCTGCTTACCGGGGGAGCGATCGCCCCTTGACAGGGCGACCGTCGGCCACTAGACCATTGACTCCAAGACCCGATTAGCCTGCCTTGGTGACAGGAGCCTTCGCCCCAATCTTTTCGTTGATATAAGCAGCGGTTTCTCGAAAACGAGGAACTGCGCGCAGTTCCAGGCGGCTGCCATCCTTCAGGGTCAATACCATATCCCCCCATAGCCCTAAGCCACGGGGCACGGTAACCACCTGGCGGATTTCAGAGTAGATGATGTCTGAGCGATCACGCCCCATCCACCCCCCTGTCACCGAAATTCGGCGGCTTGTAATGTGGTATCGCAACCAGATGGCGCGGACGATTGAACCCACCGTCAGGGGAAGACAAATCACGGTAAAGCCCAGGAGAATATTGAAAATCAGGTCGCCAACATGGGGGCCACCTTCATAAAACGTCTCTTCACGAATGCCCATCAAGCACCTCAGCCTGCGTCAGCAATTTTCTTAATTCTCTCAGAAATTCCTGGTATTCGCACCCAACCGCATTGGGTCGAACGCTAATGACCAGTCGTCGGCCTACCTGCAAATGAGGTAGAAATTCCCGCAAAATAGCGCGAATTTGCCGCTTAATGCGGTTTCGCACTACAGCGCGCTTGCTAACTTTTTGACTGATAGAAATCCCGAAGCGGGAGGGTAAGGGCTTTGAAGATTCAACATCTCGACCGGGGGAATCGACCAGTACCAGCAGGGTGAAGTGTGAACTTCTAAACCGCCGACCACCCTGGTAAACCGCATTAAAGTCTTCTCGGCGTCTGAGCCGGTGGGTTTTTGGTAGCACCACAAAGCCATCCAGAGATCATCGTGAGTGCTGTCTGGTGGCTATCGGATGAATACCTACCTCAAAAGGAGCCCAGACAACTCAATACTTAACCCTCAGATACAGAGAGCCGTGCTCTTCCTTTGCGACGCCGTGCGCGAATGACCCGCTGGCCCGTTGCAGTTCGCATCCGTGCGCGGAAGCCGGAAACACGCCGACGCTTCCGAGAGGTTCCTTCCAGGGTGCGCTTTGTCATTGTTAGGGTTACTCCGATTCCAAAAAGTCACAATCAGTAATGGTAGCACCGAGACGTTGTAGAAGGCAAAATATTTGAGGGTTTGAGCGCTTTTGTCAGAGCAGCAATGTGGCGATCGCCCATGAAAAGTGAAAACGGATCAAGCTGTAGGAGCACAGCAAGAAGTCGGAATTCTTGAAGAACTCCGACTTCTAACAAGGTGCCACACTTCACTTTAATTGGTGTCGCCGATACCAATGATCCAGGTGCCGACGTACCGCCGTAGGGGAATATCACCCGTTGGCAGAATGAGGGCATTGAAGTAGTACATACCAGCTCGGCGAGGATTCCTGACGTTAGACATAACGACCTCAACCCGGGAGTTAGCCGGAATGGAGTCAACTGGATAGATACTGACCTCTCGGATTTCTTCGCTCCATCGCACTTCGCTGACGGGGACCTCTTGACCTTCGACGCGCAGCTCGATGTCTTCCGTGTCAAAGCTGCCATCGTAGTTTTCTGGATACGTAATGGTCAGTTGGGAGACGGCCGTGGGTAGCTTTGTCCCTGAGATTCGCAAACGATAGCGATCACGACGCCGTGGAACGCCCTCAAAGTCGAGCCGATAGCCCAGAATATTGTCTCGATCAACACCGCTGAAAATCACCAAACCGGGCAGAGATTGTGCGAACAACGCTGTACCCGTTGATGCCAGCAGCCCTACGGCGATCGCTAGAGCGGAAACGGTACGAGTGAAAGGGATTTTAGAAACCATAAACCACGCCCACACCGGGACATTACAAATGCTTAACGTTTACAGACTCTATGACTTTACCAGCATAGAAGGACAACCTGTTACGTGATGTGACGATATCTCTCCTGTAAAAGTGCCCAATCCGGACAAATCCTACAGAGCTATATTCTGAATAGTTTCTATCCAAAGACTAATTCTCTTGAATCATGCCTTGAGCTTATTTTTGCTCTTGTAGGCAGCTCAACCTCATTGAACATCAGACCTAAAAGGCCGTGCTGCTCACTTTATGAGCAGCACGGCCTTTTAGGTCTGATGTTGAATTGTAACTACTTATCCCATTCCCTCCTGACGTTCTAACTACCACGACACCAGGAATAGACTGAGCGACAGAACTTAAATCCTGTTTTTTGTCATCACCGTATAACGCATAAAAGAAAGGGTAAGTTTTGTTTTTTGTCAGTCTAGATAGCAAATTAAAGGCTCTAGTTTTGCATGCAAATAAATATGAGCGACCCAATAGTTATGGCAGACGTGGGGGACAAGAACGAACTTATTTCGTCACGTTTCTTATTTTTTGTTGAAATAGCTTGAGCATTGCTGGAAGCAATGGATAAGGCGTAACAGTTGATTACAAGATATGCCTTTAGGAGCTTTCGCGATCGCTATGATGAGACTATCAGCCTCGTCAAAAAATCAAATACTTCCTAAGACAAGTTGAAGATATGTATTGAAAAATGGGGATCACTCTTAGGATGCAAATAACTCTAGAAGATGACTAGAGCCGCTGCAAACCCAAGAATAAATACTCATTTGGTGCTGTTGAGAATCTTAAGTTATTGTGTCGTACTGTTATCGACGACAAAAGGGGAGGCATCTTAGCAACATCAGCTCTTGTCCTAAGCACTTCCCTTTCTAAAGGAAATCTAAATCCGTGCCTGATGAGCCAACGAAAATAATCCGAAACTTTTGAATGGTACTGAGGGGTTCACCCCATTTCTAGGAAGTTCGCTAGGCCTGCGGAACTTCTAACAAGCCCATCTTTAATCTTCAAAATCTCTCATCAATGCCGTCACTATTGCTGCATAAATCGCTCTTTTTAACGATTACTGCGGATGAGCAAGATGGGTACTTTTGCCAACGAGACTTTACTGAGGAACGTCCATGAAGTTATCCGTAGTTCGTGAAACTGAAGGGGGAGAACGGCGCGTTGCCCTGATCCCAGATCTGGTTAGCCGCCTGGTGCAGTCTGGTTTAGAGATCCAGGTAGAAACTCAGGCTGGAAGTGGCTCCTTTTTCAGTGACGCTGATTATGAAGCGGCAGGAGCCCACATTGTGCATGACCACTATGAAGCCTGGAATAACGCCGACATTGTGTTGAAGGTGAGCCCTTTGCACGATCGCGATGGCCAATCTGAGGTCGAGCTACTGCGGGAAGGCTCCATCCTGATTAGTCTGCTGAATCCTCTTGGGGATCCTGGCATGATGCAGCGATTGGCAGAGCGACGCATTACTGCCATGAGCATGGAGCTAATCCCCCGTACAAGTCGCGCCCAGAGCATGGATGTGCTGTCCTCCCAGGCTAGTGTGGCAGGTTATCAAGCGGTGTTGATTGGGGCTGCTGCTCTACCGCGCTTTTTACCGATGTTGACAACGGCAGCGGGTACTATCCCTCCTGCAAAGGTATTTGTGATTGGCGCTGGGGTAGCCGGGCTACAGGCGATCGCTACCGCCCGTCGTCTAGGAGCGGTGGTCGAGGCCTTTGACATTCGCCCGGCGGTGAAGGAAGAAGTGCAGAGCCTTGGGGCCAAGTTTGTGGAAGTGCCCATGGATGAGGACACCGTGGCTGAAGGAGGCTATGCCAAGGAAATTTCTGAGGCATCGAAGGAGCGATCGCGCGAAGTTGTCGCTGAGCACGTGAAGCACTCTGACCTCGTCATTACAACCGCTCAAGTGCCGGGGCGACAAGCTCCCCTGCTGGTAACTGAGGCGATGGTGGCCCAGATGAAACCGGGATCTGTCGTTGTGGACATGGCGGCAGAGCAGGGCGGCAACTGCGCCTGTACTGAGCCTGGTGGCAATGTAGTGAAGCATGGCGTCACGATTTTGGGACCGATCAATCTGCCCTCTTCCACCTCGATTCATGCCAGCCAGATGTACGCCAAAAACGTTACAAACCTGCTGAAGCACTTCATTAAGGACGGGCAGGCCAATCTGAATTTTGAAGACGACATTATTTCGAGCGTCTGTGTCACCCACGGCGGCGAACTACGGAACGCCCGCGTGAAGGCAGCCCTAGAGCAACTCCGCCAGCCCTCCATTCTGGATTAGGGTGTTGCCCCTGAATCTAAAACATTCAATGTTGATTTTTCTTACCTTGCAGTATGAAAAATCAACCCTTCCCTTCCAAGACAATTCAAGGACTTTTGACTATGACCGAACCGTTAATCGCCGCCCTGGTGGTCTTCGTGTTGGCCTCCTTTATTGGATTTGAGGTAATCAACAAAGTTCCGCCGACGCTGCATACGCCCCTGATGTCAGGATCAAACGCTATCTCCGGGATTGCGGTAATTGGCGCTTTGCTTGTGACCCTGGGTTCTGGGGTGAACTGGATCAATGCATTGGGCTTTATTGCGATCGTGTTGGCCACCATCAACGTCGTTGGGGGCTTCCTGGTAACCGATCGCATGTTGCAGATGTTCAAGAAGAAAGAAGCGAAGGGCTAAGCTATGACGAGTGTTTTGAATAACGGTATTGAACTGGGTTACTTAGTGGCCGTGTCACTCTTCATCGTGGGCCTGAAGCGATTGGGATCACCGGCAACGGCGCGGAAGGGCAACAGTTTGGCAGCAGTGGGGATGTTGCTGGCGATCGCTGCTACACTCCTCTACCAAACCCCGATGAACTTCCCGCTGATCCTCGCGGGGATTTTGGTCGGTTCTGTGATTGGCATCGTGATGGCCCAAAAGGTTGAAATGACCGCTATGCCTCAAATGGTGGGTCTACTCAACGGCTTGGGTGGGGGGGCCTCCACTCTGGTGGCAGCGGCGGAATTTGAACGGTTACTACGAGCAGGGGAAGTCCCAACCCTGAGTAACCTGATTACAATTCTGCTGAGTGTTCTGATTGGGGGTGTAACCCTGACGGGAAGCTTAATTGCCTTCGCGAAGCTGCAGGGAATTATCGGTGGTGCACCCGTTGTGTTGCCTATGCAGCGTCTGATCAGCCTGGGTCTGGTTGCTCTGTTTCTGGGGGGCAGCGTCCTGCTGATTCAGGACTCAACCCAACAGGCCATCTTCCTGGGCGTTATCGGGATTTCATTGGTTTTGGGAGTGCTGTTCACCAATCCCATCGGCGGGGCAGACATGCCCGTGGTGATTTCGCTGCTCAACTCCTTTTCGGGGTTGGCTGCCAGTGCCGCAGGGTTTGTGTTGATGAACAACATGCTGATTGTTGCTGGAGCACTGGTAGGGGCATCGGGGATCATCCTGACCCAAATTATGTGTAAGGCGATGAACCGTTCCCTCACGAATGTATTGTTCACGGCTTTTAATGACGCAAAGAAAACGACAGGTGGAGATGGGTCTGAGGTGGGCGATCGCATTGTCCATCCCATCGACTCCGAAGAAGCGGCGATGATGCTGGGCTATGCCCAATCCGTTGTGATCGTTCCTGGTTACGGGATGGCTGTGGCCCAAGCTCAACACACCGTTCGCGAATTGGCCGATCAACTGGGCCGTCTGGGTGTGGAAGTGAAGTATGCTATTCACCCGGTGGCTGGACGGATGCCAGGTCATATGAACGTACTGCTGGCCGAGGCCAATGTGCCCTATCCCCAACTCTATGACATGGAGGACATCAACCCTGAATTTGAGCGGGTAGATGTAGCACTGGTGATTGGCGCTAACGATGTGGTGAACCCAGCGGCACGGAGCAATGCTCAAAGCCCCATTTACGGCATGCCCATTCTGGAAGTAGACAAAGCGCACCACACGATTGTGATCAAGCGCGGGATGAGCGCCGGGTTTGCAGGGGTTGAGAATGAGCTGTTCTACGATGACAAGACCATGATGTTATTCGGCAACGCACGCGATGTGCTGACGGATCTGGTGGCTTCTGTGAAACAGCTATAGTGACCTCGATTCGATGAAAAAAGGAGGCTGCGAAGTCGCAGCCTCCTTTTTATTGATTAGAGCGTTTCATTTGATTAGCGTTTTGGGCACTGTCTGTTAAACCTCGCCTTAACTCATGCCCTTACCAAGCTTCGCTGACGCTTCAGTGTCTCCTTAAAAAGGAGTGGGGCTGAAATTACTCGTTCATATTTCGGTAAGTTGCCACAGCAGAAGGAGAAATCCGGTTGAGGTATCGGAAAATCCAATATTTGAAGATAGTGTCCAGAATCACTGGGAAGGTAGCAATGAACAGGAAGATAAAATCATGATTAGCTTCTAAGCCGAAGTGGCGTGCTACCCCATCCAACAATACCTCCCAGCCGTGAGGTGAGTGGAAACCAACAAACATGTCGGTAAAGAGAATGATGATGAACGCTTTGGCGCTGTCACTGAGGCCATAAACCAATTCATCAATAAAGGATTTGAGGATCTCGATCTCCTCGCGGCTATTAACCAGAATGAACATAAAAGCCACCCCAGCCAGCATATCCGAGAAGACGTTTTTAATCGCATCATTGCTCTGAAGCCGAAATTCTTCTGCCAGCTCAACCGCCCGTTCCTTCAGCGATTCTTCGATTTTCTCATCAGTCAAGTCTGGAGCCTTCCCAATGAGCCGTTCAAATCGCAGCCGCTCTTCGTAACGATTCAACTCGGTTAGAGCTTCCTCCTCCATATCCATGTTGATGAACAGAGCAGAAGCTTCCGGAGTTCGCATCCGATCCACAATAGGACCCACGACAAAGCTTTTGCTAACCTGCTGTACCAGCAACGGAATAATAACGAGTAACAGGACCAATCGGACGGCGATCGTGGTGCGCATTTTGGAACGCCGATAGTTATCAACAACGTCCCGTTCGGCATTGGGATCGAGCTCACGCTTGACCCGTTCCACACTTTTGAGAATCGAACGAGGTAGTACTCCTGTCTTATCGGCGATGGATTCTACGTTGTCTACCAATTCCTCGGTTTTAGCTCGGCGGCTGAGAGGAGTGGGACGATCGGCAAGAGAGTTCCCATTAGCCCGTTGTACTGCTGGGGTTGGGCGCTTTCCGTTACGAGCAGGTTTTTGGCTATTCTCGGAGACCACCATAATGGCGGAGGGAGGAGGCCCAGCATAGCTGTAGCGGGCGATGATCTCATCAATCGCGTTTAACTTACGCAGAATGAGGGCTGGCTTATCAATGATATTAATGCGGTACTCCTCTGTGTCGGCTTCATCCATCTGCACTTCGGTGAATGAGCGGTTGGAAAGCCGAAGCAGTGTGTTACTAGCTCGAAATTCCGCTAGCCGAACTTTGGCAATGTTGAGGTACTTCCGCAACTCGCTCTGGAAGTAGTCCATGGTGCTACGGCCGTAGTTGCCATACTCCACAGAGATACGAGCCCCATTGAAATGGTTGTCTTCAATAGCCTTAATCCGCATGGCGGCTTCGTAGGCTTCGTCAAGGGCGCGCTCAGGAGTCCGCATAAGCCATTGATTGGCACCCTGGGCTAAGCGGTTAAACACTGTGGAAACTGAGTTTTTCATAAAACTGCACTAAACACCGATAAACCCGGGGTAACGGTTCAAACGTGGAGAGGCAAGGATAAATCATGACATTGAAGGGACTTCGGGGTAAGACTAGCAAGGCCCGAATGCTAAAACCGACATTTGGGAAACGAATTTCCTTAACAGATGATTAAGGAAGATCCCCCTAGAGGGTATTTCTCAGACATAGGTACACGAAAAGTGCAACTTTTTAAACATCCCCACGACAGATAGGTGAGATCCCTGATGAGATTCGGGATCGACAACCTATCCTGTAAGCGAGGTAAAGGTGAATGAAGAAAGTATAGTATTTGAGAAAGCGGACGGCAGAATTTAGTCGCCAAGTTCCATGACTCCCCTTGTATTTCCTAACCAATGGATTTTGGGCGGCACCCGAAGTGGCAAGACCCAGCGGTTGGTGGAGCAATTTGGCACCCTAGCCCAAGTCTTAGGAGATCCCCAATCCGAACTTCCCCCACAGCCGATGCTGGTGTTCGCGGCAACGGGGGACAACCGAATTCATCTCGCAGAGCAATTAGCTAACCTACTGGGGGAAGGTAGGTCCGATACCCCACCTTTCCCCTACCCTTTTGACTCCACAACTCCTCTGGGTTTTTTTCAGGATGAGGTCATTCTGTTCTACCCCCTACTGGTAGAGCAATTGGGTATTCCAGCCCGCTTCCCGTTGCGGCTACGTCCTGAAACTGAGCAAGAATTGGCAACCCGACTGTGGCAACCGGACCTGGAAAGCGGTCGCCTCAAAATGGAAGGGGTGTCAGATTATTTTGTGGTGCGGCGATCGCTCGACCTCTTCCAGCTTGCCGCCTTTGGCACTATACCGCTGGAGAATATTCCGGGCGTTTTAGAGGATGGATTTGGATCTTCGCCTCTATGGGACGTTATTGGAGAGGTATTACAACGATGGCGGGAATGGTGCCTTGAGCGGGGATTGCTCACCTATGGCCTGGTAACAGACCTTTACTGGCGCTATTTACTACCCCATCCTGGTTATCAGGAGCGACTGCGGCAACGATACCGGGCGGTGCTGGCGGATGATGTGGATGAGTATCCGGCGATCGCTCTCCAACTCTTCAACTTCTTCCTAGACCAAGATCTCCCCGGAGTTTTCACCTTCAACCCCAACAGAGCAATTCGTCGGGGTTTAGGAGCAGATCCTCAAGCTCTCGCTAGTCTGCAGGAGCGTTGTCAAGTCCTGACATTGCCCAGCCCCTCCGATAGCTTAGGGGTAGCGTGGGCAGAAACCCTGGTGGGCTGGGTACGAGAGCCGGTGTTGTTACCAGCCATGCCAGAAACCATTCGCAGTATCCAAACAGTGTCACGGGCGCAGTTGTTGCGACGGACCGCAGAAGTCGTGATAGAGGGGATTCAATCAGGGCAAGTGGAGTCGCAAGAGGTCGCTATTATTGGACCCGGGTTGGATGCGATCGCCCGTTACACGCTGCGCGAAATTCTCAGCCGCCAGGGAGTAGCCGTGGAGGCGTTGAATGAGCAAGAACCCCTGGTGGGATATCCTACCGTACGGGTCCTGCTGACCATCATGGCGATGGTTTACCCAGGGCTGGGAGGAATGTTGGAGATGGGGGCGATCGCTGAATTGCTCATCATCCTGAGCCAACCGGCTCTATTGGATCCTCAAACCTCCACTCTGGAACAATCTCATATCGACCCTGTGCGGGCCGGGTTGCTGGTGGATCACTGTTTTGTGCCCGACTTAGAGCGACCGACCCTGTTGCCGATCACAGCATTTCCTCGCTGGGATCGTCTGGGATATCGGGCAGCAGATGCCTACGAACAGATTCGGCAATGGATTTCGGATCAACAGCTTCAGCAACAACAACGGCTAATACCCAGCCCAGTGACCCTTCTTGATCGGGCTATTCAGCGGTTTCTGTTGGGGGGAAGTCATCTGGCTTACGATCGCCTGGCCGCCTTACGAGAGTTTATGGAAACGGCGCAACATTATTGGGAAGTAGACTCTCGCCTATTTCAGGTAGAGGCGTCCAATCCCCAGGGTCGCCGCCGAGACATGAGCACCTCAGTAGGGCATTTCATCACGCTGCTCCGCAATGGCACCCTCACCGCGGATCCCTATCCGGCTCGACCGATTACAGAACGCAAGGCCGTTACCCTGGCTACGATTTATCAATACCGGGCAGCACGGCTATTCCATCGTTGGCAGTTCTGGCTGGATGCGGGCTCTCCCCTTTGGCTCACCGGGAACAGTGACCTATTTGGGGCTCCCCTGATGTTGCAGGAATGGTCAGGTCGCCCCTGGACAACGGCTGATGTTCTGGAGGCTGATCAACAGCGACTGGAGCGGCAAGTGCGAGATTTGTTGCACCGGACGGGCGATCGCGTCTATCTGTGCCACAGTGATCTCGCTACCACCGGTCAAGAGCAAACTGGACCGTTGCTTACCCTCGTCAATGCAGCCCGGCCATTGGAGGAATACAGCCATGAAGTAAGGGGATAGCTTACACCGTTTATAGCCCCTGGCTGGCACTCTACAAAATCTTAACTATGAGCGAGAGGAGGGCGATCGCCCTCCTCTCGCTCATTTGTTTCTATGAAACACACTTGTTTATTTCATATTTCACTGGACGAAATCGTTCTACTCTTCCACCAGTGAGACGCTCATAAGCTGCAAGCTCTGGTCGAAGGCGTTATATGAGATCCACCTGACGAGCTAACAAAGAGTTTGTCGCCCTTGCAGGGAACTTTGCGCTCAGGAGGGATGGGGTTTTATGGTTTACAGCGGGCAGAAGAAAAGGGTTAAGCCCCCTAATCCTTTCCTTCTGCCCTAACATAAGTGCGTATAGCTATAACGGCAGTCCCATCTGTAAGGGTCAAGGGGCGGAATCTCCTTGGCGTTTTCTGGTGCAAGATGGCAGTAGAGACAACCACAGCAAGCTGAGAGCCGAGGTTTAAGTCCATGGAGGATAAAAGCATTGAGGCATTGCTCGCCGACCTGAAAAGTGAAGACGAAGAGGTCCGCGAGTTAGCCACCCGTGAACTCTGGCGGCGCTGGTTCACGCAAAAGGGAACTTATGGCCTAGAAATCTTGGAACAGAGCCAAATTTTGATGGAATCTGGCAAATATTTGCAGGCTGAGCAAGTGCTGACTCAGCTAATTGACGACCAACCAGATTTTGCAGAAGCCTGGAATCGTAGGGCTGTCCTCTATTTTGTCCAGCACCAATATCGAAAATCCCTGGCAGACTGTGAACAAGTTATTGCCCGCAACCCTATCCATTTCGGAGCCATTCATGGCAAGGGATTATGCCATGCCGCTCTGGGCGAATATGTTGCTGCCATCCAAGCCTTTCAGCGAGCGTTAACCCTTCAACCCCATGCCGTTGCAAACCAACGACTTATCCTGGAGTGCAATGCCCGTCTGAGCTAATTCCTGGTTACTAACTTATAAGAGGTTATCTAGGAGCCAGTTGGACTCCCAGAGAGTATAAGTACCGAAGCGGAGCTTGGACATCAGGAAGCGAAATGCCCTATCGCAGCTTTAAAAACTTGGAAGACACACCATCTAGATGGTGTGTCTTCCAAGTTTTCAGGGGATTTTAGAGTGACTTAGGATTGAGTGACTTAGGATTGAGCGTCTGTTTGCAGAGCTTGTACTTGCAGGAAAGTCATCATCTGCTCTAGACCGCGCTGGATGCGACGGGTAACGGTCATAGGGCTGACACCGATCCGCTCAGCTACTTCCTTACGAGACAGTTCGTTGAAAAACACAAACTCCACAGCAGCGCGGGTCTTATCTTCCAACTGGTTCAGGGCACGCTGGAGCTGCTGGCGGTCTTCCTCCAGACGCTGGATGGCCTGGTAGTTGATATCCGGCAGGGTCTCGCCCAGAGTGATGGTGGAATCCACTTGTTGAACCGTTGCATCCAAGCTGAGGGGCAGGCGGTTCTTCACAGCTACACGCACTTCATGCCACTCTGCCAGGGAGATACCGAGGGCGTCTGCAACTTCCCGTTCGTTGGGATTGCGTCCCAGATCTTTAGTCAACTGAATGCGAACGCGCTGGCCTTCTTTCTGGAGATCTTGCCAACGGCGGGGTACTTTCAGGGCACTGCCACGATCGCGCAGGAAGTGCAGCATTTCGCCACGGATGTAGGGAACGGCGAAGGAACTGAAGGCACAACCCTGGCTCGGATTGAATCGCTCAATAGCCCGGATTAAACCCAAATAGCCAATCTGTTCGAGATCTTCATAGGGTTCTGCACATTGGTGGCTAACACGGTGGGCAATCTTGCGTACCAGACCGGCATTGAGCTGAACGAGTCGGTTGCGAATGCTCACAGACGGGTTCTGCTGATAGGCCATCAGCAATTCCATGCTACGAGACCGAAGGGAGGAGGAATTAGCCGTCATCTGTGGATACCTGCGGGGTTTGATTTAGGCTAATTCTCTAAGGATGGCGAGGTAACAACCATCGTTAATTCACTGGGAAATGTGGGGCGAGACCCCTAACTAGCTCAGCGTAATTACGGAATGTTGTGTAACCCTACGGATGAGCCCGTTTGAGGCTTGAAGCGATCGCCTCCTGCGGTTATAGTTCCCGAATTTGCTGTAGCTGCGACAATTCGAGAAATCTTCTGCCTCTATCTAAGGGTATAGAGAGGCATGAACCTATCGTTAACAAAAGGAAACTATTGGTTACTTCGTAATGCGAAGTCAGCAATTGAACAACTGAAATTTAGCAAATAGTTTAGAGTAGGGGAGTATGGAAGCGTAGAAAAGGCATGAATATCTACTGCCCCTGATAGAAGGGGGTGTTTGAAAAGAAACTTTTGCAGTTTCCACTAGCAAAACATTGGTCTCTCCGTGGACCTCTTCAAGCATCTTCTAAAAATTTGATGACTCAGGTCAGAAGGTGTTTAAACCATGCATACCTTTGGAGATTGATTGAGTTATGACCAGCACGAGTAATTTTCGTAAGGCATTCCGTGATGCGCAAACTCAGGCTCTAGTCGGGCCCAATGTTATTAAGAATGCGCTGCCCTATTTGGGTGGTGGGCTGATTCTGACCGCCCTGGGTACCTATGGCGGATTGGGTGTGATCCAGAGTAACCCAGGTCTGTTTATGACCACCTTCTGGGTGGCCTTTGTTGCTGAATTGGCCCTTTTCTTTGTTGCCCAGGGCGTCGCAGCTAAAGGTAATAACGGAACTGCACTACCGCTTTTAGCCACCTATAGCTTGCTATCAGGGTATACCTTGAGCGGTTTAGTCTTTGTGGCTCTTGGGACTGTAGGCATTGCTAGCCTCGGTATTGCCGCTTTGGGATGTGGAGTCACTTTTATCGCTGCGCGACAAATTGGCTCTAACCTATCTGAACAAGATGGCATGGCCCTGTCACAAACTATCCGTATTGGCATTATGGCCTTGTTCGTTGTGCTAATCGCACAACTGGCCCTTTCCCTATTTGGGGTATACACTCCAACTTTCATAGAGATTGCCATCTCTGGGATAGGCGTATTGCTGTTTGTTGGTTCAGCCGTTGTCGACTTTTTTGTGTTGCCTCGGGCTTACCGCGATGAGCAGTATCTATCAGCAGCTTTGTCGATGTATCTGACCTACATCAACCTGTTCGTGTTCATTCTGCGGCTGCTAATTGCTTTGAACCGTGATTAGGAACAAGCGATCGCAGCGTTGAATGCAGCCAGTCTGCTGTGAGTAAAAGAGAGGGTAGATGCTTTGCATTTACCCTCTCTTCGTGTCTTAACCTAAATGGCCTGAAGTGAGTGAGAGCAGTACTTCCCACTCATTCCTGATATCCCAACTAACGCGACAAAGGCTATAGCTGTGCCCAAGAAGTACAGGGTTGTGGTGTAGGCTAGGAGAAAAGGGAATTTTTACTCCGATTACAGGCGGTTTTAACGATATGAACGAAGGGACGTTTCCAACGCTCTATCTTGGCCTTCTGGTGAGCTTGCTCTCCATCGCAGCGGTGTTTTTGGTTCGTCAGGTTCTACGCACACGGCGTACTGAAACTCGGCTGAATCGGTTGCAAGCTCAACTGAAACAAGGAAAAGGAAATGCGCGGGAACATTACGAATTGGGCAGTATTTTGTTGGACAAGCGCCTGTACACTCAGGCGATCGCTGAGTTCCAAAAAGCGCTGAAGTCTAAAGACTTAGAAGGTGCTGAGAATAAAGCACTGCTGCACAATGCCGTGGGCTACGCCTATGCTGCCCAGGAGCAATATGACCTTGCCATCCGTAACTATAAAGAAGCCGTGGATCAGGTGCCGGGTTATGTGACGGCTCTAAACAACCTTGGTTTTGCCTATGAGAAGAAACAACTGGTTGCCCAGGCTTTAGAAACCTACGAAGCAGCCCTCAAGTCAGAGCCTAAAAATAGCACGGCGAAGCGCCGAGCAGAGTCTCTGCGAAAACGCTTAGTCCCATCCACCTAGTAAAAAAGAAAAATTGCGGGTGCAATGCACCCGCAATTTTTCTTTTTGGGCTTCAGAGCCTGTTTTAAAGGTAACGCGTCCTAGTCTTCTGCCGGAGCCAGGTCGAATAGAACTGTCGTCATGTAGCGTTCTGCCCACTCGGCTCCGAAGGCTTTTTCGAGAACACGACGGGTCTTGTCATTCTGCTGTTGTTGAGTGCAGTAACGCTCCTGTCCGGCCATGATCTCGCTACGTTGCTCCGGGGTAGATGGCGTGGCGATCGCCCGCTCACAATGCACCGTCATATAAGCTTCCACCTGATTCAAAAATGCCGTCTCCTCCTCGGGAGATTGGGGCCGGATAAACAGGCAGAAGTCTGAGAAGATCGTGGCCCACGTCGGAAAACTGCGGTTGTCTGAGAACTCCGAGGAAGGAAGTGCCTGGAGAGACTGTTGGTAGGCGTCGGGTAGGGTATGGTCAGAACGAACTGGGGAGAGATCGGCAATGGCCATACTAATTTGTCCTCGACCTCCAACTAAATCAGCCCCAAACATGGGTAAATCATAGTCTGGGCGGGGAAACATTACACAGTGCAAAATATCTAAGCCCTGGCCTACTTTAGCCAGTTCCAGATGAATTTTGCGAAACTGTGGTGTCTGGTAGCAGCGGTTCTCAATGATCAATTTTTCCCCTTCGAGTTTGCCTTCCACGTACCCCAGGTCTTCGGGTAGATGGTAAGGTTGCAGCTCTAGATGATGCTGCCAAACCGCTTCCAACCGATCCGCCAGTTGGTGAATCAGGGGGTGAAGTTGGCTTCGAAGAGATGAGGTAGAAGAAGGCATACGGGAATTCAAGATCGCGATATAAAGATATGAGATGATACGTTCCCGACGGGGAACTGTAAGCTTTAGAAACAGAGAAGCAACTGTATCCAGGTCACCAAGTAGGATGGATTGCAGGAGGCCCGCAATCACCAAGACAACTACCTGAATAACGTAGTCACTATAGGAATCATTATGTCAGGTCAAATACTGGGCGATCGCTACGAAGTTGAACAACAGCTAGGGAAAAAAGCAGGGCGCTGGACATTATTGGCCCGTGACCTTATCACGGATTCCCCAGTCATCCTGAAACTCTTGTTCATTGACGAGAACATGGCCCCCGATGACCTGAAACTGTTTAAGCGGGAAGTGGATATCCTGCAAACTCTGGAACATCCAGCTACGCCCCGCTACTTGGGCTATTTCGAGATTGCCCTACCCCGCAATGGCAAGGGGTTAGCCCTAATTCAAAGCTATATGCCTGGGAAATCGTTGTACCGCTACATGGAGGAAGGACGCCTCTTGACAGAGGCAGAGGCGTGCCAGGTCGCACGCATTGTCCTGGAAATTCTGGTTTACCTACACGGTAGAAAACCACCTATTATTCATCGCGATATCAAACCCGGCAATATTCTGCTTTCGGAAGATCCGAGCCAACTGATGTCACAAATCTGTCTAGTGGATTTTGGTTCGGTCAAATCTCTAGCTCCTAGCGATGGAACCACTTTTAGTCTGGTCGGCACGGATGGATATATCCCTCCCGAACAAATGGGACGACGCGCTGTAACTGCATCAGACCTCTACAGTCTTGGAGTTACGCTGGTATCTGCAATCACGGGAATGGATCCTCAGGATATGCCGAAGCGGGGCTTCCGTTTGGAGTTAGAAAAGTTTCTAACGATTAACCCAGAGCTATTTGAATGGTTCCGGAAAATGACGGAGCCCGAGCTGATGCAACGATTTCGACAAGCGGATGAGGCCTTAGCTTCATTACCTCGACTGTAAGCCGCAGGGAAACCAACAATCTCTAAAATTTGCAGAATACCTCCATTGATATTGCTATTGCAGCTAGTTAGGATATCAAGAGCATTTTGAAGCCTTGCTCTAAAATGCTCTTGATATCCTAACTAGCCACGCAAGGGTATAGTTAGAACAGGCTATGGAAAGAAGCTAAGCGACTACGCTGCACCCATAAAACAGCAGAAAAGCGGGTAAAACGGATTACAGGAGACGTTCATGTTATTTGGTCTTGGCTGGCCTGAAGTCGCAATTATTGCGGTTTTGACTATTATAATTTTTGGGCCAAAACGCATCCCAGAATTGGGCAGTGCCCTGGGAAAAACCCTACGGGGATTTAAGGAAGAAATCAAAAGTAATAGTGGTGAACTGGAAGAAGGCGACGACACCAAGGAATAACTTCCAATCCATGCAGAGAATATGCTTGGTGTTTAATACTAAGCACATTCTCTGTATGGATTGCTCCATATTGGGACTTGTGCATTAATGTCAGTTGCAGCCGTTTTCGTTATGCCAAAAATGGCTATGAGTATATCTATTACAGCGCTTTTCAAGCGCTCAAAATACGGTTGTTTTTTTGAGAGACGCGCAGAGCGCGTCTCTCACAAAAACAACCGTGGCTGATTCAAGTGCGAAGCGCTGTAAGTAAATCTTTTAGAAGTCGTTTAAAGACTAATTTAGAAGGTCGATTTTCCATGCCTTTCAGCTAGAAAATCAACCTTCTCAAACAAGTTTTTAGGAGGTTTCTGCATAAGAATCTACCCAGGATGTTGGTGCTTTGCCCGCTTCGCGGGCAAAGCACCAACATCCTGGGGATAATTTCATTGTTGGAAATCTCCTTAGACAAGTTCTTCCAATTCAACACCGTCAGAAGAACCATTATCTGAAGCAGTTGCTTCTGAGAATTCGGTGTTGGCCTCAGTTTGAGTTGTGGGAGTTTGGAGGGCGATCGCCTCTTGCAACGGCCGCCGGGCATCGATAAGGGCGATCGCCCGCTTCACACTCTCCGGCAGAATCACCACGAGGCTACCGTCGGGCGCGTTGTCGAGGGTTTGATTAACTGCTTCTGTCTCATTCAGTATCACCGTGTAATTCATGTTGGGCTGAATTTGCCGGATACCTTCAACGATGAGCTTGGCAGCGTCACCTCGCGGGCGACCACGGGTATCATCGTCCTCTTTGACAATGATGCGATCAAACATGGCAGCAGAGAGCCGACCCACGGTGATGAAATCTTCGTCGCGGCGATCGCCAGGTCCTCCAATCACGCCAATTCTTTCACCATCCCAATTGCGAATGAAGCCACCCAAAGCCTCATAGCTATGGGGGTTATGCGCATAATCTACCAGGGCATGAAACTTACCCAGATTGAATAGATTCATTCGGCCTGGGGTCTGATTTGCGGATGCTTGGAATGTCGCCAGGGCAGCTCGAATCGTCTCGATAGGCACCCCTTGAGCAAATGCGGCCAGAGAAGCCGCTAGAGCGTTGGCAATCATAAACGGAGCTCGGCCGCCCATCGTCAGGGGCACATCTGCCGCTCGCTCGATACGTAGCGTCCAGTCGCCTTTGAGAATACAGAGGTAACCGTCTTCATACACCGCCGTCAAGCCTCCCTGAGCCGTATGGCGCTGAATGATAGGGTTCTCTGGATTCATGGAAAAATAGGTGATCTGCGCTTTAGCTCGCTTTGCCATCGCAGTGACTAAAGCATCATCGGCGTTTAGCACAACATAGCCATTAGGGCTGGTGGATTCTGCTACCACACTCTTCAGGTGAGCCAGATCCTCAACCGTATCGATATCGCCAATACCCAGGTGATCGGCAGCGACATTCAACACAACCCCTACGTCGCACTGGTCAAATCCCAGGCCAGAACGGAGGATACCGCCCCGCGCCGTCTCCAGCACGGCAACTTCTACAGTTGGGTCTTGCAGGATAACCTGGGCACTCTGAGGACCAGTCGTGTCCCCTGCTTCTGCCAGGAAATCGCCAATGTAAATCCCGTCTGTTGTGGTGTAACCCACAATCTGCCCGGTTTGTTTGAAGATATGGGCGATCAGGCGGTTAGTAGTAGTTTTTCCATTTGTCCCAGTAACGGCAATGATGGGAACTCGGCTAGGGGTTCCCGGTGGGAACAACATATCAACGATCGCCGCTCCCACATTGCGAGGGGTGCCTTGACTGGGGGAGAAGTGCATCCGCAGGCCTGGTGCCGCGTTGATTTCGACGATGACTCCATCCACCTCGCGCATAGGACGAGAAATATCCTCAATCACCATGTCGATGCCAGCAATATCCAGACCGACAATACGGGCTGCTCGTTCGGCGATCCAGAGGTTTTCAGGGTGAATTTCGTCAGTGCGGTCAATGGCAATGCCACCTGTACTGAGGTTGGCTGTCGCCTTTAAGTAGCAGATTTCTCCAGCGGGCAGCACTGTTTCTAAAGTGTAGCCCTGGCGATCAAGCATTTGAAAAGCAGCGCGATCGAGTTCAATAGCGGTCAGAACGTTAGCGTGGCCTGAACCCCGCAGTGGATCGCTGTTTGTTTCATTAACCAATTCTTGAATAGTGGACTTGCCATCACCGATAACATGAGCAGGAACCCGCTCAGCCACCGCAACCACTTTGCCATTGATGATCAGAATGCGGTGATCACGGCCAGTATAAAAGCGTTCTACAATAACCGATCGCGTCTTAGATTCTTCCAGAGCGGCTTCGTAGGCTTCCTCCGCTTGCTCCATGGTCGTGAGGTTAATACTGATACCTCGGCCATGGTTACCGTCTAACGGCTTAATGACGATAGGAAAGCCACCTACCTCATCGATGGCTTCTTCTAGCTCATCCTCATAGTAAATAACGGTGCCTCGGGGAACGGGAACCCCAGCGTCCTGGAGAATCCGCTTTGTCCCTTCCTTATCACTGGCTAGCTCTACGCCTAAGATCCCGCTAAAGCTGGTCAAGCTCGCCTGAATACGTTTTTGGTGAACCCCGTAGCCAAGCTGGATGAGCGATCGCACACTTAACGGCATCCAGGGAACATTGCGCTCCTTAGCGGCTGTGACAATATGCTCGGTGCTGGGCCCAAGGGAGGAGTCCTGGGCAAATTCTTGTAAATCCCGTAAATCTTGCTCTAGCTCTTCAGCCGGGTAGGTGCCGCGATCAACAATGCTTTGGCAGAGACGAACAGCAGCCCGCGCAGCATAACGTCCGGCCTGCTCATCTTCGTACTCAAATACGACCTGATAGATTCCGGGCTCTGAGGTTTCCCGAGTGCGGCCAAAGCCAACGGGCATCCCGGCCAGGGTTTGCAACTCCAGAGCAACATGCTCGACAATGTGCCCCATCATCGTGCCTTCCTGAACACGCATCAGGAAACCACCACGACATCCAGGGGAGCAGAAGTGCTCGACCAAACTCGGAAGGGTTTCCACTAAGCCTTCATAAAAGCCCGGTATTTCGTTAGACGGCCGATTTGCTAAATCCTCCAGATCCAGTCGAGCAACGATTAGCTTCTTATACCGGATACTCCAGTAATTTGCCCCTCGCAGTGTTTGAGTCTTAAGGATTTTCATACAGGATTAGGTCTGAAGGTGAGAGCAGATGCGGGCCATCACAACAAAGCTCTAGTGTCCTTTGCCAGGAAACCATCAAACTGTTCCTGGAGAACACTTTGACGACGAGTTGTTGCCAATAGGTAGAGCGTCCGTAAAAAGAGTCTGAAGGAATCGAGCATGCGTTCATTAAGACGTTAATTACGAACCCCTTAAGGAGAGAGTGATTTAAGGATAGTTTAGTAGCAAAACTATCAAAAAGTTGGTAAAACCTTACAATCGCCAATACCAAACGACTATTTCTATCGTGAATTAGACGTGTTTGGGCAGAAGCTTTCGCTTGTAATAATCGTAGCGATCGCCATGGCACATAATGTGCACCTTCATGTTGTGAATACTGAGAGGATCGCTTGTTCCCACGCTGGGCTGGTTTGTGAATGAAATGTTTCCGGCATCAATGACTGTAACGGTGCCTTTCCCGATGACCTGGAACGATCCATCCGACTCAAACATGGCACAGGTGTCTTCATCAATGCCAATGCCCAGGCGATCGGGATAGGAGGCGATCGCGCTCATCAGACGGGCCATCCGGTTTCGGTTGTGGAAATGTTGATCCACAATCACATCTGGAATAATGTTGAGTCCGGCGGTCAAGTCAACCAGAGAACGGTTGGGTGATTCTCCACTGCCGCCCCCAGCAATCATATGCTGGCCCATAATGGCAGCCCCAGCACTGGTGCCACCGAGGGTAACTTCGCCAAGTTGAGCGCGAATGCGAACCTTATCCATGATAGGCGTATCGGCCAGCAGACCACAGAGCCGCAGTTGATCGCCCCCGGTGATAAACACCCCCGTGCAATCGTCCAGGAAGCTTTGCCAATGGGGATCATCAGCTTGCTCCCGTTCGCGAACATCGATCACCTCAATGGCCTTGGCTCCCATATCCTCAAAGATGGTTTGGTAGCGGTTGCCAATGATCACAGGTTCCCGTGAGGCAGACGGAATAATCGCAATTCGGGCATCGGTGCCACCCGCACGATTAAAAAATGTTGTAAGTATCATCCGTCCGTGGACTTTGTCCTCGGCACCACCGATTACCAGTACTGCTGTATTCGTTTTCTCGGACATCCTGGGAAGCAGGGTTTCAGTTTCCAATTGCAGCATCATACCGTTCCTTGGGGTGAAGTTGGTGATTTGCCGCAATAACCGGTTTAGGGCAAACGTTTGTTTTTTCATGAGTAGAGAACCCTAATCCGGTCTGGTTAGCGGAATCACTCATCGGGCTAGCCACGATAATCGAAGAGGGGGGCGATCGCTTTTGCAGCGCTTTTCATAAGACAAGACCTCACGCTTCTAATGCAATCAACCGATCCTCATATCCTACCCGTTCACTCCGTCCACGTTCGATCGAGGTGTTTGAAACGTTCCATATCTGGAAGATTTCTAGGAATTGATGTTTAGGATGACAGGCACACCAGAATCAATTCATTCAACCCCTTCTAAATTAATCTATCGGACAGCGCCTGTTGTTGAGACAGGAAACCTTGACATTTTGGACTGTTTTCAGGGCTTGAAGCTTATCAGAAGCAGGACTTATGCATTTGTGTTGTGGTGGGGTGCGAAGTACCCCACCACAACACAAATGCATAAGTCCTGAGAAGAATGGCTGTGTTTATTCTCAATAGTTCAAACTTTCAGGTGGTTGCTATATCGTTGAAAGGGGCGAGAAAAATTGCTCATGATGGACAGATGGCAATATTTGGGCAATGACAATGATGGATCTTCAGGGGCCATTACCCCTCCGCTTTGATGTAGTAACCCTATTCCCCGATTTTTTTACCTCGCCGCTTGAGTCTGGGTTAATGGGTCGAGCTCTGGCCAACCGTATTGCTGAGGTGCATTTCACAAATCCGCGCGATTTTGCCATAGACAAACACCGGAAGGTGGACGATGAACCCTATGGCGGTGGTGTGGGCATGCTGCTGAAACCGGAACCCATTTTTGCGGCGATCGAATCCTTACCCGTGTTACCCCGTCGAGAAGTAGTCTTTATGACACCTCAAGGGGAGCCGATGCGGCAAGGGCTATTTCAAGACATGGCCCAGAATTACGATCAGTTAGTGATTCTCTGTGGTCACTATGAAGGGGTTGATGAGCGGGTGTTAGAGTTAGTGACCCGCGAGGTTTCTCTGGGAGATTTTGTTCTGACCTGTGGAGAAATTCCAGCCCTGGCATTGATGAATGGAGTGATTCGTTTGCGGCCTGGAACTGTGGGTAAAGAGGAGTCGTTAAAGGCTGAAAGTTTTGAGGCCGGTTTGCTGGATTACCCGCAATATACCCGTCCGGCTGAGTTTCGAGGAATGAAGGTGCCTGAGGTGTTGCTGTCAGGAAATCATGGGGCGATCGCGCGTTGGCGACATGAACAACAGCTTCGGCGCACCCAAGAGCGCCGACCTGACCTGTGGGAAGCCTGGGTTGAACAACAGGCATCTGAGATTAAGCCTATTTGAACGGACCCTGTAGGCAAAGCAAGAAGCCGCAGTTCCTTGGGAACTGCGGCTTCTAAAGTTTTTGTCTCCACAGATTTTTATTCTGTGAAAGTCAAATTTTGTTTAGAGCAATCCGACAAAATGGAGAGGGCCGTGACCACTAATCAGCTCCACCAGGAGGGCCAGGAAGCCCAGCATAGCGAGACGACCATTCCACACTTCGGCACCCGGCGTCAGGCCCCACTCCCACCCCTCAGGCGGGTAGATCTTCATCGTATCGTTGGGACGCAGGGTTTCGGCCACATCCACACTGGGTTTATTGAGGGCATCTACCACAATCTTTGCCAGCTCGTCGATGAAGATGGGATGAGTATTCAGTGCAGGTACCCGTTGAAAGGTGTGAATTCCCGCCTCTTCTGCGATCTCCCGATACTCGATGTCAATTTCCTGAAGGGTTTCGATATGCTCGGAGACAAAGCTAATGGGCACAACCAGTAGCTTATCTACACCCCGCTCAGCCAGCTCCGTGATTGCATCCTCGGTGTAAGGCTTCAACCACTCCACAGGGCCAACTCGGCTCTGGTAAGCCAGAGTGTACTCATTGGGTCGATTGAGGGTCCGCATGATTAGCCGCGTACATTCCTCAATCTCCTGCTGGTAAGGGTCTCCCGCTTCCTCTACGTAGCTCACGGGCACCCCATGGGCACTGAAGAAGATGTGAACGGAGTCAGGATTTTCAAACTGAGAAAGCTGTTGGGCGATCAAATCTGCCATGGCTTGCAGATAGCCCGGACGCTGATACCAGGATGCAATGACAGTGTGCTCGGGTGGCTTGAGGTCGGGGTGTTCCCGCCACAGCTTCTCAAGTAATCGGAAGCTAGAACCGCTGGTGCTAATGGAGAACTGGGGGTAGAGGGGAAGGATGACTAGGCGCTCAACACCATCGCGTTTGATGCGGGCGATCGCCTCCTCCGTAAAGGGATACCAGTAGCGCATCCCGATATAGACCTGAGCCTCCTGACCCTGGCGGGTTAACTCTTGCTGGAGGGCTTGCGCCTGCTCTTCCGTGATACGGCGGAGGGGCGACCCACCACCAATCTGACGATAGTTTTCCTGGGATTTGCCGCTGCGGCTGGTTGCAATAAACCAGGCCAGGGGTTTTTGCAGCCAGGGAATCGGCAAACGGATGATTTCTGGATCAGCGAACAAGTTGTAGAGGAAAGGACGTACATCCTCTAATTTGTCCGGCCCGCCCAGATTTAACAAGAGGACACCGACTCGACCCATAGCTCCCACTGCTTCCCTCGTTGGATGGTTGGATTAGTTTAATCTTTGTAACCGATTTTAACAATGATTTTAGGAAGACACACTATTCCAGAGGGGATTACCCTGGCATTGCCGCTGAGTTACCCTACCCATCATTAGTGCGAATATTTCCTATTATGCGGGATGGCGCGGCGGCTTCAAGAATGAATTTTAGGTAGAAACCATAAGGTTTCCGTGCAAAACTTGTAGCCCTCGCCCTGGGATTAACAAAAAACGGGGAATGTTAGAAGCAATCTCCCCTTTAGCCCTGAGTCTGTCAAAACTGATAGAGCTTTACGCACAGGTTATGTTTGAACAGCTGCAATTCGCGCGGCTTTTCAAACATAACCCTTCTGGTTTTAAGGAGATTTCCAACAATGAAATTACCCCCAGGATGTTGGTGCTTTGCCCGCTTCGCGGGCAAAGCACCAACATCCTGGGTAGATTCTTATGCAGAAACCTCCTAAGTGCGTAGTGCGATCAACTCAAGAAGAAGACCCGTAACCTCCACCCCCCGGAGTTTCCAGAATCAGCGTATCGCCTGGGTGTACCGCAACTTCTGTGCAGCCCTTGAGAAATTCGATTTGGCCGTCTTCTCGCTCAACAATATTGCGCCCGATGACCCCCGGTTCCCCTCCAGCTAATCCAAAAGGTGGAACTTTACGATGGCCTGACAGAATGGAGGCCGTCATTGCCTCTCGAAATTCAATCCGACGAATAACCCCATTTCCACCAGCATATTGCCCTCTACCACCGCTATGGGGGCGAATCTTAAAGCTCTCAATTAAAACCGGGAAGCGCCATTCCAGCACTTCCGGATCCGTGAGCCGAGAGTTTGTCATGTGAGTATGGACAGCATCAGTTCCGGCAAAGCCTGGTCCCGCCCCTGAACCACCACAGATTGTTTCGTAATATTGATAGCGCTTGTTGCCAAAGGTGAAATTATTCATGGTGCCCTGACCTGCTGCCATCACCCCCAAAGCACCGTAAAGAGTATTGGCGATCGCCTGCGACGTCTCCACATTCCCCGCCACTACCGCCGCCGGATAGGTTGGATTGAGCAAACACCCTTCCGGCACACTGATGCTCAGAGGCTTCATACAACCAGCATTCAGTGGAATGTTATCGTCCACCAGTGTGCGGAATACATATAGGACTACAGCCTTACAGATAGCGAGAGGGGCATTGAAGTTGTTGGGTTGTTGGGGAGAGGTGCCTGTGAAATCCAGGGTGGCAGAGCGAGTGGGGTGGTCGATGGCGATCGCCACCTGAATCTGCGTTCCATCATCCATGCGATAGGTAAACTGCCCATCAGACAGCACCGTAATCACCCGCCGCACCGACTCTTCTGCATTGTCCTGAACGTGTTGCATATAGGTCTGCACTTGCTCTAACCCATAGCGGCTAACCATCCGCTGCAATTCCTGCACCCCTCGCTTATTGGCCGCCACTTGCGCCTGCAAATCTGCCAGGTTCTGCACAGGGTTACGTGCCGGATACTGCCCAGTGGTTAAAAGTCCCAGAATTTCGGCTTCTCGGAAATGCCCATCCCGAACCAGCAGCACGTTATCGAGTAAAACACCTTCTTGTTCGATCGTCTGGCTGTGAGCGGGCATGGAACCTGGGGTCATGCCCCCAACATCCGCATGATGACCACGCGAAGCTACATAGAAGAGCGGAACCGTGGGTGAATCCGGGGGAAAGACCGGCGTGATAACTGTGATGTCTGGGAGATGGGTGCCGCCGTTGTAGGGGTTGTTGGAAACATAGACATCGCCCGGTTGTATAGAATCACCCACTGCTGAAATCAAACTCTTCACACTTTCGCTCATGGAGCCAAGGTGAACGGGAATGTGAGGGGCATTGGCAACCAATTGCCCCTGAGAGTCAAATAGGGCACAGGAGAAGTCCAACCGCTCTTTGATGTTGACGGAGTAGCTGGTGTTCTGGAGGGTGACGCCCATTTCTTCGGCGATCGCCCGAAATAAGTTATTAAAGATCTCGAGCAGAACGGGGTCGGGCTGGGTCGATGGGTAGGGGGATGGATGGGTCGATGGAACAGAATTGTCCCCCATCTGAGCCTCAGCAAGTTTGGTGAGTAGCAGACTGGACTGTGCCGTGAGTGTAGCCTCCCAACCGGGTTCAATAACGGTGGTGCTGGTGGGTTCAATGATGAGGGCTGGGCTGGGGATGCGATCGCCCACCCCCAAATCACTCCGCCGGTAAACCGGAACCTCATGCCACGCACCACCACTATAAAGAGACACCATTGCAATGGCCTCTTTCCTTCTGCCGTCTGCCTCCTGCCCTCTGCCTTCCTCCCTACCTAACTCACCAGCTACATCCATTGCCCCGATCGCTTCCACAGAAACCGCTTCCACTACTAGAGGTCTGTTTTCCATGCTGAAGCCGTAGCGTTGCTGATGTTGGGCTTCAAATTGCGATCGCAAACTCGCCAAATTCCCCCAATTCACCAGCAGAGACGAGTCGGTACCCTGGTAGCGAAGGTGTACCTTGGCAACAATTTGAATTTGGCCCGCGGATTGTAACGGAGCATCGCTGGCTGCCGCTTTAATGCCCTGTTGCTGGAGGTCGTCTCGACCCGCTATGGCTAATTCCGTTAATACCCGTTCCAAAGTGGACAGCAGCGCTTCGGTGAGTTCTGCTTCGATGGCGCGTTCTCGGAGCGATCGCAAATCCGCCAATCCCATCCCATAAGCCGACAGCACACCTGCATAAGGATGCAGGAAGATTTGCTTCATGCCCAAGGCATCGGCGATTTGGCAGGCATGCTGTCCTCCCGCACCTCCAAAGCAACACAGGGTGTACTCGGTGACGTCATAGCCCCGCTGGATGGAGATCTTTTTGATAGCGTTAGCCATCGTTTCGATAGCAATTGCCAGAAACCCCTCGGCGACTTGTTCGGGCGATCGCACATCCCCTGTTTTTTGCTGAATCTCCTCGGCTAGGGCTGCAAACTTCTGACGTACCACTTCCGCATCCAGAGGCAAATCTCCCGCTGGCCCAAAGACCTTGGGAAAAAACTCGGGCTGTACCTTGCCCAGCATTACGTTACAGTCGGTGACCGTCAGCGGCCCACCCTTGCGATAACAAGCCGGACCGGGATTTGCCCCAGCCGATGCTGGTCCTACACGATAACGGGAGCCGTCAAATTTCAGAATTGACCCACCACCCGCAGCAACGGTGTGAATCGCCATCATGGGTGCCCGCAACCGCACACCAGCCACTTCCGTCTCGAAAGTGCGCTCATATTCACCATTGAAATGCGAGACATCCGTAGAGGTGCCGCCCATATCAAAGCCAATAATTTTGTCGAACCCCGCGTGCTGGCTGGTTTGGACTGCACCCACAATGCCACCCGCTGGCCCGGACAAAATACTGTCCTTGCCCTGAAACAGTTGGGCGTCGGTCAATCCACCGTTGGATTGCATGAACATAAGGCGGGGCGACTCGTCACCTGACAAGTTCAGTTCTGCTGCAATGCGATCGACATAACGCCGCAGAATGGGTGACAGGTAAGCATCCACGACGGTCGTATCGCCACGGCTCACCAGCTTCATCAGTGGGCTAACTTCATGGGACACCGATACCTGGGTAAAGCCAACCTGTCGTGCCCATTCAGCTACTTGCTGCTCATGGTCAGGGTAACGGTAACCATGCATCAGCACGATCGCACAAGAACGAATGCCTGCGTTATAAGCATCCTGCAAATCTTCAATCAAACCACTGACCAGAGGGCGAACAGAGATCAACACTTCTCCCTGAGCTGTCACTCGCTCGTCCACTTCTATCACCCGTTCATAAAGCATTTCGGGTAAGACAATGTGACGGGCGAAGATATCGGGGCGATTCTGATAGCCAATACGCAAGGCATCGTGAAAGCCTTTGGTGATCAGCAGAACCGTGCGATCGCCCTTCCGCTCTAATAATGCATTGGTCGCCACCGTCGTGCCCATCTTGATACAGGCAATCTGTTCAGCAGGAATGGGGGCATCGGACGCAACACCGAGAATATCGCGGATACCCTGCAATGGTGCGTCAGGATAGCGATCGGGGTTTTCGGAGAGGAGCTTGTGAACGATGCGATCGCCCGCTGGGCTCTGGGCCACGATGTCGGTAAAGGTGCCGCCCCGATCAATCCAAAATTGCCATTTTCCTGCTGCGGTCATCGCTGCTGTTCCTATCAATCCTTACATTGCATCCATTGTGCCAGCACTCCCAAAACCCGGTAGCAGCAGTTGAAATATATACACGCAAAGCTTTGCTCATATATTGCAGCAAAACTCAGAACCGTTATTTTTCCGTCACGGCGCGACAAAAAACAACGGTTCTAGGTTTTGTTTTAGTAAAGATGCAGGATGCGAATTTGGGGATGACAAAGCGGCATTAATCTATTCCTGCATCGTACTTCTTCGGAATTTGTTTCATTCAAATTGTGTAATTAAAAACACCCTGTGTGGGTGTTAAGCACTGATTTGGTGTCAAGCGATCGCAGTCATTTCAGCCAAAGCCATATCACTCTAAGCGTTCTGAGCATTTCAGCGATCGCCCCTTTTGTATCGGGTACTCATTCACCTTCCTCTTCCAAGGCAAGCTCATGACCAATTTCGCTAAATCAGGCGACGAGGATACGACCATTGCTTTTACCCTTAACGACTTCACAGCCGCATTTGATGATCCAGAAGGGGATAGCCTCAGCAAAATTCAAATCACAGCACTCCCCACAAATGGTGTGCTCAGGCTCAACGGTACTGCTGTCACACTCAATCAAGAAATTGCCGCTGCCGATCTTAATAACCTGAGCTTTGTGCCCGCTCTCAACTTTAATGGCACCGATAGCTTTGGGTGGAATGGCTCGGATGGTACAGCCTATGCTGAAGCGGCCTCAACAGTTGCATTAACCATCAACAGCGTCAACGATCGACCAAATGGCTTTGGTTTTAATTATGCGTCAACACCTGTGTTTGAGAATACGCCGGGGGCGATCGCTGGCTTTATAGGTCCAGTATCCGACATTGATGAGGGAGAGACGTTTACCTACAGTGTTGGCGACGATCGCTTTGAGTTTGTTGGTAATCAACTCAAACTTAAAGATGGTGTGTCTCTTGATTTCGAGGCTTTGGGTTTAGACGGGCAAGCTGTCATTATCCTCCCGCTCACGGTCACAGATGCAGGTGGTTTGAGCGACTCAGCCCTTCTCAGACTCTCCGTTTTTAACGTTGAAGATGGGCCTGACACGGTACCCCCAGAGGCTCCACAAATTAACATCGTCGCCACTGACGACATCATTACCCAAGCCGAAAAGGAAGCAGGAGTGCTAATTTCGGGTACCGCTCAGTTGGGAAGTTATCTCCAGATTACCTGGGGGAACGTTACCCTTGATGCCTTTGCTAGTGGCATGGGCAATTGGGGTATCCGCTTTGGTTCTTTCAACATTCCAGCCGATGGCAACACGACAATCAGCGTTACGGCAACCGATGCCGCCGGTAATGTTAGCGCAGTGAGTACACGCTCGGTTCTGGTCGATGCGGCACCACCTCCTATGCCAGCGATCGCCCTCACCACCGACTCCAACATCCCCACAGATTATTACACCAACGTCGCCGACCTCACCGTGACCGGGGTTTTAGAAAACCATACGGTGCAGTACAGCATTAACGATGGCGAATGGCTTACCAGCTATACCGCACCCACGACAGATGGCCGCTACACTGTCGATGTGCGCCAACTCAAGCCAAATGGCAACGTCTCAAATACGATTCGCATTATCTTCGACTTAGATACAACAGCAGCCGATCCCACCTTTGATCCGGTTACCAGTGATAACGTCATCAACGCCGCCGAAGCCGCTGCGGAAGTGACTTTATCAGGCGAAACAGAAATTGGTGCCCAAATTAGTTTGACAATTTCAGGCTCACCAGGCACTCGTGATGTGGTTGTCTTTGGCAACGGCAATGCAGCGACCTGGCAATATACACTAACTCCCGCCGATATTACAGCCCTGGGGCAAGGCAGCCAAAGTATTACCCTGGCAACGGTCGATCTATCCGGTAACATCGGCAACCCTGTAACCCACACTTTTAACATCGATACGATCGCCCCCAGTGCAACAGTTAGCGCTATTTCCTCCCTCAGTGCCGACTCCCGAATAGCTGAAGATTTCATCACCAATCAGGCGAACCAGACCGTAACAGGAACCTTTACAGGTACACTAGCGACGGGTGAATCGATCCAGGTGTCAGCTAATGGTGGGGCAACCTGGAACACAGCGACCATCAACGGAAACACATGGAGTGCCGCAGACGTGGTTCTCCAACCCGGTTCTCGTAATCTGCTGACCCGCACCATTGATACTGCTGGGAATGCGATCGCTGGTGTATCCAGAACCTATGCCCTCGACAGACGTATCTCCACCCTTCCCGCCCTTACAAGCTACAGCAACCCGCTTGGAACGAATAGATTCATCCTCAATGGCATTGCTGAGTCTGGTAGCGCTGTAACGGTCCGTAAAGGCACGACTGCATTGGGAACCGTCGTAGCCGCCAACAACAGTCGCTGGAGCCTGAATACACCCAATCTGACAAACGGCAGATTCAACCTCACAGCGAGAAGTGTAGATATTGCTGGCAATGCAGCTATTTCCAGCGTCACAACCCTTGTAGCAGGCAACGCTGGCAATAATCGTTTGGCAGGTGGCAGTGGCAACCAAATTCTCGTCGGCTACAACGGCAACGATCGCTTGAACGGCGGTAATGGTAACGACACTCTGCTGGGTGGTGCCGGTGGGGATGTTCTGACCGGGGGGAATGGGGGCGATCGCTTCAACCTCACAGGAGTACGCACCACAAGTGCTGATACCCTGACAGATTTCAACAGAGCAGAAGATCGTATTTTAATTTCTCGCACAGAATTTAATCTCACGCAAGCAATTGGATCTCTGCTCAATGCTTCGCTCTTCCGCTTAGGAACGACAGCCAGCACAGTTAATCAGCGCTTTATCTACAACCAGAGCACAGGTAGCTTGTTCTTTGATGCAGATGGCTCGGGTACCGAAGCACAAGTCAAAATTGCCACCCTATCGAATAGAGCCACGTTATCGAACAGACAAATTGAGCTTGTCGCCTAGCTCTGCAATGTCTCTGCGGGGTTGGGTGTGATGGTTTTTCTGCACCACACCCAACCCTCATGCAGCAATTCTCATTATGGGCTTCAAAGCCGAGAGTTTGTGCCCTACGGGCACGAACTCTCGGCTTTGAAGCCCGAAAACCGCTCGCTTGGGGCGAGCGGTTTTCGGGCTGGATTTCAAAAATGAGAATTGCTGACCTTCATGAGAAACCCTCCCGAAATGGAAGGGAGTGGCTATAATGGTTAAAGCACATGGGGCTGTAACGGTTTCGACGTGTTGGCGAACGTTATTCTATGATGCAGGCCGAGAGCGAGCTAACTCTCGTAAATAAATGGCTCAAAACAAGTACATGCGAACAACATCGTACCTTTTGCTCGTAAGCGCGTAGCTGTAGCTGCCGCCTAAAAAACCACTCTTGGTTCGAGCGTCTGCGGTTTGACTCCGTTAAGGATCGTAGACCAACCCCCAACGGATGCTCCAGTTTCTTGCCTCTGGTTGAGAACTGGCTAAGACTTCACCAGAGAATCCCATCGTCAGGGATAAATGACGATTCCTGCTTCGAGGGTTAGAGAAGCTAAGCCTGTGAGTGAGTGGGGTATTAATAACCAGTGCGGACAGGAGTTCGACTCTCCTCAGCTCCACTTTTAATAACTCAAATCAATCTTCTTAACCCATTAATTGTGCTTACACTATGCCCAATTAATGGGTTGAAAGTATATCTTAATCAAATTTTAGTTAAGCAAGGAATACTATCAGGTTTGTTCCAGCAATTGTAGGTAATTTCATCAGGATAAGAGAAGAGGGTAGCCACTAAACAGCTACCCTCTTTCTTTATTTTTGATGAGATTTCTTTAAGGATTAAGTCAGGAGACTTTTACATAATTCAGTAGCTAAACTCTCACTCCGGTTGATTTATAAGGGTTGACGACAAATTGTCATAAACTTGTCTCTGTCAAGAGGACGGGCAAAATATCAAGCTTTCAAAAAGCTTCTCATTAGGGTCAGCAAACTATGCTTTCCTATTGTTTAGAGGATGCTTGCAATAGAGTTATGTTCAAATGATGTGCTCGCTGTAAAAAGAATAAAAAGATTTCGGCATTTATGCTGATAGGGCACAACAAATCTTGAACAAAAATTTTGTGATTCCCGTTTCTAGAATGTGCGATCACATACGTAATTGGGCATTCTGAAAGTGGAATCGCAAGAGGGTTGGGCGCTATCTATAGCGATTCCAGAGCACACCTCATTGTTAACCTGTTTTTTCCCCCCTATGATGAAACCGAACCTCTTCGTACCCCTCTGGCACTTCCTGAACCAACCCGTGTTTGACGAGCGATCGCCCCTTATTCTCGATCCTCGCCGGTTCTGGTACTTCTACCGGGTTCGGTATTTGGAGCGCTGCCTCTGCAAGAATTTCCAACCGGAAGAGCGTTTCCGTAACCAGGGATAATTCTTCAGAGGGTGTTTGACCTCCTTGAGCCTGGCTCAGGGGTTCAAACACCCTCTGTTCAGTAGACCGAACTCAACCATAAAGTTCCAGCCTAATTCTTTGGAATTGCCAGGAAATTGAACGTTTGTTCCCAGTTTGCGTTAACCTTTTACAATCCTACCCGGTTATACCATGGCGATGAGCTGCACCTAGGAGCGTGCATAGCCGCTTCTTGCTCTGGTTGAATTCGCTGACCAACAAGGGGTATGCATGTTTATCCTAGTGTCTAGGTTGATATGACTCCAGTACAGGATCGAATGACTTCTCGTGACTCTCGGGATCCAGATCTAATTCGCGATGCTCCCTTTTTTGAAGGCTTACCCGAAGAATCGGTTGAGCAAGCCATTAGCCATGTGGTTATTCGTAACCATCCGGCGAATCAGGTGCTATTGCTGGAGAACGATTGGGGAAGTTCGGTCTATTTCATCCTTAAAGGTTGGGTCAAGATTCGCACCTACAACTTGGATGGCAAAGAAGTCACCCTAAACATTTTGGGAACCGGAGAGCTTTTTGGAGAAATGGCTCCACTGGATGAGGTTCCCCGCTCAACAGACGTCATTACCCTGGTCCCTACCACCATTGGGAACCTTCCTGCTCAAGACTTTGTTAACCTCCTTCAATCAGAACCCAAGGCGGGGATCCGATTGGCTCAGCTCATGGCACGACGGCTGCGGCAAGTTAACCGCCGTCTGCGCTTGCGGGAGTCTGACAGTATGTCACGGGTCGCTGACATCATCCTGTTTCTGGCCGACGGTCAGGGCCGAGCAGGGCAGCAGGGCATCGAGATCCCTAACCTGCCTCATCGGGAGCTGAGCAGTTTGAGCGGACTTGCTCGGGAGACTGTAACCCGAGTGCTGAGCCGCATGGAGCGTAAGGGGTTGATTGTGCGGGAGCGAGAAACCCTGAGCATCCCCGATATTAATGCCTTAGAACGCATGCTAGTTTAAGACCCATTCCTATAGCAAAAATCAGGGCTTCTTTCTTGGTTCGTAACGAGAAAGAAGCCCTGATTTTTGCTATGGCGCGTTTAAAGCGTTATGTCTAGCAAAATCCTGAACAGTTTTTGCTGTCTACCCTCATCCTTGAAGGTAGACAGCCAAGTATCTATAGTGCTGTGCGCGTTGATTAAGTACAGTAGCTTGAGATACAGCGTGCCCCACGCTACTGTTGCTGTACTTAACCGACTTGTCCATTGCTATATAACATCAATTCAACCATTCTCTTTTGAGTTATAGCTACAACCATTTTTTATAAAAAGAATGGGAGTAGAACATCTAATTTTCTTATAGAAATGGTCACAAATAGGAATGAATACATTAAGTCAGTAAGTAGCTTTCCAAGCTATTAGGTACGAGAGAGCGTTGTGAGATTTCATCCCACGCCCTTCCCTCATACCTAGCAGATTAGAAAATGCCGCAATAAATTGAAGATGAATAATCAATCACTAAAGCCATAACTTGAATAATTACATTAGATTAAATGGGTCATGTATCGATTTCTAATGAAGAGCTCGCTTATAAAAGGTTGATAGAAACCCATGAATTAATCCATTAAGCAATGTCGCAGAATATCCTATTTGGAGGAATGTACTGTAGCTTTAAGTTACAAATAGAGTGAGCCCCTTGCGTGTGAACATGGGTTCGTGAGTTGCCTCAACTGAGAAGTAACTCATACTCATTTTTCTTTTTGAAAAAACCTAAAGTTGTGGTTGGATGAAGGGCCTAAAACCCTGAACGCCAACAGTTCACATCGAGTTTCGTTATCCTACCTCCCCTCCTTGTGCAGATTGAATCAAACAAGTATCGGCAGGAGCAACGTATGAATTTCCAGAAAATCCTAGCTGCTATTGATGACTCGCCTTTAGGGAAAAAGGTGTTCGACCAGGCTTTAGCTCTGGCCCAATTGCACCATGCCCAATTATTGTTATTTCACAGTTTGACGGAAGAACTGGTACCTAAGTTTCTTCTTTTTCCTGGGGAAATGGGGCTGGCTCCTCAGCTAGTTAATCAGGCTTACCACTGGCAACAGGTTCAGATGGAGGAGCAATCCCAGCAAGTTCAACAGTACTTCGAGGATCTCTGCGAGGAGGCGCAGCAGAAGGGGGTATCGGTACAGGTCAGTATCCACCCACAGGAAGCAGGCCAAGCCATCTGCCAGATTGCCAAGTTCTGGCATGCCAATCTCATTGTGATGGGTCGTCGGGGACGGCGAGGGCTCACAGAGGTTTTATTGGGTAGCACCAGTAACTATGTGTTGCACCATGCATCCTGTCCAGTTCTCATTGTTCAAAGCGAAGGGGAGGCTGGTAATCTTCGTAAGGAAGATAGGGTCGTTGCATCCCTGTAGGTTAGGAGCGCCATCTGGAAGCGATCGCCCTGTTCTCCCTTAGGAAAGTTCCGCCGCAAATAGTTGAGGGGTAGCACAACGTGCCACCCCTCAACCATGGTTTACCTTCACCCTAGCGAAAAGCCTAGAGTGTGTTTTAAAGCTGGCCGAAAGGTTATTTTTTCGTGCGTTCCGCACACGTAAAAATGACCTTAAAACAAACCCTGGGGCTATATCAGCCTTGACGGAGGGCTGCAATTTGCTGCCGTAGAGCATCCGCCTCTTGAGCCAAGCTACTTTGGGCGATCGCCTGCTGCTCTCCACTCCCCAGCCACTTCAACTGAGCAGTACCCGCTGCTGCTTCTTCGTCACCTACGATAAAGCAGGCGAGGGCACCACTGCGATCGGCTCGTTTGAACTGTTTACCAAAAGCACTGCCGCTCAGGTCTAGCTCCGTGGCAAAACCCAAGCGTCGGAGGGTTTGGGCCAGTTTAAGGGCATTCGCTTCAGCGCGATCGCCCCGAGATACGACATAAAAATCTAACGCTGCAGCAGGTAGTGGCTGAATTTGTTGCAACAGAATAATTAATCGCTCCAAACCACTGGCCCAACCCACAGCAGGAGTTGCAGGGCCACCCAATTCAGTGACCAGACCGTCGTACCGCCCACCACCACAAACCGTTGCCTGAGCCCCCAAGTCATCAGACTGGATCTCGAAGACGGTATGTGTGTAGTAATCCAGCCCTCGCACTAGACGAGTGTTGATGTTAAAAGAAATGCCTAGATCCGTCAGGAGTTGCTGCACCTGCTCAAAGCGTGCCTGGGATTCAGGGCTGAGACAATCCAAAATGCTGGGAGCCCCTTCCAAAATTTTCTGGGTCTTCGCATCTTTGCTATCGAGAATGCGGAGAGGGTTACGGGTCAGCCGATGCTGTGAATCTTCGTCGAGTTCTTCCTTGTATGGAGTGAGGTAAGCTACGAGAGATTCCCGGTAATGTTGGCGATCGCTGGCATCTCCAATTGAATTAAATTCCAGCTTCAGATTTTGTAAGCCAATAGCCCGTAGAAAATCAGTAGCAATGGCAATCACTTCCGCATCAGCACGGGGATCGCTGCTACCCAACACCTCTACCCCCAGTTGGTGAAATTGCCGCTGCCGCCCGGCCTGGGGGCGCTCATAACGAAACATAGGACCGAGGTACCAGAGCCGCTGCACCCCTCCCTGAGCATAAAGGTTGTGTTCGATGAAGGCGCGTACGGCCCCAGCGGTGTTTTCAGGCCGCAGGGTGAGGGAGCGATCGCCCCGATCTGAAAAGGTATACATCTCCTTGCCGACCACATCGGTCGCTTCGCCAATGCCCCGTTCAAATAGGTCTGTTTGCTCAAAAATAGGGGTGCGAATTTCCTGGTAGGCAGCTCGATGGAGGATTTCGCGGGCGATCGCCTCGACCCGCTGCCAGTAACCCACCTCACCCGGCAGAATGTCTCGTGTACCTCGAATTGCTTGAATTGCGCCCATAGTTTTTTGTGTCGTAACCTGCCAACCAGAGTTCCAAACTAACGAATATACACCCCAAGATGCCCTTCGATCTAACCATTGGCAGGCTAAAAATCAGGGCTTTTCATCTGACAATAGCGTGGAACAGCATTGGACAAGACAAATGAGCACAAGGCTTAATTAAGCCCAAATGCTTAAACAAACTGCATATTACCGAAGGGTCTGGAGGCATACAGGTTGGCTTCTTGCCCCGGTTCTGCTGCCTAAATTACTCAGAGTCTGATCTTAGTCTCTTGATTATTCTGGCACCTTTACTAACCAGCGGTTAGTGAAATTGCAGATTTGTTCTCTACGTCCGTTTGTAGCAGTAACTTACCTGCTTAGTCCTTTTTAGCAAGTGGAAACAACGGTCATGAAATCTATTTTTACTACTGCGGGCATTTCTCTACTAGCTTGGTTGGCATTTGCGCCTTTTCAGGCAGCTCAAGCTCACGAGCACACCTCCAACAGTGGGGAAACCACCGTCGCTCAGATCATCGAGAACGGCTCTCCTCTGCAAGACGGCTCCTCGCTAGATCAATCTCCTAACCGCGTGATCACCGACAACGAAGGTGATGACCCCGGTGTCGACAACTTTGAAACGGAAGGCACTGGTGAGCCCGTAGGTCGCCCCAATGTTCGCCAGCCTCAGATTGATGCTCAGCGCGAAATTGATGATGAAGGGCAGTCCTCTCTGGATCAGTCCCCCAACCGTGTGATTAACGATAACGAGGGTGACGACCCCGGCGTAGATAGCTTCGAAGTAGAGGGTACCGGTGAAGGCCGGGGTCCTGTCCGCCAGTCTGAAAATAACTCCATTCGGGAAGCTGATCGTGAAGGTCAATCTTCCATCGATAATTCTCCCAACCGCGTGATCAATGACAACGAAGGTGACGATCCTGGTGTAGACGACTATGAAGTGGAGGGGACTGGTGAAGCTGATCGTGGAGTTCAGCGCGATACCTACACCCGTGAAACTTACATCAACCAGCCTCAGGTTGACAGCCGTCCTCGGTACAACCGCCCTGTAACAGGCCAGACCACCCAGCAGCAGCCCACAGTGGACTACAACCGTCCTGCCACTCAAGCTCCCAGCAACACCCAGCAGAACTACTCGAACGAGCCTGTTCGGGGCCTCTGGTAAATTTCTGCCGGTATGGCACGGGATCGGTACCTGTAGATTAATGTCTAGCAGGAATCCGTTCTAACTCCACAAGCACCTGCCTCTTTGAGGTAGGTGCTTATTCGTTCTCGGTCTAAAACCCCTTCAAAAATTGCCACTTTTCTGGCTTCCTGGAGCACAAAACCAACTTCAAACAGCTCTTTAAACATTAAATAGTTTGGCGATCGCCCCTCACCAAATTGCCCAATATAAACAGCCAATACCCCCTACTTAACCTCAGTTCGGGTTAAGGGCTTTTTCGAGTGCCGCGCTTCGCGCGGCACTCGAAAAAGCCCATTATTGCGTACGCGACGCGCACGCAATAATGGGCGGTTGGGCTTATCCCGAACTGACGTTACTTACAGGACAAGTAGGGGGTATTTTGCTTTCATAAGGATGACCGAAAGAACGAGGGCGTGAGGTAGCAATTATCTCGCGCCCTCGTTCTTAATCGGATTGAAGGTTAGCTTGGTTGGGGAAGGGGTTGCCAGGGACCAAAGCGATCGCCATAGTACTGCAAAATCTGTGAGACTCGTTGGCGGGCATTGTCATCGGCTGCACTCAGAGAATAGCGCAAGCCTCCGGCCTGGCTTTGTAAGTAGTCAAATTGAGAAGAGGTTTGCGGCAAAACCTCCGCCTCTACTCCAGGCACTTGCCGCAGGTGGGTGGCAACTTCACGGTAAATAGCCAGCGGCAAGGTTGTGCAGGTAATCCAATGGTGTTCTTCGGTCATCGTTCAATCTGCTACATCCAATCGTCATGGAGAAGAAGCTAACCTGAGGCAGGGAACTTTGTAGGTATAGAAGTCAGGCTAGTTTATTCGAGCTATGAGACTACTTGTTCTGTATCCTCCGCGGGCTCGGCCACAATATCGGGAGTTGGCGCACCTCCAGGAGGTGGGGGTAGCGTGCAGCAGTTGACCTCATCGATACAGATTTTGCCCCATTGCAAGGCCCAACGGACGAGGGCAACTCGGTTTCCCGTTTCTGTCTTGGTCAGGATATTGCTGATGTGGTTGTCTACGGTACGCTTGCTAATTTCAAGCTTTTCCGCAATGTCTTGGTTCGTAAGCCCCGCCGCAACGAGTTCTACAATTTGCAGTTCTCGATCCGAAAGGGAATGGGAGATCTGAACGTCATCACTTGCCATACCCTAACACCGTGTATATGTACCTATTGTTTCTCCATTCTAAAGGGGGCAGGCTGGATCGAAGGATAAAAACGCAAATTTTCGACGAAGTTCAGCTTTTTCTACAGACTCACCGCAGAGCGGCGACAGAATCAGGCTCTCCTGCTTTCAAACATTCTTGTAGTGGGCTTCGCACACTACAAGAATGTATAAGCCTTGAACGTCTCAAACCTGGGGCTGTCGGAACCGATGAAGATCCTTAAGAACACAGACCCAGCTCTCGACGGCAGCATTGAGGATGCGATCGCCCTTCTCCACAGTTGCAGGCAAGGGGTCACCCAAGACTCCACTCCGGCTCAAATCTCGTGTTGTCCAAGCAAACGGTAAGGCTCCCTCCATGCTCAGTACGCTCTCCTCAGGCAATTCAGGAGGGTATTCGGCTACCGCTTGATCCATCCGCACCTGTTCGGGCAGAAGCGACAGTAGCACGCTGGTTTCGATTTCCCCGGCGTGGATACCGTACTCCAACTCCTTGGGTGGCAGGTCTTGGAACGGTAGGTTGGGGACTCGCCAGACAAACAGGGGAAAAACCAGGAAATCGTCGTATTTCTGATGTAGGTCCCGCGCCACAATTTCCATAATTTGGGGCTGACCACCATGGCCATTGATCAGGGCAAACTTCCGGAAGCCTGCACGATAAAGGCTTTCCCCTACTTCCATAAGCATTTGAATGAGAGTTTGGGCGCTAAGGGTGATGGTGCCCGGAAAATGCCAATGTTCGTTGGATTTGCCGTAGTAAAGCGGGGGCAAACTGTAAGCAGGGATATTGGGATCTAGCTGGGACAGGGCTTTACCAACCACTGCGGTGGCGATCGCCGCATCCACAATCAACGGTAGATGTGGCCCATGTTGTTCGATCGCCCCAATGGGTTGCACAATCACGACATTAGCCCGGTTAGGCATGGTGTCAATATCGGTCCAGGTCAGATATGGGAAAAAACGGTGGGGAGGGATGTAACCGTGCATCATGGCAGATTCGAAGTTGTTTTTACCGGTTGACTCACAGGCATTCAGCCAGAAGGAAAGGTTGGAGCTTAACCTCAATCCATCCCTTCTGGCCTCATGAACATGCTTGAGATTGGTATGTATCGCGTATCTCACCCTAAAAGTTGACAAAACACTAAATTCGGTTTTCCTGCGGTAGCATTTGCATCAATGCCACCTCCCAAACCAGACGGGGTTGAGCAAATCGCAGGAGTTGTTTGCGTACAGTCTCCAGATGGTGCAGGTACTGGCTCTGGTGAAACTGATGCCAGTAGCGATGTTGCAGGTATTGCACCAGCCACAGTTGAGCTTCTGTATCAAGGCTCTGGTGGATTTGAGTCGCTCGTTCTAAGGCTTGCCGCAGCGTCGTTGGAGGTTGAGTGAGCTGCTCTAGCAATTCTGGGGGAATGGTTTGAAGCTGTTGCCAGTGGGCGATCGCCTCCCCTGGGCTCCCCTGAGCCAGAGCCAGGATCTCGGGGTGCTGCAAAACCTCATCCTGCTCCACCCGGCGCAACACGGTGGCCATATCCGGATCACTTAACCGCCGAAAGGGAATTTTTTGGCACCGAGAAATCAAGGTGGGCAGTAAGGATTCTACGTCGGGGGCCATCAGAATTAGCGTCGCCTGTCCCGGTTCTTCCAGGGTTTTGAGCAAACCGTTAGCCGCCCCTTCGGCCATCGTTTCAGCGGCTTCCAACACGACGACAGAACGGGGAGCTTCCAGAGCCGGACGGCTCAAAAACTGACTCAGTTCTCGGATTTGCTCCAGACGAATCTGTGGGGGAGCTTTACGTTTTACCCCAGCTTCGGCGGCTTCTGCTGGAGTTAAGCGCTTTCCCTGATGCAGATAGGTGGGTTCGACCCACAGCAGGTCAGGATGATTGCGCTGTTCCACTCTTTGGCGTAGCACAGGTGAGTGGAGCATCTCCGGGCTCCCGGCAAGCATACAGCGAATGAAGCACTCTGCTACCCGCCGTCGGCCAGTGCCGGCTGGTCCGACAAAGAGATAGGCAGGGGCAAGGCGATCGCGCTCCATTGCACAGACCAGCAACTCAATAGCCTGAGGCTGCCCTACGACTGACTCATAAATCGAATGTAGGGAAGGATTTGCGATCGCCATAAAACCTATTCGGGAGGCACCGTTAGACTCAGATCAGAGGGTACAGCTACAGCAGCCGGTTCGACCCCATAGACCTGTTTCAAATAGTGACACAGTTCAGCCTGAACCCGCTCAAAGACAACATCTTCAGTCGCACTGGCATCAATCTGCACCGTCCGCGATTCCTTTTCGTGGAATAGTGATTGAAAGCCTTGCCGCACTCGTTGATGAAAATCAAGCTTGTTTTGCTCCATGCGATCAGCCGCACCTCGTCGTTGGGTGCGGGCTAAACCTACAACTGGATCAATGTCTAACCATAAGGTCAGATCACTGCGGAGACCCCCTGTAGCAATTTGGTTGAGTTGGTGAATGAGGCTCAGATCGAGACCTCGACCGTATCCCTGGTAAGCGACTGTGGAATCGGTGTAGCGATCGCAAAACACCAGAGCCCCCTGAGCTAGCGCTGGCTTAAGCATGGCTTCAACATGTTGGGCGCGGTCAGCAGCATAGAGGAGGAGCTCGGTGCGATCGCCCATTACCTCTACCTCATCTCCCTGCACGGGAGAGTGCAGCAGTAACTGCCGAATGGAAGAACCCAGAGGTGTACCGCCAGGTTCTCGGGTAATCACCATCTCTGAGGCAATTCCGATAGCTTTCAGCTGTTGCCAGAGATCACTTTGCTGTAACCACTGGCAGACTCGCTGCAGCTGGGTCGACTTTCCAGCCCCCTCGCCCCCCTCAAAAACGATCAACGAGCCTCGAATTCCCACCAATAATGTCCCTTGTATATGGCACTGTCGGTTTCTGTACTTATAAGATCTGACAAAATTGGTAGTTTTTGCCTGAGGATTGGAAAAAAGTATGAAAATACTATAGGCTGGTTTCTCAATCTTCTTTCTAAGAAAATTCTTCAAAGCCTTGTGTATCCAGGTCTTTGGAATGAAGCCGCAAGCCAACGACGACGTCAAACAGAGTAAGCTCGTCGTGAAAAATGTTCAGGGTGAGTGAAAATTGTTACGTAGTATGCATAATATTGGGAAATAGCAACGTAAAGTTCGGTTAACTGGACTAATTTTACGGAGTCAGCTATTTCAGAAATCGCTTGAGACTGCCCTTCTCAGGTTTCGTGTCTTTTTGAAGTCAACGAGGAACCTTTGAAACCTCAGTTAGTCTCTGAGCTAAATGCCTATTCGGGAGTTGAGCGATGGCTCGTTATTCCAGCCTCTTTAAAGTGGCGACACCGCTGGAGTCTTTCCGACAAAGATTGGGCGATGTGTTGCGCTCTTGCGACTGTGACGTTATTTACGATGAGGACGATTATATGGTGGCCCGCGAAGTACCGGGCCGCGTAACTTACTCGCGCCTGGTGACTATCGAAGTTCTCATTGACAGAGCATTTGAAACCGATGAAGGTGTTCAAATGAACGTGGTCGTCAAGAATGAGGAATTACCCCTCAGCCAAGACAACCATTGCCGCCGAATGTTCAACCAACTCTACGATGCGTTTACCACAACAAATCGCTGGGATTTGATTGAAAGCATTCCGGCTGTCTAGAACCAACCTAGGATCATGACTTTGAGCAATGGGGCTGAACCCTAATTCAGCCTCATTGCTCAAAGTATCTCAAACCTATTGCCTATCACCCATAGCATTGAAGTGTTTGATGATAGGTCACTGGATGAGCTATCCCATAAGGCTTCCTCAGGGATGCCGTAAGAATTTTCTGTATTAGAAGTTATTTGCAAAGTTATGAGGCCTCCTGCACGGAACGGTCTTTGAGGGCGTGAATTAACGCGGCTTCACTGTCTAGCAATTTGTGCAGAAAGTCTATTAAGAAGGTTGCTCTTCTACCCTTTGGGGGGAAGAAGGGCAGCCTTCTCAAACGGGTTCTTAGGATTTAGGAGATTTCCAGATAAGAACTTCCCCATTATTTGGAAAAAAGGCGCGGCGAAGCCGCGCCTTTTTTCCAAATAATGGGGATATTGTTTCTCAGAAATCTCCTTACACATATTTGTTGGTGCCCAGAGAGCCCATTACACCAATAAAAATGCTTGAAATATGGCGGACTTGCGTAAGTCCTGTGTATAACAGCAGCATGAACATGAAGTATCGCTTGCACGTTATGGGCCTAGCAGGTGCTGGCCTCTGGCTCGCTCTCACCCTACCCCTCCAGGCCAACGAATCTCATCCCAATCCTGTGGATATCCCCCCTGAGGTGTTAGAGGAGAGCCCTCTTCTTCAGCGTTGGGTAGAAGAAGTCCCTGATGTTGATGCAGAAATTCACCATGATCCGGCCTTTCGAACTCGGCTGCGAGTGGGTGGCGTGGAGCTTCCCTCTACAGATGAAGGAACTGGTTTTGGGGTTGGCGTAGAAGACTTGTTTCTGGGCGATACTCCCCTTACGGTCAGTGGTGAATTTCAGCAAAACTGGGAGGGCGATCGCAGCCAATTTGGAGCTGACCTCCGCTACTACGTACTCCCCTTGGGTAGCTACATCAATATTGCCCCTGTTCTGGGCTACCGCAGCCTGGAAACCGATGCCTATGACACGGATGGCATCCATTTAGGTTTGAGGGTAGTTGCTGTTCCGTCCCGTACGAGCGCGGCCGATCTTTCCCTCACCCAAAGTTGGGTTGATCCCGGCAGTGACGACGAGGTAGGTCTCACTGCCTTGTCTGCTGGCTATGCTTTTACACCGGACCTGCGCCTTTCCGCTGATTTTCGTTGGCAAAATTCTCCTGAAGATAAGGACACGCAGTGGGGGCTGTTTTTGGAGTGGATGCCTTAAGACTGTAAATAAAGCAACCTGTACTTCTCTAAGGAGATTTCCAGTAATGAAATTACCCCCAGAATGTTGGTGCTTTGCCCGCGAAGCGGGCAAAGCACCAACATTCTGGGTAAATTCTTATGCAGAAACCTCCTAACCTGTACTTCTTCATGGGGGGGCGGCAGCATAGCCGTTTCCACACAAAGGAATACAGGTTATGAGACGCGCAGTCCATCGGCGATCGCATCGTCTGGGAAGAGGCAATGAAAAGGGAAATTTAGAGAGCCCGTTCGGGGCTATAGTTCGAGTTGTACTTCTGCCTTCTGCCTCCTGCCCTCTGCCTGCTTCCTCCTATGCGTACTATTCCTGAAATTAACGAAAAAATTCAGGCCAAGAAGGCCGTGGTCTGGACAGTTGAAGAACTAAAAGCCCGAGTGCAAGAAACGAGCGTGGCCGAGGTGGTTCGTCAGGTAGATGTCGTAACCACAGGCACTTTCGAGCCGATGGAATCCTCTGGGGCCATTCTTAATCTAGGGCATACGGATCCACCCATTAAAATTCGCCAGTGTTGGTTGGATGGGGTACAGGCCTATGCTGGGTTCGGGGCCGTGGATTTGTACTTGGGAGCCAGCCAGATGGCTGATTACAGTGGCATGGGAGAGGCCGGCGATCTGGAAGATTCACGGGAAATGCGCCTGCGATCGCCCCTTCAGGAACGCGGCGGCGGCCATGTCATTGCTGACCTAATTGCAGGAAAACCCGTGAAAGTGCGAGCGATTGGGCAGGTAACAGATTGCTACCCTCGCTCCTCCATCGAAACCACCATCAATCGCGACACGATCAACCAGTTTTATCTCTACAATCCGCGCAACCTATATCAAAACTTTATTGTGGGAGTCAATGGAGGCGATCGCCCACTGTTTACCTATCTGGGTCCTTTGCAGCCCCAGCTAGGTAACGCCGTTTACTCTAACCCAGGGGCCATCTCTCCGCTCTTTAATGACCCCGACTTACAAGTCATTGGGGTTGGTACTCGCCTTTTCCTGGGAGGTGGCATCGGCTATGTGGCCTGGGAGGGAACACAGCACTTTCCCCTTCAAAAACGATTGCCCAATCACACTCCGATTGGCCCAGCAGCGACCCTGGCCCTCATTGGCGATGCGAAGCAAATGGATCCTCGCTGGGTTAAGGGCTGCTACTTCAAAAGCTATGGCCCTTCCCTCATGTTAGGGATCGGAGTGCCATTACCTGTACTGAACGAGGAGGTCGTGCTGCGCTGCTCCGTGCAGGATGCAGATTTAGTGGCACCCGTCGTCGATTTTTCTATTCCCCGACGGGTGCGACCGACCTTTGGGCAAGTCAGCTACGCCCAACTCAAATCGGGGCGGATTACCATCGATGGCAAACGCGTTCGGGTCGCTCCCCTTGCCAGCATTTATTTATCTCGACAGGTCGCCCAGGAATTGAAACAGTGGATTGAGGAGGGGCGTTTTACCCTAACAGAGCCCGTAGCGGCCCTACCGAGCGATCGCCCGTTTCTTGCCCAGGATCGTTGGGGTGCCCAAATTAATCTCGAATAACCTCAGTTCGGGATAAGCGGAAGTGCTCATTTTGGCGTGCACTTTGCGCACGCCAAAATGAGCGTTTTCGAGTGCCGCGCAACGCGCGGCACTCGAAAACGCCCTTAACCCGAACTCAGGTTCGAATAACCTCAGTTGGGATAAGCGGAAGTGCCCATCTTTGCATTCAATTCAAAAGAGGGGCAGGCGCTTTTTGCCTGCCCCTCTTTTGAATGAGATCAGGAGGAAGGCAAATATTTAATGCCTACCCTCCTCTTTGTTAGCCCTGATCCCCCTGAGATTCCCGGGGGGGACGGTTCGCCCGCTTGATGGGCCGACCGGGAGCCTCCCGGGGGCCAGAATCCCGAGGAGCACCTGCGGGTGGCGCGCTACCTGGCTCACCTGCCCGAGTCGGAGTCGGTTTCTTCCAGGGCTTGCGACTGGGCGGTCGCTTCTTGGCGCCAGGGCCGCTAAAGTCAGGACGGCCTTTGCGCTTACGAGGTGGCACCAGCCCAATGGCTTTGCCTTCCCGGATAACCAGCAGGTTTCCTTCCCGCTGGATGTGGAAATCCCAGAAGTAGCCAACAGTTTTGCCCGTCAGTTCACCCGTCAAGAGCAACTTGAAGGCTTTGGGCGGCTTATCTTTCTTCTTCGAAGTCTGCTGAATCCGGACAATCAGATTTTTATGCTCTTCAGAGTAGAAAAGAATCTCACCCCGAATGGAGAAGTAGCCATCACTGGGATCTTGCGGCTCTTGGGAATTAGGCGGCTTGGGAGGAATTGCAACCAGGCCACTGGAAGACGTTGATTCAGCAGCTGATTCTGAGGGCGTTTCTTCGGAAGCTTGCTTCGATAGGTTTTCGGGTTCCCAGATGCCGACGATTTGGACGTGCAGGTCATACCCTTTTTCACGAGTACGGGGATAAACCACCCAAAGATGAGGCTTCTCCAGGTCAATGTGCTTTTTCACTAAGCTCATGACCCGCCCTAATAGCACCGCATCGATTACGGTACCATCGCCGGTCACTAGGTTGCCACGGGTAAACTGATCGTCTGAAGGAGTGTAAACTCCTTCAACCAGCCCAATTGCGCGATACTGCATCGGCTCGCTGGCCGGCGGAATGGGATGCTGTCGGGGATTGACAACAATCTCATCGTTGAGCTCGGGAGCGTCAGCGGTGGGTTCAGGGGAGGGAGGCGTTGGTGATGACATCCCTTCGGATGGAGTCGGCACGGCGGAGGAGTCCATTTCAAAATTCAAAGCTGAAGGCTGATCCATTATCGGTCTCTGCGGGTGGAATAGCTCAAAACTCGTTGAGATTTGAGGGGTCAGGATAACCCGCGAGAGGGTCACAGGAAGGCAGGTTAGCCCAAAACCTGAAATCTGTCAGCCAAGGGCTGTTCAGAGGCGACCCGGTGAACCCGCTTGCCACCGACAGTGTAAGACCAAGTTTAAGTAAACACTAGGTTAGCATCCACTTAGAACTCACCCACCATCGATTGGAAGATTGCTGGTTCAAAGGCTATCCTTTGGTCTTTATCTTTATTTGTTATACAAAAGCATTTGGCTTCATCAGGTAGGTCTGCGGGTTTTCTGAGCACTCTTGTGGGAAGCTCAGTCTTCACAATTTAGCGCCTAGAAATATTTCTGTAACCCTTCATATGACATGGCAGATCCACAGAGCATGGAGGGCTGCACAAATGTTAACTCCCACAAAACCTCTTTCTTCTGTAGCTGAGCGGCTGGAGGGCGATCGCCCTCATCCACTCTGAAGTGCCTAAAAAACAAACCTGTTTCCTTATGTATCTCGCTGGGTAGAACTGTGGAACGATTTCCAGGTAAGGAGCTTACATCTTGCCAAGCCAAACCCCAGAACCCTCATCTTCTGGCTGTTTTATAACGGGAAATTCCGGTTTTTGGGGTTTGGTGCAGGCTTCGAGTCTAAAGAAATGCTGGTTAGTCCTATCGACTCGAAATCAAGCTGTTGGGTAATAATGGCAGAATGAGTTTGGGCCGTTCTGTGTTTATTAAGCGCAATCGAGTTATTTTAAGCAGCGTTCTAATCGCCGCATCCCTGGTATTTGTGGCATTGATGCTGCTTCCGGTAGTCGGGGCTTTCCAGCAAGGAAACCGAACTGCCAATAATGCGGCAAACCCTGCGGCTAGTCCTGCAGATCAGCAGAAAGCCCTGGAAGATCAGGCCCGTGGGTATGAATTGGTACTTCAGCGAGAACCCGATAACCAGACGGCCCTGCGGGGTTTGCTTGAGGTTCGCATTCAGCAGGGGAATGTGCAAGGGGCGATCGCTCCCCTCGAACGCTTAGCAAAACTTAATCCTGACCAAACGGAATACCATGTCCTTCTGGCCCAGGCGAAACAGCAAGTGGGTGACACGGAAGGTGCTGCCGGGGTATACCGCGACATCCTGTCTCGCCAACCCGGTGACATGAATGCATTGCAGGGGCTGGTAGGTCTGATGATCAGCCAGAAGCGGCCAGAGGCTGCGGTCGCCCTGCTTCAAGACACCCTCAAGATCGCCGATGAGCAAAATAAAGCGAAACCCGGTAGCATCAACTTAACCTCAGTTCAACTGCTGCTGGGTCAGGTTTACGCCGAAGAAGAGCGCTTTAATGAAGCGATCGCCATCTACGACGAAGCCATCAAAACTGCCGGTGAAGATTTCCGGCCTCTATTGGGTAAAGCCATTGTTCTACGCGCCGCAGGTCGTCAGGATGAGGCCAAGCCTTTGTTTGAACAGGCCGCATCCCTGGCTCCAGCTCAATATCGTGATCAAATTAGCCAGTTGGCCAGTGGGGCCCAAAGTCCTAGCGACCCCGCCAACCCTGTCCCAGAAGAACCCAAGACAGATGCCCCCAGTGCTTCTCCTTCCGGTTCCCAGGAGTCTTCTTCCCCATCCCGCGTTACGGGTACTCCTAGCAACTAGAAATTTCCATGAACTTTTGTAGTGACAATGTAACGGGCATGGCTCCCGAAATCTTGGCGGCCTTGGCGGCAGCCAACGAAGGAACTGCCATGCCCTATGGCGCTGATAGCATTACCCAGCGACTCGAAGCCCGATTTACTGAGGTCTTCGAGAAAGAGGTACACATTTTCCCGGTGGCGACCGGGTCGGCAGCCAATGCCCTGGCGCTGTCGGTGCTGACGCCTCCATACGGGTCGATCTACTGCCATCAAGACGCGCATATTAACGTGGACGAATGTGGTGCGCCAGAGTTCTACGCGGGTGGAGCCAAGCTCGTTACGATGCCCGGCAACCTCGGCAAGCTCGTGGCAGCAGAGTTAGACACCAGTCTGAAAAATGGTGGGATCGGGGTCGTGCATCATGTGCAACCTGCAGCCGTGAGCCTGACTCAAGCCACAGAGGCCGGCACTGTTTATACGGTGGATGAGGTGACAGAGCTTGCCCGCATCGCCCACTCGTACAACGTCCCGGTTCATATGGATGGGGCGCGATTTGCGAATGCGATCGCCTCCCTAGGCTGCACCCCTGCTGAGGTGACCTGGAAGGCCGGGGTGGATGTGCTGTCTTTTGGGGCGACGAAAAACGGAGCACTTGCAGCCGAAGCCGTGGTGTTCTTCAATCCTGAATATGCCAAGACATTCCACTTCCGTCGCAAGCGGGGGGGACATCTGTTTTCCAAGATGCGGTTTCTATCAGCACAATTGGAGGCGTATCTGGAGGGCGATCGCTGGCTCAGCTATGCTACCCACTCAAATCGTATGGCTCGCCAATTAGCCGATGGGCTGGCGGCACTGCCCGAGGTGCATCTGTGCTATCCCGTTCAGGCCAATGAACTCTTCGTAAAACTGCCCAATGCGGTTATTGAAGGGTTATATGCAGAAGGCTTTCAGTTTTACCGTTGGGAAAGTGAGGATGCCAGTACAATCCGTTTGGTAACAGCCTTTAACACTTCGCCCGAAGCTGTTGCCGCATTTCTAGAAGCAGCCAGGCGCCAGGTTGAAAGAATTGCGCTAACGGCAGCGATCGCTGGAGCTTAGCACCTTGTGCCAGGCACATTTCAAAAGAGAAGGGTGGGCGCTAACGCCCACCCTTCTCTTTTGAAATTAGTCCACGACTCGGATGCGACCACTTCGCAAGCCATCGTAGATCTGATTAACTTGTATCCGTTCTTTGTCCGATAACCGCTGCTTAGCAAGCAGCATTGACATGACATAATCCTGCTCGTGACGAGAGATACGACGAACGGCCAAAATATGATCTATTAATTCATCAACTGGAATTTGAGGTAGAAGCATAACGAGGATGTAACTGGCGGAAAGCTTGACTGCCACCGAATCCGAGGACATCCTAACAATCGTACATCTGCGTGAAATCCGTATTTTGGCGCGTTTTCCCATAGTCCTTACGCAGGGAAATTCGCCTTAACGGGGTATTCACGGGAACGGGCATCTAGAAAATTTCTGAACTTTAGCATTCTCAACACAGTATTTTCCGATCTGACGCGAGATGGAGGTGGAACTTCCTTCCACGTCTATCTCTCGCCAGATCGGAAACACACAGGACTTACGCATTTGTGTTGTGGGTGGGGTGCTTCGCACCCCACCCACAACACAAATACACTATGGATAGCGGGCTTGCGTAAGTCCTGACACAAATGCGTCAGTCCTGATAGCATTATCGCCCCATGAAAAAAGCGGAGAAGAATCCCCGCTATATGGTGAGCATTAATGTGATTCATGGATTCGTGGACACACTGTTGATGCATGGTGATCTATCGCATTAACACCATTTCACAACACCTTAAGCAGAGTAACGCTGGTCAAGCCACATGCGCACTTCCTGTTCAGAGCTAAATTGCATCTGCTGCTGAGTCATAGGGTCATACACATGCCAGACCAGTTGATCACCGTAGGTCCGTTGCCGAATTTGTGGCTCAGAGCTGCCTGAAAAATAGCTCATCAATCGATAACCTAGAGACTGCCAAGCCGAAGGAGACTTTACGGAACGTTTTTGAACAGAGCTTTGAAACTCCTGGGAGGATAACTCTTGCCCGTTCTGCCAAACATAACAATCACTTTTCATGGTTGAAATCCTTTCGGTTGTTGTGGTCGAATGCCTTTGATGCATCCACTTTAGGAACCTCAACTGAAAGATTCAACAGACATGATGAATCGCGTATATGAATAAAATTCATGGAAAGCGATCGCAATAGAACGGAAAAGATGGGTAAAAATCATTAGATATCAAAAGGTTTCATAAACTGGGACCTATCCCGTTTAGCCTGACCTTGACAACGTTGTGAAATGGGGGCGACTATGCTGCGAGACCAGATTAAGCTATCCCAATTGCGTGCCCTGATTGCCGTGGCCGAATCCGGTAACTTTGGTGAAGCGGGGTTACAGTTGGGTGTATCGCAATCGGCTGTTAGTCATGCGATCGCCAGTCTGGAAGCCGAGATGGGCATCGTCCTCTGTGCCCGAGGCCGCCATGGAGCCCAACTGACCCCAGTCGGCGAGCGCATGGTTAAGCATGCCCAATCCATGATGGGTTTGCTGGATGAAATGGAGCGAGAGGCCAATATCGCCAAGGGTCTGAAGGGCGGTGACGTGCGCATTTCCGTGTTCCGCAGCGTTGCCACCCATGTTTTGCCGGACATCATCGCTCGTTTTCATGAACGCCTCCCCAACATCAACTTCTCCATCACAGAGTATCAAGGCGATGATCTGTGCGAAGGGGCGCTACGTCGGGGGCAGGCAGATGTCGGTTTCACCTGTTTACCCACCGCGGATGACTTTGAAGCCTGGGAGTTATTCCGGGATGAATATATCGTGCTCTTTCCACCCAAGGCTAAAATTCCCCCTGACCCCATTACCTGGGATGTGCTACATCAGTTTCCCCTCATCCTGCCTAATGAAACGGACTACTGTTTCACGTTGATTCGTCAGCATTTTGAAAAGCTTAATCAACCTCTGCGAGCGGCCTATCAAATTAAAGAAGACTCTACTATTGTGGGCATGGTGATGCGTGGCTTAGGGGCAACCGTGATCGCTCGTCTGGCAGCGGAGCCACTGCCGCCCGAAATCCAAGTGCGCCAGCTGCCTGTCCCGCTGGAACGTGTGATTCGTGCCATTGTGTTACAGGATGCGCTCCTTCCCCCTGCTGTATATGCATTTTTAGATGCACTGAGGACGGCTAGCTATCCTGAGCGATCGCCCTCCCAGCTTCCCCAAGCCTCATAACCTCATGAGATAACCTGAAGTGCCCATTCTTGTATATGAGGCGCACACAAGAATGGGCGTTTTAAAGTACTACGCGTTGCACGACACTCGAAAACGCCCTTAACCGAAACGTAAAGCTACCCCCGAAAAAGCAACCAGATTCCCGTCAGGGCAACAATCACCCCCAACACGGAGCGAAGGCTCACCCGCTCTCCGGCCCATAGCGCAATGGGTAACACAAACAGAGGGCTAGTCGAGTTGAGAGACTGCGCAATTCCCGCAGCCGTAAACTTTAAGGCAATCTGTTGGAGCCAGATACCAATGAAGGTGCCTGCGAAAGCTGTAACGACAATGACAGCTAAAAAGCGGGGCGATCGCAACCACCGCAATTCCTTTAAAGGCGCGGGTTGTGCCCCCAGCCAGATCGCCAGAACCAGCACTCCTGCAACCAGACGGATCAAGGTACTCCAGATAGGACTGACAGTTGTATCTGCTAGCGCGGCCCGAGAGCAGACGGAACCCACGGCTTGACAAAGAGCCGCCGCCAGGCCCATCAAAACTCCTCGGCCCACATGGGAGCGATCGCCTCCTACATCAGCCTCACGCTCGGCTACTACCCAGGCTACTCCAGTCACCGTCAGGAAAATGCCACACCAGGCGATCGCCCCTAACCGCTCCTGTAAAACGGCCATGGCGATCAGGGCTGTCAGTGGGGGAGCCAAGGATTCCATCAACAAGGCTCGGCGGGGACCGAGGGTATTAATACTGCTAAAGAAGGCCGAATCTCCTAAGCCAATACCGATAGCTCCGCTTACAACCAACAGGCTCAGAGACTGCCATGTAAAGGCCGGTTCTAGTCTCATCGCCAGCAGGGTGAGACCAATCATGAGGATAGCGATCGTACTTTTCGCGCTATTCAACACGATGGGCGACATGCGTTGCCCTAATTTGAGGTAGATGAAAGAGGCGATCGCCCAGATCAGCGCTGCCCCCAAAGCAGCCAGTTCCCCTTTAAATGTGTTCACCCAAAACAGCATGAAACTAATTTAAGCCCCTAAGGTTTTTCCCCAATCTCATTTAATATGCGATCTAATATGCTCGAAATACTTGCACTATCCGAGCCAAACTGTTCAGCTTGTTTTAACCAATATCGAACTTTTTCGGAGTTTCCAAGGTGATAGTCTATTTTGGCGAGATACCAGCAGCTAATTGTAAAATCGATTGCTTCTTGTCCAGGCTCCGTTAAGGGAAGTAGCATTTTCTTGGCTTCTGCATAACGGCCTAATTCTGCCAAAATTGCGCCTCGTGTTCCTTGGATTGTTTTAGAATGACCTGCCGCTTTTATTGCTCGTTCTGACCAATGATCGGCCTGAGTTAAGTACTGCATTTGCCCATTGTTGATCACAATAGAAAGCAGGGTATCTAAAATATAAGCGATTTCGATTTTATCAAGACTACCCAGCTCAAGTAATTGTTCTAATAATTTGACAGCTTCATCATAATGCTCGTAGAGAACAGCTACCTGAGCGTCAATTAATAGCTGAAGTCGATTTGGATCTCCTCCAAGAAAAGACCTTTTTCTAGGCAAATCCCCATACGCCGAAATAGCCTCCTGGTAGCTAATAGCAGCATTTCTATAGTATTCCTGATAGTTTTTCTTAAGAGTAGTCTGCAGTATTTTTCCATCATTAGGGTGTTTGACTCCTCCAATCATGACATTCATCGGAAAAAGGGAATAGATTATTAGATAAAGCTCTATATATATAAAAAATAAAAGTAGAATTGAGGGATGCAGACAAAAGGCTGTGAGTGACATTAAAAACAGCAGGAGATTAGCAAAAGCTCCCCCCAACAAAAAAATAGACGTTCTGAGCTTTAAAGTCTTAAAGTTTGAGCCGTCAATATTAGCCATTGAAGCAAAAGTAAGACCACCACCTGGATAGCTACCCAGTTCAATTTTTGAATTAAATAGCCACTTCCAAGTAATAGAGGTACGGCTACCTATCTTCAAATGATAGGGGCGGAAACCCACTAACTTTGCAGCGAAGAAATGCCCATGTTCATGGCAGAAAATTGAGAAATAGGGCCAGGCAAAAGCAGCGAATAAATGTAAAAAAAGGCCAAGAATGAAGCTCATACCGATAGAGATAGCCTGTACGTTGTAACGGAACCTAGGCCATTGATAATAGCCGTATTACCGGGTGGATAAAACTTGTCGGAGCAGATTAGCTGTCTTTTGGGGTGACACAAGAGCATTAGCACAAAGGATGCCAGAGGCAGCAACTGCCGGAATCCCAATGCCGGGAATTGTACTGTCACCCACCCGGTAGAGCCCCGAAATGGGGGTTTGGGGTGGTGGAAACTGGCCTTGATGAGCAGCGATCGCCGCTCCATAGGTGCCGTGATGCCGTCGCAGGTAATGGGCATGGGTCAGGGGAGTGCCGATTAGTTCCAGGGTGATGCGATCGCGTACATCTGGAATCACCCGCTCTACAGCTCGGTAGAGAGATGCCGCTCGCTCTTGTTTGCGGCGATCGTAATCTGCATCCCGGCTCCAACCCTCAAACGGTTCCAGAGTATAGGCATGAAGCACGTGATGCCCTTCCGGAGCGAGGGCCGCGTCCCAAACCGACGGGATGGAAATCATACAAGTATTCCCAGGGACCGTAATATCTTGTTGGGTATCGTGAACCACGACATGGTGCCCGGTTAATCCCTTCAATCCAGACGCGCGGAATCCCAGATGTAGATGCATAAAACTATCTACCGCTGGAGTTTGTAGCGCCTGTTGACGGTAAGCCGCAGGAACATCCTCAGGTTTCAAAAGATGGGTAAAGGTGTCCCAAACAGAAGCATTTGAAATCACCACCGGAGCTGTGACCACCTCTCCATCTGCAAGTTCCACACCGATCGCACGACCAGACTCTACCCGAATCTGTCTCACCGGGGTCTTAAGCCGCAGCTGGCCACCCCATTTTTCTAACCCCCGCACAAGGGCCTGAACGATCGCCTCACTACCGCCAACTGGGTAATCCACGACAGAGCGCGATCGCTCCCCCAACATAAAACTCACCTCAGGGGCCACGGTACCCTCCGCTTTAAGCCCTGACAGGAGAAAGCACTCCAAATCCACCAATCGTCGTACCCAGGGGTTGTGTACTGTTTGATCCAACACATCCCCAACCGACCCCTGGATCATAAGTAAATGGGGCAAGAGCTTAAGCAGGGCCAGAGGATAGCGGCTGAGTAAAACTGGAATTGCCTGCCAATCTGGGCGTAGGGCCAAGGTCGGAATTCCTTTCAAGGCCTCATAGAGCTGCAACATACGCTGCTCGAAGGCAGCATACTCTTTGGCTCCGGTGGGTGTGACAGCGGCGATCGCTTGTTGATAATCCTCACTGCGACACCAGACAGGAAATACCCCTTCCGGAAAATGATAGTGACCAAGCGGGTCGTAAGCGATCGCCTCCACCGTCTCCTCCAAAGCATCCAGCACCATCCTTAAAGGATTGAGGGAGGTTGGATCACTAAGGCCACAATAGAAAGATGGCCCCGTATCAAAGCGAAAGCCTTGCCGGGAAAAGCCGTGAGCGGCACCACCCGGTTGGGTATGGGCTTCACAGACGAGCGATCGCCAACCGTAGCGAGCCAACATGGCTCCGGCAACCAACCCTCCAATACCACTACCAACAATAATTGCGTCAAAATCTGCCATAGGTCACATCGCGAATTGCAATCGCATGGGATACAACCAGATGAACGGCACAAATAGGCATTGCCTACTTTCCATATTTCAGCCTAAGGAAAAGCGTCATCCGTTTCCGTAATTCTTCGTGGGATAGAAGTTCAAGAGGAATTAGCTTCTTCATCGAGAAGCGTAATAACCCCTGAATATTTATGAATATATGTTGAAGTTCATCTAGAATTTAAGAAGCTGCTGAGCAAAATTGGTATAAACAAGCAAATTTACTGAAATCGTTCACGTTGTCCCTGGCAGAGCTCTCTATACCTTAGTCATCCTATTTCTTATGCTAGGGAAACGGAAACCACAAACTCCTATCTATGTCAAGTTTCCGTGCAATTACGTTCGCTGCCCCCTTGTGTCCGTAAAACTGCCCTATAGTAATAGTGTGTTATCCGCACTATGCCAACTATGAGTCGCGTCTTATTAGGTAGTGTGGTTTGGCTGTTTAGTGCTTCCATCAGTGCTGCATCCCCTGTCCTCGCCCAGCAAGCAGTTCCGTCAGATTTGATGAACCCCCCATCAGATTTGCCGACATCAAAGCTGAGATCTGACTACAACCAAGATTCATCTTACGAGCCTCCTGTGGAGGGCGGCCCTGGAAGCACTCAGGGGTCCGGTACTCGTTAACAGTAGATCTTGTAGCGATACAGTAGTCAATCAGCGGGATTGCGCTTTCCATACCCCTCACTGCATCCCATGTGTTTTACATAGCAACAAACGTCCATACGTCCTTCCGTAAAGATCGTAAATAAAACAATCTGTAATTTCTTTTTGTGAGCTTGATGGCTTCGCTGCCACGCTCACAAAAAGAAATTACAGATGACTAACTGCACAATCTTCGTAGGAGAGCGTGAGATTGAGCCTCACGCTCTCCTATCAACAAAACCAACTGAACATCAAAGGTTTAGTCGATAGAAAATGTAGCCCTACTCAACGGGAGCAGACTTCCACTGGCGATCGCCCTGCACCAGCGTATGGACTCGCCACTGTTGATCGTCTGTACTTGGGTAGTCAGTCCGGAAGTGACCGCCCCGGCTTTCCGTACGAAAGTGGGCAGCTCGTAAAATCAAACTGGCAATATCCAATAGGTTACGAGTCTCGCCCCAATCTCGTAGGATCAGGTGATCGATTGTTAAAGCTCCACCCTGACTTGCCAGGGTTTGCAGATACTTATTGAGGGTTTGGCTCAGGGACAGGTTTGCAAATTCCTGCTGAGCAACCTGAATTTGGGCGATCGCCTGCTCCAGGGTTTCCTCGGTGCGACAGATTCCGGCACTCTGCCACGTCACGCCCGCCAACCAGGTACGTATCTGCCGAATGGTCGTAATCTGGCTCTTATCCTGATCCGTTAAGAGCGTATCCGATGCGTCAGATGAAGTAGGTGAATAGTCCAACTCCGGTAGCTGAAGGGCCATAAATTGCGCCCCAAAGACCAGGCATTCCAGTAAGGAGTTACTCGCCAGCCGATTCGCACCGTGAACCCCCGTACTAGCCACTTCTCCAATTGCATAGAGCCGGGGGATAGTTGTCTGGTTGTAGCGATCGGCAAAAACGCCGCCCATCCAATAATGCGCCGCCGGAGCAACGGGAATGGGTTGCGTAAATACATCCACTCCCCATTGACGGCACACCTGAATAATGTTGGGAAAGCGATGCTGAATTCGATCCGGTGGAATAGAGCGCAAATCTAGCCAGACATGAGCATTCGGGTTGTCGGGATGGGTCTTTTGTAAATGTGTAAAGATGGCACGACTCACGACATCTCGGGGAGCCAATTCGCCATCAGGGTGATAGTCAAAGGCAAAGCGATATTGCTCATCATCCAGCAAATGTGCTCCTTCCCCGCGCACAGCTTCACTGATCAGAAAGCGAGGCGCTCCCGGCAGGGTAAGGGCAGTTGGGTGGAACTGGACAAATTCTAGATCCCGTAGCAAGGCTTCGGCCCGCCAGGCGATCGCCACCCCATCCCCCGTACTTAAAGGGGGATTAGTCGTCTGGGCAAACACCTGCCCTCCGCCCCCGGTCGCCAGAATGATGGCCCGAGCCGGTACCGCTCGGACTTCCTCACCAACCTGCAACAAAACACCCTGGCACTCACCACCCTGCATCCACACATCCATCACAAACCCCTGAAGCACATGAATGTGAGGACGGGCCAATACTCGTTGGGCCAGAATAGTCACGACAGCACGACCTGTAGTATCTGCAGCATGCAGTACTCGGCGGCGAGAGTGGGCGGCCTCTAAAGTCATAGCCAGGGCATCGCCCTGACGGTCAAAGGCAACCCCCAGATCAATGAGATGCTGGATGCAATCACTCGCCTCTTTCACGAGTAGGGTAACAGCATCCCGATCACATAACCCTGCGCCCGCCTTTAATGTATCGGTTAGATGTAGTTCGCTGGAGTCATCGGGGGCGATCGCCGCTGCAATGCCCCCTTGCGCCCAGTCGCTCGCAGATTGCTCCAAAGGTTCTTTTGTAATCAGGCCAATCCGGTAGTGGTCGGGGAGACAGAGGGCACTGTAGAGACCGGCGGCCCCTCCCCCTACAACGATGACATCAAACGGATTCAGGTCATCCCACGCAGCAGATTGAGACACAGGCAACAACACTCATGAGCAGAACATAATTATAGTCACCTTCTAGTTTCATTGCGGCAACAGGAGAACATGGCCTTAGCCCCACATTCTCCTGTTGCCGCAATGAAACTATAGCAATGTGCAAATGTGTTAAGTGCCCCACACCACCGTACTTAGGAGGTTTCTGCATAAGAATCTACCTAGGATGTTGGTGCTTTGCCCGCGAAGCGGGCAAAGCACCAACATCCTGGGGGTAATTTCATTGTTGGAAATCTCCTTAATCAACGCGCACAGCGGTACTCACCAACTTCAACCCCAAGCATACTTAAGCGCTGAGAATGAGGAACTCCCTTAAAACGAGAAGCCCTTAGCAAAAGCTAAGGGCTATAAATTAAAACATAGGATTAGAAGCCAAACGGAGGGACAGGCCCAACGAGTTGTTTAGCGATAAATCCCGTTATTGATCCGGTCATCCCCTTCAACAAATGCGTTTTCGGGAGGGCTAACGGTAAATTTATCCAGATTGGCTTGCAGTACTTCCAATTGACGATCCGTCAGTCCGGGAATATCCAGAACATCGTTCACGTCTTGATAAGGAGCATTCTTTAGAATCTGCTTGGCGATGGTGGGGTACAGCCCCGGATATTGCATGAATGCCCGCACGTTGGTGTTATTCAGGTCGATTTTTGCGCCGAATTCTGTTGCCAGCTTGTCATCGACAGCGTTACGAAACTCTAACGCCACCAGGGGAGATGAGATGGGCACGAGACGACTGAAAGGAGCGGCAATCGCCGACAGATCCCCTACCCAACCCCAGCTAGCCACTAGCACAGCCAGGGACAACAACAACCCTACAAATCGCTTCATTGGTTGAATCCCTTCCGATTTCTCCGATTTCATGATTCCGATTGTCTTAGCCCAAGAGGCTAAATAAAACACAGCAAAAGCAAAAAAAGAGTATATGAACAGGGAGCGAAGCCGCTTTTATCCAATTCCAGACTCTACCTATAGAGACTACCATTACAAATGACCAAAAAGTGATGCCTATAGAGTTCATTTCCATCTGTTTGGATTAGGCCTCAAAAAACGATGGTGGGTGTCGTATTGCGACGCCCACCATCGTTTTTTGAGGCTTAACCTTTAAGGAGGTTTCTGCATAAGAATTTACCCAGAATGTTGGTGCTTTGCCCGCTTCGCGGGCAAAGCACCAACATTCTGGGGGTAATTTCATTACTGGAAATCTCCTAAGAAGGAGTAGTCAACTGCAAAAAAGTATCTAGATCAGAAAAGGAGCCAGCATAGGTCACGGTTGGGGTGTCATAGCCCTTCAGATTGACCGAGTGCTGCTTGAACAGGTTCGGGTTCGACATGCTGGTGATGAGGTACTCGTAAGCCGCCTCACCTAGAGCCACATCCATGCCAATCTGCTTCGTAGCCGATTCTAAGCGAAAGGCGGCATTTACGGTATCACCCAGGGCGGTGTAATCGGGGCGATCGCCCGTCCCCGTATTGCCCACCATGGCATAGCCCGTATTCAAGCCGGCCCCAACCCGTAACGGAAATGGAAGCGGGTACCGCTCATGCAGGCGACTAGTCATTTTGTGTAAAGAACTGAGGGCACGGGCGATCCGTACCATTTCTTCCTGGCTAACGCCTTGGGCTCCGTGGATCCAGACGGCCATAATGGCGTCACCAATATACTTATCGACCCAACTGCCATACTCCCGAATAATGTCTCCGGCACAGCGAAACCAGGTGCCGATCGCTTCTGAGAGAATCTTTTCGTCAATCTGTCGAGTCATCACAGTAAAGTCCCGGATATCAACTACCAGCACGGAGATCAGACGTCGTACGTGGAGGGTAGCTGTAGCCGTAAACTCTTGAGAGTCAATACCCAGGGAGGAATCCGAGGCGGGTGCCATATCTGGAGAATAAAACTCCAGCTCGGTTTGCCCGAAAGTGAGCCGATCGCCATTGTGCAGCGTGACAGGAACACTGACACGCCGTCCATTGACAAAGGAACCATTCCGGCTTCCTAAGTCGATTAAATAGAACTCGCCCGTCTCCATGCGCTGAAGCATCGCATGGTTACGAGAAATCCAGCGGTCAGGCAACACGAAGTTGTTGTCATCTCCTCGACCAATTGTCCAGCAATTGTTACTTGTCAAGGAAAGATAACGGCTACCGGACTCAGTTCGTAGGATTAGGTGGGGAACAGGTTGTGCAATCACTGCGAACCATGAAACCGCTACTTTGCTTTTACTGATGCATCCTGAGGCTGCGGAACGGATGAGAGAAGACAACAGTCATCTTCTGGTTATCATCCACAAGAGTTTTTGACCTGCAACAGGACAAAATTTCGATCTTCCGCCAAGGTTTATCGCTGGAGTCACATGGCCTCCTAAACTGGTTGCCCAGCCAGAAGCTAGATCATGCCCGCGAACTACAACTACTAAGTTAGCCCAAGATACTCAAATCATAGCCTTACTAACTCAGCACCTGACATCAACTTTCAGGATTCGCACAGCATTGACAGGGTTCAGGGTAGGTAGTGTGAACTCAGGCAGCCATAGCCAGCAGAAGAAACAAACCATCAACCATAACCGTGCTAAGGATAGCGCCACTAAAAGCCCAATGGTGAAGCTGTTGCGATCGCAACGGCAATAAACCCACCACCAACAGTAGACTGACGATCAGCACAGCGCTACCAACTCCCCAAGGAGTTTGCATCTGAGCCAGAGCCGCCTGAAAGATCGGTGGAGCTTGATCAGGAGTTACCTGCATCAATTGTCGCCAATAGGGAATCAAATTGACCAGGTAGAAATACAGATCTGTCAAAGCAGTCCCCAGTAGGGAACCCAAGTAAAACCAATGGCCTACAGGGGTCTGTATGCGTCGCATCCCAATCAGAGCAAAAGGTAGAGCGATCGCCTCAATGGGCAAGTGCAGCAGCGGCTCCCAACGAAACCACCCCCAGTAGATTGACCCCGCCAACCAGGTCCAGGCAAAACCATAAGTCAGGTCACCCAGTACCCAGGTATCCGGCTGCCGGGCAAGAGAACGCGCCATGATTACCAGCACCCCCGTCAATAACAGACTGAGTAGTGGCACCAACCGTACAAGCGGAGCCTGAAAAAAGACGGGAACAGATACCAGAAACACGGCTACCCCCAAAACACCCCACTTCCCAATACCGGAAAGGGAACCCATGGGAGCCTTGAGAGAAGCAGAAGTCAGGGAAGAAGCGGCTTCCTGACGCTCGGCCAGCGAGGGGGTAGACGACGAAATGGTAATCAATGGCTTAATTAATTGAAACAATTTATCGCACTCATTTAGTTTACGTTATTTAACAAAAGATTGCATCCCAAAATGCAATGCCAGGGGATGCTTCTAATAGCCTGCTGTGTCTTCGATTGTACGGACAATCCCCCGGGGGGCATATTTAGATATTCTTAAAGTGTCTAGAAACTAGCAAAGTTCAAAGCTTCAGTGCAGTGTCTAGAAGTTTTAGTTTGACTGAGCCCCCTCTGTAAGGAAAAGCTCACCCTCTCAGAAAACGCCTGAACCGTAATTGGACAAGTGTCCGAAAACTTGCTGTAATTTACTACTCGTCCAAGAGGATGTGCCTAATGCTCTAGGTCCTGGTTAATCAGGACCTAGAGCATTAGGCACATCCTCGGTACTATTCTAAACATTTGAATGGGGCGCTTACCGTCTCATTCACACAGCCATCTCATGCTTGAAACATGGGTACATCCCACTTTTGTAAGTGAAGCGGGCGAAGCCCGCTTCACTTACAAAACCTCAGTTCGGGTTAAGGGCTTTTTTGAGTGCCGCTCTTCGCGCGGCACTCAAAAAAGCCCATTATTGCGTGCGCGACGCGCACGCAATAATGGGCGGTTCGGCTTATCCCGAACTGACGTTACAAAAGTGGGATGTACCCTGAGACATGACCCGCACACATCAAGAAGATAACCGTAGAGCCTGCTGTGTTTTATGAGCTGAAGCATTAACTTTGTCAGCGCTTCAGCTCACAAAGTTCGATATTGGTACTTCCATAAAGTTGCCTCGGGATACCTGATAGAAGGGAAAAAGCATAGGGTAGACTCATTGAGACATTTCTAGCCAGGCTGAGAGGACTGCCCGTGTCTGAGATGAGTTTTGGAGTCGCATTGGGAGCACTATTTAATCCAGTTATGGGTGGATTGCCCTTAACGGGGACGATCGCCACAGCTCCTACCGTAGATACCTCAGCCGCCGCTCCCATAAGTCTGTTTCAGGCTTTGGTTTTGGGCTTTGTGCAGGGAATGACGGAATTTTTACCTATTAGCAGCACTGCTCACCTTAAAGTGGTACCCGTAGCTCTAGGGTGGGGCGATCCAGGTGTGGCCTACACTGCCATTATTCAGTTGGGGAGTATTGCAGCAGTGCTGTGGTACTTCTGGAGTGACTTGAGCCAGATTGTGCGAGGGGCGATCGCTTCTCTTGTTCGCCGCGACTTCCAGACCCAGGAATTCCGCATGGCCTTGGGCATTGCGTTAGGTACCATCCCGATCCTGTTTTTTGGGTTGCTGATTAAAGTTCTCATTCCTGACTTTGACAACTCGCCTTTGCGATCGCTCTCCACCATTGCCATTGTTTCTATCCTCATGGCCCTACTGTTGGGGCTGGCGGAAAAGTTAGGACGCCGCAAGCGTGACTACGACGACCTCACCACCAGGGATGGAATACTGATGGGACTGGCTCAATCTCTAGCGCTGATTCCAGGGGTTTCGCGTTCCGGTTCGACCCTCACAGCCGGACTATTTATGGGAATGGAACGGGCCGCTGCCGCACGCTTCTCGTTCTTGCTGGGGATTCCGGCAATCACGCTGGCGGGACTAGTCGAGCTCAAAGACGTGCTGGAGACGGGCGTTAGCCAGAAGGAGTTGATGCCTCTAATCGTGGGCACTATTTCTGCGGCCATCTTTTCTTATCTAGCGATCGCCGGTCTTTTACGCTATCTGAAAACCCGAAACACCTGGGTTTTTGTCTGGTATCGCCTCGCCTTTGGCGTAGCGATTTTAACCGCACTCGCCACTAACTTTCTTAAAAATGCTTGAGAATGGGAGAGGAATTGTTGTGCGGCTATGCGTGAAGGAACTATTCGCCCTGCCCAGGTCACATGTGTCCTGCCAGGGTCTATTGCTGAAGAATTAGGGTTTGAAGTGGGCGATCGCCTGGTCGCAATTAATGGCGATCGTCCCCGCGATTTGATCGATTATCGCTACTTATGCGCGGACGAGTTTTTAGAACTGGAAGTGCTGGGTCGGGATGGCAAAACCTACCAGGTCGAGCTGGAAAAAGATTACGACGAAGACCTGGGGCTAGAGTTTGAGAGCGCGCTCTTTGATGGCTTGATGCAGTGTAACAACCACTGTCCCTTCTGCTTTATTGACCAGCAACCCCCCGGAAAGCGCCAGAGCCTTTACTTTAAGGACGATGACTACCGTTTGAGCTTTCTCTACGGGAGCTATCTTACCCTGACGAATTTAACAGCACCGGAGTGGGATCGCATTGCCCAAATGCGCCTCTCGCCACTCTATGTCAGTGTCCATGCCACCGAGCCAGAAATTCGGGGCCGCCTGCTCAAAAACCCCCGAGCTGGGCAAATTATGGATCAGCTCGCCTGGTTTCAGGAGCAGCGGCTACAAATTCATGCTCAGGTGGTACTCTGTCCTGGCATTAATGATGGGCCACATCTAGAGCGTACCCTGCGAGACTTAGCACAATTTCACCGGGGGGATTTACCAGCGGTGGCTTCTGTGGCGGTGGTACCGGTGGGTCTCACGCGCTTTCGCCCTGACGAGGACGAATTAATTCCTGTTTCCACCGAGAAAGCACAGGAAGTGATCGCCCAAGTACAGTCGCTTCAAGAAGAATTTCGTAAAACACTAGGGTCGACCTTCGCCTGGTTAGCCGATGAGTGGTTCTTAATCGGTCGGCAGGCGCTACCGCCAGAGTCTCATTATGAGTCTTATCCACAAATTGGCAACGGCGTTGGGTCGATTCAGCTGTTCTTGAAAGACTTCTTCCAGGCTGCTCAACAACTGCCTGCACAGGTCTCTCCTGCCTGTGAGCTGACCTGGGTCGTTGGGAACGCTGTTGAATTTGCATTTCAGCCCGTGGTCGAGCGTCTTAATCAGGTGAAAGGCTTAACAGTAACGATGGCCGCCCTGAATAGCACCTACTGGGGTCAAGACATCACAGTGACGGGGCTCCTAACCGGGGAGGATTTGATTGGCCGTTTGAAGGGACGCCACCTGGGGGATGCTATTCTATTGCCGTCTCTCATGTTGAAACATGATGATTCCCGGTTTTTGGATGACAGAACCGTGGATGAGGTGTCCCGGGAATTAGGAGTGCCGATCCTGCCCATTGCGGATGTCGAGGAATTGATCCAGACCTGTGGGCAACCGCTGAGTTTAGAGGAAGGTTCGGTCGCAGTGGGACGGGGGAAATGACCCCTTGATTGGGATGCCAGGGATTGTTGAAAATGCGGAGGGAATCTGATTTTCAAAGAGATTTCGAGAATGAGACTGGGCATTCTGAAGGGAGGTGCGATCGCTCGATTCTACCTCCTACGGTAGTTTTCAAGCTTCTTAGCAAAACGTTAATAATTCTTGTGACCTAGAGGGCACCAATGCTGATCGGCGGGCGCTACGAGACAATCCGCGAATTGGGCCGGGGAGGCTCTGGGAGAACTTACCTGGCGGAAGACACCTATCGCCGGGGCAACCCCAAGTGCGTTGTTAAAAAGCTACAACCCACTTCAAAACTCCCTTCGGTTCTAGAAAAAGCCCGTATGATTTTCGATACTGGGGTTCAGGAGCTTTACGACCTGGGAGCAACGGGGGCAACACCACGGTTGCTCGACCATCTAGAGCAGGCCGGGGAGTTTTATCTCGTCCAAGAACTGGTTGATGGTCATGATTTGCGGCAGACCTTTGTGCTGGGCGATCGTTGGGACGAAAAAGACGTAGTTGCCCAACTGCGCGAAATTCTAGAGTTATTAGTTGTGTTTCACGAGCGGGGCATTGCTCATCAAGACGTGAAGCCGCAAAATTTGATCCGCCGTTGGAAGGACAAGAAGCTGATGCTTTCTGATGTCGGTGGCATTAAAGTCATTCGGCACCTTACCCTAACTCCAACCGGAGAGCCCAAGTATACGACCCCCGTGGGTACTCCGGGCTACATGCCTAAGGAACAGATCGATGGCGTCCCGACTCCTGCTAGCGATGTCTATGCGGTGGGCATGATGGGCATTCAGGCGCTCACCGGTTATACCCCCAACCAGCTTCCCCGCAACCCCGCAACGCGGATTGTAGAGTGGCATGACCAGGCCGCCGTTAGTCCTGAATTGATGAAAATTCTGGATCAGATGGTGCATCCCGATATGGCAGAGCGGTACCCAACTGCGATGGCTGCCCTAGCGGCATTGCCCAGCCCCAAACAACGGGGTCTCTCCCCAGAAGAACTGGCTGAATTTTTAGGAGAGCCACCACCGCCCACCTACGAAATGGTGATTGAACCCCACTTCTCCTTTGCCCGAGATTTCTCGGAAGGGCTGGCGGCAGTCATGGTAGAAGACCGCCTGGGTTACATCGACAAGGCGGGGCGGTTTATCATTCCCCCTCTGCTCGAAGTTGATCCCTTAAGCCTGTATCGAGAAGGGGCGTACCAATTTTCTGAGGGGTTATCGCGAATGGCGATCGACCACCAGTGGGGCTACATTGACCCAGCGGGCAAAATCTTGATTCCCCCCCAATTTGATGGAGCTGAGAATTTCTCCAATGGGTTAGCGCGGGTGGAGGTGGAGCATCGTTACGGTTACATCAATAAGCGAGGTAAGTTTGCGATCGCCCCCTCCTTTGAAAGTGCCTCCCACGCCTTTCGGGAAGAAGTGGCAGCGGTAGAAATTGACCACAAGTACGGTTATGTGAATCGCCACGGCGCTGTCGTCATTCGGCCGCAATTTGACAGTGCCGACTATTTCCACGAAGGACTGGCTCGCATTACCCTTGATGGCAAGTATGGCTTCATCAACAAGAGTGGAGAGTTGGTCATTCCCGCCGAGTTTGACGTCGCCCACACCTTCAGCCAGCAGTTGGCTCGGGTGCGTATTGATGGCAAATATGGCTACATCGACAAAACCGGTAAAACCGTTATTGCCCCTGCCTTTGATGATACGTTTAGCTTTACCGAAGGCTTAGCCCTAGTGCGGAATGAGAATCACTATGGCTTCATCAACCCCCTGGGGCACATGGTCATCCCCCTGCGATTTGAAGATGCTTACCCCTTCTCGGAGGGATTGGCGGCGGTGAAGATGGGCAATCTATGGGGTTACATTAACCCGCAGGGCGAGTTTCTTGTAGAGCCACAATTTGAAGATGCCAGCTCTTTCCGAGGCGGTCGCGCTGCTGTCAAGAAGGGCAATGGTTGGGGATACCTGGGCGTTGTACATCCTTAAAGCAATAAGCAGGACATAGCATTGCTATGCCCTGCTTATTGCTTTATTTCAACAGAACTGTTTTATTCAGCAACTTGGACAATGCCGCAAGCGATGCGTCCGCCCGCATCTCCGGTGGGTTGCACATAGGAATCAACTTTTTCGTGGAGAATGACCGCGTGGTTGGCGATCGCATACTTTCCATCGGTCAGAGTTAAACCTGGAATTTCCTCCCGATACGAACCGCTACCATCAGCAGCAATGGTTAAATTGCCTAAATCTCCGGCATGAGCATTGGCGAATCCATCACGCTGAAGATTGCCATGGGGAGAACCATCTGGATTAAAGTGCCCCCCAGCCGCATTTCCAGCATCTGCGCAACTGGCATTCTCGTGGATATGAAAACCATGTGGGCCGGCCGGGGCTCCGGTCACCTGAGCTTCAACTAAAACGCCCGACTCCGTAGGAGTAAACGTTATTTCTCCTCGCAGGCTATTGTCTGAGGAAGTGCTCTCCAGAGTTGCAGTAGACAGGGATTCGGCCCAGGCTTCTCCTTGCACTCCTAAATACAGGAATACCACCAATCCCAATAGAGCTAGAACGGACAAGAGGCGAGTAAGTCTACGTGCAGCTAGCATGGGTTAAACAGAGGTAAGGGGCTAGAACGTCTCTATCATACTGGGAATGGCAGGAACTCGAAACCTCTGTGAATAAGGTTTTAGGCATGAGTTTAGTTGCTGTGGAGGAAAGGCTAAGCCTTTCCTCCACAGCAACTAAACTCAGAGTTGATCAGCTCCTCTCCCATATGGGCAAAAGGCAAACAGAGCCATAGCTTTCCAAAGGGACAAGGGAACAGGTATGGTAGGGAGCGAATTTTTATGTTGGTGTGGCGATCGCAATGCCTTCACAACCCAGCCCAACTGCTTTCATCCGAACTGTCTGGCCAGTGGTACTGGGGCTCCTAATCTTACTCGGTATCGGCTTCCGGGTTAACCAATTAGATACTCCCGTGTTCTGGGTGGATGAGGTTGCAACGGCAACACGGGTCTCCGGCTACACCCAGGCTGAAATTTTGGCAGCGGTGGTAGATGGGCAACGGCGATCGCCCACCGATCTAAAAAAGTATCAACAGGTAGGCGATCGGCCTTTTGGAGCAACGGTTCACGCCTTAACCCGAAGTCCCGAACATGCGCCACTCTACTTTCTGTTGACTCGGGGTTGGATGAGTCTATTTGGCAGTTCCGTCGCTGCCATTCGCAGCCTTTCAGTTTTGCTGGGACTATTGCTACTACCGGCCCTTTATGGGTTGTGCCGTCAGATCGATCCGTTGCCTAGGATGGCGGAACTGGCCCTGGCTCTGGTATCAATTTCTCCTTACTTTATTGCTTATTCGCGAGAAGCACGGCCCTACAGTTTGTGGGCACTGGCGTTGGTCCTGGGATGTGGAGCTTTGGCTCGGGCATTGCATCGCACCACCTTTGCAGCCTGGGCTACCTATAGCTTGATGGTGACGCTAAACCTCTACACCTCATTACTTTTCCTGCCCGTACTCGTTGGGCAAGGAGCTTACGTTGGAGTTCTGGCCCTGAAAGGCAAGAGCATGGTCTGGAAGCCCTGGTGCTGGGCAGCCGGAATAGGATTTATTGCATTTTTGCCCTGGGTATGGGTCATGGTGCAGAACTGGTCAGCTCTGGAGTCGAATGTGTCATGGGCAGAGTCGCCATTACCCTGGCCCGTGATCGTTGGCGTATGGCTCTACAGCGTTGCCATTCTAGTGTTTGATGTACCGATCGCGCCGTTTCCCAGTGCGATCGCCCTGCTTCAGGGCATTATGGCGCTGTTGGTCCTGGTGACCATGGGTTGGGCTGTCGCGTCAGCGATTCGACAGGCCGCCTTCCCGCGATGGGGGTTAGGGTTGGCCTTAGCCCTACCCACGCCGCTCGCCCTAGTGTTGCTAGATGGATTACAGGGTGGGCAGGTATCCGCAACCTCACGCTATTTATTTCCAGCGCAGTTAGGGCTAGTATTGGCTCTCGCAGGATGGTTGGGGTATGGATGGCATAAACATCCTCAACGTACGAGGGGCATCGCGATCGCCCTGCTCTTCCTCTGTTTGTTATCAAATTGCATTGGAGTTGGGCGATCGCCTATGTACCAAAAGGGTCGTAACCTCCATAACGCTGAGATTGCCGCTGTTATTAACCAAGTTCCAGCCGCCCTGGTGTTGGCAGAAGCAACCCAAACCTTCGACCTCCTTTCTCTCAGCCATAACCTGGCAGATTCTGTCAGCCTGAGCATTTTACCGAAAGGAACCGAGGTAGATGCAGTGCCGCTCTGTGAGACAGTAGAGACGGTGTTTTTGCTGAATCCGTCAGTGGAGTGGCGCGATCGCCTAATCCAAAAACTTCCACCCACCGCGCAGGTGCAGGAAGCCTATCGCCCCCCTCTTCTTACCGCAAACGACGTCCACCTGTCTCTGTGGCGAGTGGACGCTACACGACTCTGTCCTGCAAACTGATATGCCTCGATTTGAGCCTTTAGCGATGCTGACTCCACGTTCATGGGGAGGCCGATTCCCGTTGTGGCGGCCGAGTCGGATGCTGACCCGCTTCTGGTTTGTGTTTCTGTTGGTGTTACTGCTGCTTGGCTTTGGGTTGCGGTGGGCGCAGCTTGATCAGCGCGTCTTCTGGGTCGATGAGGTGGCAACAGCTGTGCGCATTGGTGGCTACACCGAAGCGGAAGTGGTGGCGGAAGTTTCAGACGGCCACTTTCGAACTCCAGGCGATTTACGGCCGTACATTCAGGGGCCAAGCCCGCGCTCTGCCCAGGCTACGCTACAAGCCCTGGCTAACAGCCCCGAACATGCCCCCCTCTACTTTTTAATCGCGCGACAATGGACAGCACTGTTTGGCCGCAACCCTGAGTCATTACGTAGCCTTTCCGTGATTCTCAGCCTGCTTGCCTTACCAGCCGTGTATTGGTTGTGCTGGGAGTGGATGTGCTCCTCCCTGGCTGGGTGGCTGGCTGTAGGATTAATGGCCAGTTCGCCCTTGCTTATCGCCTACGCCCAAGAAGCCCGCCCCTACAGCCTTTGGGTTCTACTGCTGGTGCTCTCCGGAGGAATGTTGTTGCGATCGCTCAATACTGGCAAAGCCCATGATTGGTTCGGCTACAGCCTCAGCCTCAGCTTATGCCTTTATACGTCGCTGCTTTCAATACCGTTGGCGATCGCCCAGGGCATCTACCTTATTTGCCTGGAAAAGGGTCGTTTAACCCGTACTGTACGGAGGGGAGGATTAGCGATCGCTGCCAGCTTTGTCTCCTTTGGACCCTGGCTGTGGATTGTTGTATCGCGTTGGGACACGCTGCAAAGTAACACCGTCTGGATGCAACAGCCAATGGGATTGGTGGAGCGGATTGGTATTTGGATTTATACCCTCAGCATCCTGGTATTCGACACTCCGGTGGCTCCCCTTGGCACTCCCCTCTCAAATCTGCAAATTTGCACCTCTATTGTGATTCTGATTGCGTTTGCATGGGCGGCTATGGGTTTGGTGCGCAACACGTCCCCCCGCATTTGGGGCTTCGTGCTGGCTCTGGGCCTACCAACCCCACTGATGCTAATGCTGGCGGATCTATTGTTGGGCGGAAAACGCTCGACGGCCCCTCGCTACTGGATTCCCACCCATGTAGCACTGATTCTAATTGTGGCGGGATGGCTGGGTGTCCAAGCGGCCTACAAGTATTACCCAAAAGACTGGAACCGCCGGTGGCAGAAAATTGTTGCGGTGTTATTAGCGATCGCTCTCACCTGCTCTATTGGCAACCTGTGGCGGTCGCCTCGCTACCTCAAAACCCGAAACCTACACAATCCGGCGATCGCCACCCTCATCAACCAGGTGCCTCGCCCCCGAGTGTTGGCCGAGCCAACCGAGGTGTATGACTTAATTTCACTCACTCAGTTTCTAAAGCCAGAAGTAGAAATTCAGGTGGGAGAGGGCGATCGCCTGCTTCAACAACTACGCCCCTGTCAACTCGATACCTTTGTCCTCAATCCCTCTCCAACGCTAATGGAGCAATTCTCCAGCCGTCCTGGAGCATTACAGGAAGCCTATGTTCCTTCTCGTCTCACGGCCGACGAAATGGCTCTGACTCTTTGGCGTATCGTTCCACCCAATACTTGCTCACCAAACTAAAATTGACCTAATCAACCTCAGTTCGGGATAAGCTGAAGTGCCCATTTTGGTGTGCGAAGCGCACTCAAAAACGTCCTTAACCCGAACTTAGGTTACAGCGCTTTGCGCTTGAGTCAGCCACGGTTATTTTTGTGAGAGCCGCGCGGAGTGCGGCTCTCACAAAAATAACCAGATTTTAAGTGTTTGAAAAGCGCTGTAATCAATTTGCAAGGCTATAGGATTTCTCCTATAGCCTTGTGATCTTTGAGGGCAAGTATCGCCCTTAAGAGTTGGACTGAAAAACTTTCTGTGAGGCTTTTGACCTACGAAAGCTCTTTAAGACTGGACAAACTCAGGTTCTTGCAATAGGCGCTCAAAGCGAGTTTGGGCAAGCATCAATTGCCCATCTACATGACAGGCTGCACGAGCCTCAGAAGCCGCATGGCTTTCCTCACTTAACTGGCGTGTCGTACCCCGCAATCGCTGAGATAGAAGAATCGCTAACGCTCGGTAGAAACGGCTGGCAAACCCTTCATCTTGCTGTAGCTTTGCAGCCAGTTTTGCACGTGGCACTGCCAGTACTAACGAATCTTCCAGAGTTTGCACGGTCGCGGATGGAGGGTAAGCATCGATAAACGACATTTCACCAACCACCTCCCCACTGTCTAGTTTCGCGATTTGTCGCTCCATAGCAGAGATGGATACGACCAGTGCGCCCTCTAGCAAAATATAGAGTGTATTAACGGGTTGGCCTTCTCGAATGAGCGTACTGCCTGCTGCAACGGGAGTTTTCTTACCCACCTGCACCAGCCAATCTACGTCGCGATCGCTCAATTCGCTCAGAATATAAAGAACCTTTTCCATTTCCATGGTTTAGATGTCCAGTATGAATGCTTACAGGCGTACCGCTTCGACGCACCCACCGGATGTTGCCATCCAGAAGTTACCAAGAACAAAACTTAAGGCAGATCCCACAATCTCCCACTTTGTATAATGTTTTCTTTGACCACCGCTTTAATTCGTTACCAAGTTTACAGAGGTTTTATTAATTACTCGAAGTCAGTGAAGGTTCTGTGACTGGCCCTCGTTGGGTGGCTCAAATCAGGAAGGAGGGCGATCGCCCTTTCCAATTCGTATTTACCCACCCGATCTCCTGACTTGCGCCTTGTACTACACAAGGGCTATTCATATGAGTTGCATTGGCCTTGTGCGCCTTCGTTCTTTGGAGGGCTTTGACTCTAACCACTTTAGGAAGTGTCAATGGGATTTAGCCCAAAACCGGCTCATCCTTGCTTAAATGCAGGTAAACCTAACCGTCCTGAAATCAATCGGGTTTGTCAGGACGATCTTGAGGTCTGTGGCTTGATTTCTCTACATTTTCCGGTGCTGGACGACTTCAAGCTGTTTCAAGTCTTGTAACCCAAACGTCGGTTTGATCGTTTCGTCTTACTTTAGAGCTATGCCCTCTACCGCCAAAGCCCCAACCTCTCATCCCGCCTGGGATAATCTGAGCCTCACCTATCAACCTGATGTGGCTCAGCTAGATAACATCAAGGCCCATCTGGATCTGGTGTTGTTATCTCTGGAAGCCCTGACCGGCCTAGGATCTGAAGCAATGCTTCAGGCTGCGGAAGCCCTCGATTTAACCGATCGCGTCGGCGATCGCGTTTCCCTCTGGCGGCTCCGCCAGGCCAGCCCCCTGCGGAAGGGCCAGGGCCGCAAGCGCATGGATGTAGAGGAAGCACGAGCTCTGGTGATGATCATCTGCCATTTGGCAAACCAGCACCAGGAGTTGGTGCGACGTGGGGTAACTCTGTTAGAACAACTAACCGAGCAAAACCGCCCCCCCCATGAAGCGGCCCTTCTGGGCGATTACCTGGATAATTTTAATAACATGTACGAGGAGCGCATGGAGGATGAGGCCAATCCCAATCAACTCTCCTACCTGGCCCTCAAGTTGTTGATTGATCTGCTGTTCTACAGTGCGCCAAATGGTACTCGCCGTTTATGGGTGTCCCTGATGGAACGCGCTAAATAACAACCACCTGCAACGACCCCCTTGCTTGTTGACGCCTGATTACGCACCCCTAAACCCCAATGCCTACTTCCGTCCTTCGCCGATATACCCCACCCACTTGCACCCTGGAAGTGCGGGCCAACCAGTCTTCCCTATCTCGGTGGGCTGACCAGACAGTATTGAGAGATGTGCGGTTTAACCTCCATCTAGATGACCCTCAGCGGCCTGATGCGCGTGTGGTACAGATATCGGGCGATCGCAACCAATTGGAAGCCCTGGGCGATGTGGTCAGCCGCTACGTGCAGAACTTGCTGGATTCGGACGTTGATACGACGGATTCTGCCCTGCTTCGGTTGACCCCTCAATCCCCTCGACTACTTGAGCGAAATTTAGAGGTACTTCCCCTGGGTGCTGAACGGTCTACAGCGACAAACGGTTCACCCATTGCGCTCCACACACCAGTAGCCGCAGCCGAAAGCGGGATTTTTATCGAACCCCGAGGTTTACTGGCCCACGACCTTCATCTGGGAACCTTATCCACTCCAGAATCGGGAGATGTCGTTCGCCTCAGTGCTGTTCAACTGTTTGATCTGGCTAACGCATTAGACGATTACTCTGCTGAGATGTTGGCCTTACCGAGCCAGCAACGCGCTGTTTCCAGCACCCGACGATGGGCCAGCATGGCGGCGATGTTGGTATTAGCCATTGGTGCTACTGGCGGCATCACTAAATTTGTCATGGATGTTTCGGCCCCAGCCCCTACCCAGGTAGCTCAGGAGTCTGCGCCCGAAAATGTTGCGGTTCAATCCGTGCCAACCACGCCTCCACCCGCAGCAGGTGCGCCTCTCCCCGTGCCCGGCGCAACCCCCCAACCCAATGGCTTGTCCCAAACTACGAAGGTTCCCCCTGGGGCACCTCCAGGGTCAGTGCAACCCGGGTTCCCTTTCCCTGTACCGCCTCCCCAGGGGAATACAGCCCCCCGTGGGCAAGGGGCCCCTGTTCCTCCTGGGGCTGTTGCAGTGCAGCCCGCACCAACCAGAGTGCCACAATCACCCCAAATCATTCCTGGTGGAGGGGCCAGTACTACTCAAGGTGCCAATGTGCCTTCTAACCCAACCGTGCGCCAAGCTCCACCCGAAACTTTCTCCACCAGTGAGGCACCTAGCATCAGCGCGGCGAGGCAAGCGGATCCTGAAGCGGCGGCTGGAGATACGGCAGCGATCGCCCCGCCACCTACGGCCCGCAATCGCCCTACCACTGATTTGAGCCGCGCTGGGGTAGAAATTCCACAAACCAATGAGGTTCAGAGTTACTTCCAGGAGCGCTGGCAGCCCCCTGAGAACCTGGGCGAAACCCTGGAGTATCGCCTAACGTTAGGGGCTGATGGAAGCGTGGAGCAGATTACTCCTCTGGGAGACGCAGCTGGGGTTTATATCGATCGCACGAATATGCCTTTGCTAGGCGACAACTTCGTCAGCCCACTAGCTCCCTATCAACGTGCTATGGTGCGGGTTATCCTGGCTCCTGATGGCCGCGTCCAAACCTTCCTGGAAGAGGTGAATTAACCTCATCACCTATAGCGGAAACAGCAGTGAAACTTATCGTTTCACTGCTGTTTTTAACGTCAGTTCGGGATAAGCCGAACCGCCCATTATTGCGTGCGCGACGCGCACGCAATAATGGGCTTTTTCGAGTGCCTGTTTTCGAGTGCTGCGCGTTGCGCGGCACTCGAAAACGCCCTTAATCCAAACTCAGGTTATTAAAGATGTGCCTAATGCTCTATGGCCTGCCTAAGCAGGACGTAGAACATTAGGCACATCTTCACAGGGAATTGGAACGGGTACGAGTAATGTCCACAGTGACGCTGCCCATGAAATTGGGGATGGCTGGACGCTCCTTGGTCAGGCATACCTGCACCTGTTCCACCAGATTGGATTGGAGAACATGATCGGCGATCGCCCCTGCCATTCGCTCAATCAGCTTAAATTTCATCGTTTGGATCAGGGTCTGGATTTCCTGAGCGACGACGCTGTAGTCATAGGTATGGGTAATCTCATCCGTCTGAGCTGGCCGCGTCAGGTCGAGCCAAACGGTGAGATTCACCGAGAACCACTGGCCGAGGGTCTGTTCTTCCGGGTACAGACCGACGTAGCCATAGGCACGAATGTTCGTGATATGAAGGCAATCAGCCATTTAGCGTTCCTCAAAACAGCTCCGGCAGAAATACTGGCATTCCAACCCGACACTGGATGTTTGAGGAACACCCAGTGTCCAGTTCTTTTGCTACTTAACCAATCAAAAGATTACAGATCGCGATGGGTAAAGGGGCGAGCATCTGGGCCGGAGTAGGTCGTAGACACATGGCCTTCCCCGGTAAGCCAGTACTTGTAAGTCACCAAACCCTCCATTCCAACGGGGCCACGGGGCGGCATTTTCTGGGTGCTGATGCCGACCTCTGCGCCAAAGCCGTAGCGGAATCCGTCAGCAAAGCGGGTGGAACAATTATGGAACACTCCCGCTGCATCCACTTGGTTCATGAAGGTGAGGGCGACCTGCTCATCCTGAGTCACAATGCCATCCGTATGACGGGAACCGTAGGTGTTGATGTGGGCGATCGCTTCATCCACCGATTCCACTTGCTTAATCGCCAAAATCAGATCGCTATACTCCGTCTTCCAGTCCTCATCGGTCACCTGCTGAATTGTGATGCCGTGAGTTGCTAACAGGTGTTGCGTTTCAGCATCCCCCCGCAGTTCTACAGCCCGCGTCTGAAGAGCATCGGCTAATTTTGGCAGCAGTTGAGGTGCAATGTCCCGATGCACTAGCAGGGTTTCGATCGTGTTACAGGCCGAGGGATAGCTGGTTTTTGCATCGATGGTGAGGGCGATCGCCATCTCCATATCCGCGGCTCGATCGATATACAGGTGGCAAATCCCATCGGCATGGCCCAGTACGGGAATCTTCGTGTTCTGTTGCACAAAGCGCACAAACACGTTGGAGCCGCGAGGAATGATCAAATCTACATACTGATCCAGGTTCAGAAGGGACATGGTTTCCTCCCGAGTGGTTAGCAGCCGCACCACCGCCGGGTCAATGCCTATGGATGTTAATCCTGCATGAATCGCTTGGGTCAGAGCTTCGCAGGAACGGATCGCTTCCCGCCCCCCTTTCAGAATCACGCCGTTGCCCGACTTCACAGCCAGAGTTGCAATTTGCACCAAGGCATCGGGCCGCGACTCAAAGATCACGCCTAAAACTCCCAGCGGACAGGTGATCCGTTTCATCAGCAAGCCATTATCCAGCTCTCGATGAATCTGCACTCGGCCTAACGGATCAGGCAGCTTGGCAACATCGCGAACTCCAGCGATCGCCCCCGACAATTTCTCCGCATCCAATTTCAGACGACCATACAGTGCCTTCGCCAACCCTTCGGCTTCCGCAATCCGTCGATCTTCTTCGTTGGCAGCGATGATTTCTGCTGCATGCGCTTCGAGAGATTGGGCGATCGCCTCCACAGCCTGATTGCGCTCTGCCTCTGGCAGCACCGCCAGATGCCGCGCCGCCTCACGGGTCGCTTTCGCCTGGACAGTCAAATCAGGGGTAGAAATCGGTGTTGCAGTCATGGCTTAACGGAGTTACTTGAAACCTAATCCCATTCTAAAGGGGATACTCCCAAGAACTATCAGGTAGTGTTCTAGACAGATGGATGGGATGAGGTGGAAGGGGCACTTCGTGTCCCTTCCACCTCATCCCATCCATCTATTTGAAACATGACCACGGAACGATGAGGCAACAAATTGAAAATTCCCTTATCGTAGTCAACGGCTATAAATTAACGTTTCGCAATACAACACAAGGGAATCTATGGGAACGGACATTCAAGGCATCGGCTATCTGGCAACTCCAGCCTCAGGTTCAGGGCCTGGAATTATTGTGTTGCAAGAATGGTGGGGTTTAGTGCCACATATTAAAAACCTGGCCGATCGGTTTGCAGAAGCGGGATATGTGGCGATCGCCCCCGACCTCTACGACGGTACCCAAACCACCAGCCCCGACGAAGCTGGACGATTACTGATGGCTCTCAACATCGACCAGACGGCCCAGAAACTCCTGAAAACCGTTGAATACTTGCTGAATCATGATGCCGTCACCTCTGACACCATCGGCGTCGTAGGCTTCTGCATGGGAGGACAACTCGCACTATTAGCAGGCACCCTCAGCCCCAACATTGGTGCCGTTGTAGACTTCTACGGCATTCATCCCAACGTCAAGCCCGACTTCTCCAAGCTTCAAGGCCCTGTATTGGGCTTCTTTGGAGAACAAGATGACCTGGTCACCTCCGAGGCCGTCAGCCAGCTCGAGGCCGCCATTCGCGCAGCTGACCGCACCCTCGAAACCCACATCTACCCCAATTCCGGCCACGCCTTCTTCAACGACACCCGTCCCGAAGCCTACAACCCTACTGCCGCCACCGATGCCTGGCAGAAAACCCTCGCCTTCTTCAGCCAAAACCTAGCCACAGCCTAAAACGCTTCCTAATAAGGCTCTAAAAGCCTTCGTTGAAGAAGGCACAGAAACCTGCTTCAAAACCCAAGCCATGCGAAGCGGCCTAACAACATCTCTACAAAACCTCCTTGCCGAGGGGGGCTGGGGGACGGGCAGCCGTCCCTCAGCCTGGGGGTTTGGGGGACGGCGTGCCCCCAAACCAAGTCCCTGCTCAGCAACAAAACCTCAAACAATCACCACCTCAGCTACACAACGCTCTACAAAGCTCCTTAACCGAACCTGCGACTACATCGTCTGGGATCAGCCGGGATCGGTTCGGGATGGATCCAGTGAAGTTTTATAAAGAATCGCCTGGGGTGGGCACTGGAAGGGCGATCGCCGAGTGGTAAGCTAACAGTTGCATTACAAACACTGCTTAGCAATCACGGAGTTGAAATGACCGAATCGACTCAGATTCCCTATTTGTTGCGTGCTGCCCGGGGTGAAGTGTTGGATCGGCCCCCCGTGTGGATGATGCGTCAGGCCGGACGCTATATGAAGGCTTACCGGGATCTGCGCGATAAGTATCCCTCCTTCCGGGAACGGTCTGAAACCGTGGATGTTGCGGTCGAAATTTCTCTGCAACCCTGGCGTGCCTTCCGTCCCGACGGCGTCATCCTCTTTTCCGACATTCTGACTCCCCTTCCGGGCATCGGCATCCCCTTCGACATCATCGAAAGCCGCGGGCCCATCATCGACACCCCTATCCGCACTCAGGAACAGGTAGACGCCATTAATCCCCTAGATCCGGAAGCCAGCCTTCCCTTCGTGGGCGAAATCCTCCGTACCCTGCGTCACGAAGTGGGCAATGAAGCTGCCGTTCTGGGCTTCGTCGGTGCCCCCTGGACCCTAGCCGCTTACGCCATCGAAGGTAAAGGCTCCAAGGACTACAGCATCATCAAAGGCATGGCCTTCTCAGAACCTACCATCCTGCACCAGTTCCTCAGCAAGATTGCAGACTCTATTGCCACCTACGTTGGCTACCAGATCGAGAATGGCGCTCAGGTCGTACAAATGTTTGACTCCTGGGCCGGCCACTTGAGCCCGATGGATTACGACATCTTCGCCCTGCCCTACCAGCAACAAGTCGTGCGCCAGGTGAAGGCCAAGTATCCCGATGTACCGATGATTCTTTATATCAGCGGTAGCGCCGGTGTACTGGAGCGCATGGGTCAGTCTGGTGTGGACATCGTCAGCGTTGACTGGACAGTCGATATGGCTGATGCTCGTCGTCGTCTTGGCCCCAACGTTGGAGTACAGGGCAACATCGACCCCGGCATCCTGTTTGGCTCAAAGGCGCTGATTCGCGATCGCATCATCGACACCATTCGCAAAGCCGGAAATCGCGGTCACATCCTCAACCTGGGTCACGGCATTTTGCCCAAGACCCCCGAGGAAAACGCAGCATTCTTCTTCGAAACAGCAAAACAGGCGGATCAACTCCTGGCAACAGCGTAAACCAGTGTTATGGCACGTGTTCGTCACATGTCATAACACCCTGCCATCATTGAGGATGCATCATCGGGTTGGATTGATCGTTATGGGAGGTTAGAACTCCTTTCACAACCTATAATCAATCCAGCCCGAAATTTTCTCTTTACTGACCGAAACCCTTCATCCAAAGGGAACTATACTGCTGCGGGAGATCTTCTATACAGGAGATTTCGCGCATTCGTGTTGCTATTTTCATTCGCCAGTTTTTTCACTTCCCTTGCCCATGACTGCCAAACGTATCTTCGTGACGGGGGCTAGCGGCTGCATCGGCCATTACATTGTCGATGCTTTGATTCAGCAGACCTCCCACGAACTGTTCCTATTGGTACGGAATCCGGATAAGTTCAAGTTGAATACTGAGGCACGCCCAGGTATTCATCTCTTGCAGGGGGATATGTATCAGATTGAAAAGTTCAGCAAGCTGCTCAAGACCATAGATGTAGCGGTGCTGACAGCAGCGGCTTGGGGTGGTCCTCAAGAAACCTACGACATTAATGTCACCAAAACCATTCGGTTAATGAACTTGCTGGACCCCGATGTGTGTGAGCAAGTGCTCTACTTCTCAACTGCCAGCATTTTAGGGCGGGACAACCAGCCCCTCAAGGAAGCCGGGCAGTTAGGCACCGACTATATCCGTTCCAAGTTCACCTGCCATCAGCGGTTAAGCAAACTGGCGATCGCTCCCCAAATCACGACCCTTTTTCCCACCCTGGTTTTTGGTGGCGATCAGAACAAGCCAATGTCCCACCTCACAGGTGGGCTGCCCGATGTGCTGAAGTGGATTGGGCTGATTCGATTTTTTAAGCTAGACGGTAGTTTCCATTTCCTGCACAGCCGCGACATTGCTCAGGTGGTGGTTCACTTAGTCGATCATCCGCTTGGGGAGAGCGATCGCCGTGAGCTGGTGCTGGGTAACCCGCCCCTAACGGTGAATCAAGCGATCGAGGAAATCTGCAAGTATCTGCAACAGCAAATCTACTTCCGGATTCCCCTGGTCTTACCCTTAGCGAACTTCTTTATCCGGGTCTTTCGGATCCAGATGGCGGCATGGGATCGCTTCTGTATGACGTATCGCCATTTTACCCACCAACACTACGTCAATCCTACGACCTATGGGGCCGTTCCCTATTGTGCTACCCTCAGCGACATCTTAAAAGTGAGTGGCGTCGAAGCCCGGTAAAGTTAGAGAAGGCCCCGGCTTGATGAGCTCGTATGCCTGGGGTCAACAGAAATTACTGAGTGATATTGCATGATTACCGTTGCACTGCCCAAGGGCAGCCTATTGAAGGACAGCATTCGCCTCCTACAAGAAGTGGGATTGGACTTTAGTGATTTTCTAGACTCCTCTAATCGGCAGCTAGAAATTTGGGACAAGAGCCATCGCGCAAAAGCATTATTGGTTCGCAACTACGATGTACCCGTGTATGTGGAGTACGGCCAGGCTCAGCTGGGCTTCATTGGCTACGACGTTTTGCGGGAGAAACAGCCCCGAGTTGCTCATTTAGCGGATCTTGGCTTTGGGCACTGTCGCATGTCCATTGCAGTCAAGGCATCCAGTCCTTACCGCTCTGCCCTGGATCTCCCCCCCCACTGCCGGGTGGCCTCTAAGTTTGTTCACTGTGCTCACGACTATTTCCAAAGCCTGGATCTCCCGGTGCAGGTTGTCCCCCTGTACGGTTCTGTTGAGTTAGGGCCCATTACAGGCATGTCAGAAGCCATCGTGGACTTGGTGGCCACAGGCCGCACCCTGAAAGAGAACAACCTGATCGAAATCGAAACCCTCTTTGAAAGCACCGCTCGCCTGATTGCCCATCCCCTCAGCTACCGCCTCAACGGTGATGGATTAAAGGATGTCATTGATCAACTGCGAGAAACAGCAAGCACTGCAACGGTTTAGCGTTAGCCAGGTAGCACGCCAGATGAAGCTTTGCGATCGAACGTTGATGAGCTGTGGCAGGGGTGGTTTTGTCGTCACCTGAACCCATGCTAGTAATCAGCGGCTTAAGTTTGCCTATGTTTAGAGGAGGGTACAAAGTACCCTCCTCTAAACATTAGTATTGCGATCGCTAACTATCATCACTGAACGCTATTTCGCCACTAGGTTCATTTCAGGGGTAGGGCTCTGCTAAACCCGCTTCTACACCTTTTTCTGTCAGCAATTCTTCTTGAGGTTCGAGCCAATGGCCAAATTCGTCGAGGAACCGATCGCCCAGTATCGCCTCACGAATCCGCGCCGTGAACTGCACCAACTCCGTGATGTTATGAATGGAAATGAGGCTAAAAGCCAGTAGCTCACGGGCATGAATTAAGTGACTTAAATAGGCCCGACTAAAGTTTTTACAGGTATAGCAGGGACACTGGTCATCCAGAGGAGTAAAGTCCTCCCGAAAGCGATTGTTTTTCAAGTTCCAGCGATCGCCCCGCACCAATGCCGCTCCATGCCGAGCCAATCGAGTCGGAATCACACAATCAAACATATCGACTCCGGCAGCAATAGCTTGCACCATTTCCCGATACGTACCCACTCCCATTAAGTAGCGGGGTTTGTTAAGGGGAAGTAGAGGGGTTGTAACCTGTACAATTTTTTGGATGAGATGGCCTGGTTCGCCAACGCTGACGCCGCCAATAGCAAAGCCATGCATGTCGAGTTGGGCGATCGCCGCTGCCGCTTCCTGGCGTAGATCCGGGTAAACCCCTCCTTGCACAATAGGAAACAGAGCTTGGTCGGGACGTTGATGAGCTTCGATGCAACGCTTCAGCCATCGATACGTGCGATCGGTGGCCTGTTTAACAGCCTCCCAATCTGCAGGATATGGCGGGCATTCGTCAAAGGCCATGATCACATCGGCCCCCAGAGCATTTTGCACCTGAATAGATTTTTCTGGGGTGAACTTGATCATCTGCCCATCCCGAGGCGAGCGAAATGTGACCCCCTCATCGGTGATGGTGCGCATTTCACTCAAGCTAAAAACCTGAAACCCGCCCGAGTCCGTCAGAATTGGCCCATCCCATGCCATGAATTTATGTAGCCCACCCGCCTTCTGCACAATCCCCTCGCCCGGCTGCAGATGCAAATGGTAGGTATTGGACAGGATCATCTGTGCCCCCGTCGCCTTCAGTTGCTCAGGGCTGAGAGTTTTGACGTTGGCCAGAGTGCCCACCGGCATAAAGCGCGGCGTTTCCAAAATGCCATGGGGAGTTTTAAAGGTGGCCGCCCGCGCTGCGGTGTGGGAACAACGGGTCTGTACCTGAAAGGAAAAATAAGAAGCGTCCAAAAGTGTCACCAAAAATCCATCGCTCAGAGGGCTATTGTAGATCAGCCATGGATTAACCCATAGCGATCCACCGCCACTCTTCTCCATTATTCATGGGAGTCGACCTAACTAAAGTATTGCTATTCAGTTGCAGCAACAGATAGGGCCTATCGCTACAACTGAATAGCAATACTTCAGTTGCAGAATCATGATATGCAGTAATGGGCCACACTATTGCATATCATGATTCTGCAACTGGATTTAATACAGATGGAACAAAACTATAAAGCTACAAGTGGCCCGTACTTGCAGTACGAACCACTCACAGTTAAAGCTTGTTACTACGATTTTCTGGTGCGCTACCTGCACTAAAAATCGGTTGGGTTAGAAGGAAAAATTCTCTTCATCGTCAATCCGCATGTCCCAGCTAGCCGAGAGAACCTCCGCTACGACAGCTTCGAGGGCTGCGGCATTGAGGCGACGAGCGTTTTGCTCTTCAAGAGGATTGGTCAGAGGAATCAGGCGTAACTGGCGTCCCTCTTGGATCAGGTCGAAGCAAGGATAGCCCTCTTGCGTATAGCCTAGCTCCAAATAATCGAAGCTATATACATTCAAATACAGAGTGCGATTGGCCACCAGGGTTGAGCGATGGGGGTCAGCGAACACCTCCATAACATACCCCTCATCCTCGCTGTGCAAATGGCTGTCTTGAGTGTAGCCGTAACGAACTCGGCTCAAATCAGACAATAGCCGTTGCATATCTTGCTTGCTTGCAATGATGCCGGTATCCACCAAGCACGGGGCAGGCAACGCGGTGTTTCCGGAAAGTTGGTCTGGATTCATAGAACTCACAAAACCTACAGCCCTAGCGAACCTCGGAGATTGAGCAGCGGCGGGTACCGCAACTCAGGGTCACCCTCTATACAACGAAACAAATCGGTCTTGAACAGGATAACAATACAAATTTTGTTAAACCTGTTAGAGATCAAGAACGGATGGGTAGCCTAACGATGAGATCTTGTAGCCATTGCCAGGTAAACTGCCTGATAGCTACAAAAGCAGAGGGCCAAATACCAGATAGCTGGACAAATTTGTATCCTATGCAGCGATCTTAACTCACCCGTCGAGGTTCTCCTGGCTTGAACGAAAGATAAATCCCAAAAGTTTAGAAAACCCTAAAAATTGAAAATGGGATGGTAGAAATCGTATCTTTCGATTATGGCGGCTATTGGCCAGGACGAATTCCGTATTGTGGCTGAATCTCCTGACTAAAATTTGTGCTAGCGAGAGAAGTGATCGCGTGTAATTTCCTACAAACCCATATATAGCAAAGTTTTGAAAATTTCATAAAGAACACGGAGGGGGCTGAGAAGCACCTCCTCTGTGTTTTTGTCTTAACCTGAATGGTTATGAATGAAATAGACAGGGTTGAATGAATGGTGCGTTTGGTACAGCAGGGATTAGCAGCGATCGCCTTCTATACGGTATTGCCCGTCCCTCTATCTTGGGCTCCTGAGTTTCAGGTGGTTTCGCGATTTGCTCCCCTGGTGGGGTTGCTGATTGCTGGGCTCTTGAGTCTAGTTGACTTTGGGCTGCGATGGGTAGCCATGCCCGATTTAATGCGAGCCGTCGTCCTGGTTCTACTATGGGTAGCCATTACGGGAGGGCTGCATCTGGACGGAGCGATGGACTCAGCCGATGGGCTAGCGGTTCTCGATCCACAGCGGCGACTGGAGGTTATGGCTGACAGCCGCACCGGGGCCTTTGGGGTGATGGCAGCGATCGCCCTCCTCGCGCTGAAAATTGCGGCCATCGCTACCCTTCAGCACCCGTTGAGTTGGATGCTACTGCTGGCAACCGGATGGGGGCGTTGGGGACAACAGGTTGCAATCGCCTGCTATCCGTACCTGAAACCTGATGGTAAAGGAGCATTTCATAAAACAGCCATTCCCTCCTGGACAGGAACCCTTCCGGGGTTCCTGCTCATGCTAGGGATAGCCCTTGGGTCCCTTGTTTGGAACTCGTCAGCTACAGCACCTTGGCTTGTGCCGGGTTTGGGAGGTGGGGCGATCGCCCTTCTAAGCGCAGTCTGGTTTAACCGTCGGTTAGGGGGGCATACGGGCGATACCTATGGAGCCGTCGTGGAATGGACAGAGGCGCTAACCCTGGTGTTAGGTACGCTACCCTAAAAAGTGGGCCACGTTGATGGAGAGATGACCATCAGGCGTTTGCAGCTCGTCCCCCTGATTTGTGCTGGATCTGTATGAGTCAACCTATTCAAGAGTCTTTGGTAACCACAGCCCGAAATTTAGGCATCCCTGCCATTCAACGGCATATTTTTCTGTGTGCTGACACCACGGTTCCTAAATGCTGTGACAAAGAAACGGGTTTAGTCGCTTGGGACTATCTCAAAAAGCGGCTTAAGGAGTTAGGGCTGGATGCTCCGACAGAAGCTCGCTCTAGCTGTACCTTTCGCACCAAAGCGAATTGCCTGCGAGTTTGCCAACAGGGGCCAATCCTGGTGGTATACCCCGACGGAGTGTGGTACCACAGCGCAACACCTGAGGTTATTGAGCGGATTATTCAAGAACATGTACTTGGCAATCAAATCGTTCAGGAGTATGCCTTCGTAGTGCATCCTCTCCCAACCACCTAGCGAGGGCAAAATCAGGACTTGGGTTTTACACATAGCGTTTCTGGGCTGATAAAGCCAAAGGATGTGAGACAAAATTCACATGCGCGCACTTCACTATTACTAAGCGGCGAAAATCAATTTTCCTTGAATAGGACAGGTAGAACCTGACACACCTGACAAATTTGGTGGTGAAACTGGATTCTGCTGTCGCTTTATAGTTGCCGCTAATTTGCTTAAGAATTAAGAAAGAAAGCAGCACTTCCGGTTATTTCTTCCTTTACCTGTAATCATACTGACGAGTGCTGTTTGAACTTTCTGAAGAATTTTGTAGAACACTTTTTGAAAGCTTTACACCATAGCCATTGTCTAGGAGGCGCCACTAAATTGTGGAGAAATCTTAGAGGCATGCTTTCAGAAATGAGGGCATAAGTTGCTGGTTTTATTGATTTACACTTGTTTCTGAAACTAAAACCATAGATTTTAGGTCTACAAACAAGCCCTTTAAGTGATGTCAAAAACCCTCTAATCCTTTGTACTGAAGCGATTAGTCCATTTTCGAAGTGAGGCACTATAATTTAGCGAGAAGTCGAGCCGATAGTTAATATGCTTCTCGCGCATCTACTCTGAAAGTTCTGGGTATCATAGATGCAGGAATAGGTTACAAGAAGAAGTGGCCAATGACTTTTCTGCTCCTGAATCAACAGGGCGTATTAGTCGTCAGCAAACTGGCCTTTTCTTCCGTGTGGGCGGCTTCTTCGGCGTCCATTCCACCAGAAAATACGACAGTTCCAGGTTTGTCTTGGATATAGGCATGGCGAGTATAGAAGTATGACGAAAGAAGGCGGCACAGGGGAGCAAAAACGTCTCCTCCTCATTGACGATGACCCTAACCTGATTTTGCTGGTTAAAGATTATCTCGAGTTTCGGGGCTATCAGGTCGATACGGCTGAGAATGGGCAGGAGGCTCTGGACTTACTCCAGGGAGAAACTCCAGACATGATTATTTGTGACGTAATGATGCCGCAAATGGATGGGTACTCCTTTGTCGAACATGTTCGCAAAGATCCCCGTACCAGTTGGATTCCAGTTTTGTTCTTATCCGCCAAGGGACAGAGCCAGGACCGGGTAAAAGGGCTCAATATCGGGGCTGATGTTTATATGGTCAAGCCCTTCGAACCGGAAGAATTGGTGGCTCAAGTCGAGTCTTCTCTCAAGCAGGCTTCCCGCTTGATTCAACGGCAAGACAAAGGCATGGATTCGGCTCCTAAGATTCAAGTCCCCTTCGACGTGGAGCTTACACCGACTGAACTACGAGTCGTACAATATGTGGCCCGCGGTATGGCAAATCGTGAAATTGCCGAAGAGTTAAATGTAAGCCAACGGACGATTGAAAGCCACGTTAGCAATATGTTGGGCAAAACGGGTTTGCACAATCGAACGGAGCTAGCTCGATGGGCGATCGAAAATAGCATGGCTTAGATGCCGTTTGAAGAGTCTGAATTAAAAGGGACACAGCAATGCTGTGTCCCTTTTAATTCATTCATGATGAGATAGATAAACCCATGGCAATTGACGCTGAGGGTGAGATAGCCTCATTCAGGAGGCGTTTTGCAAAGGTTGATCCAGCCTTTTTGGAGGGCAAGATCCAGAAGGAGAGCAGCGATCGCAAACAACAAAATCCCTTCCCCAACCCATACCGCCAGCACTATCCAGGCGATTTCTCCCTGCCAGCCCATGTCTCCTAACCCTAAACCCCTCACCAGGGTAAAGGCCATTACAGTCCCCGACTTCAGTTGAAAATTTTTGATGTCTTGCCGAACGGTGTAGCGATAGGTAACCCCAAACAAAAATCCACATAAGCTAACTTCCAGCCAATGTGCCAGGGCTAAGGGATGATTACTCAATGCAAAGCTGAAGGGATTAGAATGCCCCAGGGCTGACAAAAGTATTGATAGAGCCAGGATGATCCCCATTACGGGAAGCGTCGCACTTGCCCCTAACAAACCTGCCTTCAAAGATTCAACCCGTTCTAATTGCCGCCCGTCCATACGTTTTAGGATCACCGATAAAATTTTTGAGGGAGGGGCGGCCTCGCTGCCCCCCTCAAAAATTACAGGCTATTCAATACGTACTCCCTAATATCTGAATTCTTTACCTTTCGGACATCAGGAATAGCTGCCGCACTACTTCCCGGTAGGGTTGTACAAGTCGCCACTCACGAGTGAATTGATGGATAGGTTTCCCTACCATATTGGACTCTGGGAAGCGAACGGACTTGGGTACTGGGTCGAATACCCGAATACCTTCGAATTGCGATCGCAAAATTTTCATCACATCCTGGGTGATGGTGGTATGAACCTCTGCCATGGTAGGCAGCACCCCCAAAATTTCCAGGTCAGGGTTTAACCGCTGCTGCACCGTGTCGATGGTCTCCATCAACCCCTGGAGGCCCTTCAGGGCGAAAAATTGGCATTGTACAGGTACGAGCAATGCGTCGGCAGCTGACAAAGCATTCAAGGTCAATAATCCCAGGCTGGGAGGGCAGTCAATGACAATTTGTTCAAACTGCTCCAGGTAGGGATCCAAAGCTTTCTTGAGGCTATGTAACCGATTGGGCTGCTGTTGTAATTCTTTTTCGATTTTTGCCAGAGCAATACCTCCTGGAAGAAGAGTAATACCAGAGGCGGTTGTCACCGTGGCATCTTCCAGGGGAACCTTCCCCACCAGTACTTCATAGGCCGTCGGTTGCCCATCAGCCAACTCGACCCCCAAACCTGTGGTGAGGTTACCCTGAGGGTCTAGATCGATCGCCAAACAGGAGCCTTCTTCTGCAAGAAGCCCTGCGATCGCAATGGTAGATGTAGTTTTGGCAACGCCTCCCTTTTGGTTTGCGATCGCAGTAATCATGAGACAAATCAACCAGATTTTTCCGTCGGGCTAACCGGTTGCCGCCATGGTTCTAAAAAACTGGAACCACTAATGACGGCCCAGAGCAGCCATCCCGCCATTAAAACCCCTCCCAGGGCCATCATAAGCGAAATGAACTGAGACACTGCCTCTGAGGATACCAGAGAAGGTTGAACTGGTTTCGTAATTGGGCGAGAGCGATGACGAACTGCCGTCGTGGAGCGAGCGGAAGTAGAGACGATGCGGGATGCGCTCGTCTGGGGCTGGGTGATGATTCCAGAAGCGACCGTGGCCCTCATTTGTTGAAGTTTTTGGCTCACTGAAATGGGTCGTTGGCCACTGCGACACCACTGAATAAGAGATGGGGCATCAATGGCACAAAAGTTATTTGACGGAATTTCGTAAACCTTTTGCAACAGCCCTCGGTCATTCGTGGCCAGTACTGTCAGGTAGCTTGAGTGACTGAGTGACAACGCATAGGCACAGCGAGCAGCGGCCAGCGCAATACGAGCCCGTTTGGTAAGGGCTTGGGCCGCCGCCGTCAAACTGGGGTGATGGGCTGTGGCCTCTGTGATTTTCCAGGTACTAGTGGGATAGAAGTGATGAAAGGCTCGGGCCAGCGACTCCAGATCAGGATCTGGAGTGCGCCCATAGAGAAATTTCATCTCTTCGTAGACAGACTGTGGAATATGGACTTCACCAATCCGAGAAAATTCAAGCCATTCCCGATTGGTGCCCGCTGATAGGGCGCTAATATCCAAAACAACGAGCACAGGGGGATTGAACGACATTTTAGCCTCCGATACCAAGCCGACCTGATAGGCCCGGGGTGAGTGGGAGCAATGTTGCTGCCATCAAAAACAATGCTAAAAGCGCAAAAGCAGCCCTGGCATCATCAGGTTCGGTTAATTCGTTTAATGCTGGGCGTTCGAGATCCCGTTGCAAAAATAGAATGACAATAGCCCAGTACAACGCTAGTGGATTGACCAGAGAGGCAACCCCTAAAATAATCAAGGTTGCGGCAGTGGTGCGCCCCGCTACTTTACGACCGTAGATGGCCTGAACGATACGTCCTCCATCTAACTGACCGGCAGGCATCAGGTTAATGGCATTAATGATCAAGCCGAGCCATCCCACCACGACTAATGGATGTACTTCAATGTAAGGCTGCTGAACTGCTTCTCCAAGGATAATTCGAGCCATTGTACCGACGAGAATTGAACCTTGAAAAAATTCTGATTGCAATGGGAACAAACTACCCGTTTGTATACCACCCTGATGTGATAATGATAATCCGATTATCAGAAAGATGAAGGCTAATAAGCCACCTGCCGCTGGTCCCGCCAGGGAAATATCAAACAACACATTACGGTTAGGCAAAAGCGACTCAAACCGGACAAGGGAACCTAAAGACCCTAACTGCCAGGCTGGAAGGAAGAAGGGTGGGCTAAGGCGGACCTGGTAACGCCGTGCCACCCAGCGATGGGCAACTTCATGGACTGCCAGGATGCTTAATAGCCCTCCACCGATTGCTAGAGTTTCTGGAATCCGCGCGACCTCTGTACTGAGGTCAAACCCTAAAAGAATACCCGCTGCTTCCAAGCAGGTTGCCAGGGTTGCCAGAGCCAATACCAGCGCAAATAGCTTTTGGGTCAGGGTTGTGGGCTTGGGATCATTCTGGCTAGGCAAAATCACAACAGTCGGCCGCTCCGTTGGATCATTCAGCAAGAACAGGCGATAGCGATCGCCCATACGCTCTTCTAAGCGAGCCGATAAGGATTGATGGGTCTCGGCTGCGTCTCCCCGCAAATTGCCTTTGAAGATAGCCCCATCCATATAAGGAATAGTTTCGATAGCGAAAAAGGTATCAACCCCGAAAATTTCTTTAATCTTTTGTAGATCTTCTGCTGGAATTTTCTCAACGGCTAGCGTTGGTTTAACGACATCAGACGTAGGAGAAGGAGCCTCTGAGGAGCTAATTACCTCTGTTTGCCCACTGGGTTCCTCTGAAGCAACTGCTGACGGACGACGAAAAGCTGAGGCATCTTGCCCCAAGGCTCGCAGCTGGTTACCTAAGTAAATATAGGCAACTGTCGATAGCACCAGAATTACCAAAATAGCTGCCAAGTTAATGAAAATACCCAGGCTGAACAGGCTAAAGACTAAAAGCCAGGGAGCCATCAGTACAACCGACTGCAGCCAGGCCAATAGCCCAGGCTTGCCATAGGGGCGAGCACGATTGAATCCCCATACCAATACACCGAGCGCAACCAGCAAAATCAGAATAATTATCATCACTCAAGCAATATTTTTACAAAACTTTACAGGTTATCAGGAGAATTTTCCCTTCTTAGAAAAACGAAGGGATTTTCCCTGGTAAAAGATCTGCATTGTTGTTGCATTATATGGAGTCTTGCAACTCTTCCCATCACCCCATAAGCGAAGTTATAGTTGCATCTTGCACCTTGCCATCCCGAAATTCAAAGTCCTCATGTTCTCGCGGCTACGTGGTAAAAACACGAAAACTGCGTATTTTGACATAGCATCTAAGTATAGCTACTGTCATTTTTGTCAGAACGTAGGCCGAGGGCGAGACGCTGCACAACTTAATCCTTAGCTAGTAGTCTGTCAATGTTCAAGTGTGGGGTTGACCCACACTTGAACATGAAATTTGAGGAGTTTTTGAGGGGTTGTAGACCCCTCAAAAACTCCTTGACAGCGTGCTGGTGTCTTAATAAAAATAGCCGGGGCATGTTTTAAAGTTGATTGAAAGAGTCATTTTTTCGTGCATAAAGCACACGAAAAAATGACCTTTAAAGCAGGTCCTAGCCATGAGCGGCAGAAATCAACCGTGGTTGGAATGGAGAATCGTTCAAATCTTCCACCCCAAATAACCTGAGTTCGGGTTAAGGGTGTTTCCGAGTACCGTGCGTTGCATGGCACTCGAAAAAGCTCATTTTGGCGTACGCTTTGCGCACGCCAAAATGAGCTTTTCAGCTTATCCCGAACTGAGGTCAAATATAGGAAAACTTAAACTTTTGAACACAGGGCTGTTTGGAAGTTTTTTTTGGATAAGCGTAAGAAAGAACACCTTTCCAGACAGCTTTAAAGTACGTGGTGGTGTTTAAGCATCAGGACGAGCCGCCGCTACCGCTTGCCGGAGATGTCCTTGGTGCTCTGTTAGAAGGCGATCGCTCGTGTCCACATCCAAGCCGGTCCAGTGCATGAGTAGTGCTAGCTTGACCCGCCGCTGGCTGCGCTCTAATAGCTCAGCCGCTCCATCTCGGCTCAATTGGGTGAGGTCTTGGACAATCCGAACGGCCCGATCCAGCAACTTCTGATTGGTAACAGCCACATCTACCATGCGGTTACCGTAGACCTTACCAAGCCGCACCATCGTTCCAGTAGAAAGAATATTCAGGGCCATTTTGGTAACGGTTCCGGCCTTCAATCGGGTGGAACCCGCTAGAATTTCAGGGCCAACCAGCAAGCGAATATCAATGTCTACCGCAGCGGATACCTGCTCGGCTGGTACACAGGCGATAAAGATGGTGGTAGCTCCGCGTTGACGGGCTTCTGCCAAAGCTCCGTGGACGTAAGGGGTTGTGCCTCCAGCAGCAATGCCCACTACAACATCATGCGAAGTGATTTGACGCTGGGCGATCGCCTCTGCCCCATCCTCTGCTCGATCTTCTTTATCTTCGGAACTGCGAACCAAAGCTGGCTCGCCGCCAGCAATAATGCCTTGTACCAGTTCAGGAGGCGTACAAAAAGTGGGAGGACACTCTGCTGCATCCAAGACTCCGAGCCGACCACTGGTACCGGCTCCTACATAAAACAGCCGACCTCCCTGGCTCAGGGTTGCTGCGGTTCGATCAATAGCCTCTGCCAGTTTTTCTCGAACTGCGGCGATAGCTGCAACCGTTTTTTGGTCCTCCTGGTTAAACAGCGTCACCATCTCTAAGGTAGATAAGCTATCAAGCTGCTCACTGGCGGGGTTGGCCTGTTCGGTCAGAAGGTGACCGCGCTCTGATAGTCCTGTGGCTTGCGTCATTACAGCAATCCCTCCAAGCGGCGGCGAATCGCATCTAGCTCTGAGGTGGAGAAATCATCCGGTGGCGGCTCTGGCCCCTTTTCAGGATCCCACTCAACGTCGTCCAAATTTGTTTCAGGGGGGATAGCAAGGGTTCCTTCAGGGACCAGAACACACTCGTACTCCGCTTCCTCGCAAAATTCCTCCACCTCTTCCGACTCAATAGGCTCCACACTAGGAGACAGGAAATCTTGGGCTTCCAATAGCAGCCCATAGCGAGTGGCATCTTCCTCTGACTCAAACATCAGCACAACATTACGGTCATCCTCCTGCATTTTGAGGGTATAGATGCCTTCGTTTTCAGTGCCAGGGTTGAACAGTAGGACGTATACACGCATGAAAATTACGGGGTGCAGGACAATACGGAACACGACTATGAAACCCCATGGTATAGCAGTAAGCTACAAAGGTTAAATTCGCCTGAAGTATTCCTAAAAAATCCCTGGCCCTATATCTTTTTAGGATTAGACGCATCCTCACATTGGATTGGTATTACGCATTTTTGTCAGTGATCTTTCCCACACTACCGCTATCGCAAAACTTATACCGGAAGGAGAGAGATTAGCTTAAACCGGTCTCCTTTGCAGCAATTCTCATTTTGAAATCCAACCCGAAAATAGCCCGCCTTCGGCGGGCTATTTTCGGGTTGGATTTCAAAGCTGAGAGTTCGTGCCCTTCGGGCACGAACTCTCAGCTTTGAAACCCATACTGAGAATTGCTGTCTCCTTTGGGTTACAAGCCCTATGTCAACTGCCACAGCAAGAATAGTGCTAGTTCTGAGTCCTTCAATCCTTCAAGTGTTGATTTTTAGGACTGTTTCAAGGCCAAAGCTCGATTGAGCTTGCCACTGCTAAATCCTTCCAGATCTAGGGTGACGTAGAGAAAGCCGTAAATCTGGAACTGTTCGACCAGGGCAGGTAGGTCTTGAGTCTGCACAAAGGCCTGAATGTCCTCAACCGGCAGTTCAATGCGGGCAGTGTCTCCCTCGGAACGCACGCGCAAATTCTTCAAGCCTAATTGCCGCAGATAGCGCTCAGCCCGACCGACTCGTTGCAATTTCTCAACGGTAATGGTTTCGCCGTAGGGGAAGCGGGAACTGAGACAGGGCTGAGCAGGTTTGTCCCACCAAGGCAGACCCAGATTACGGGAGAGCTCTCTCACTTCTAACTTGGAAATGCCAACTTCTGCCAGAGGCGATCGCGCTCCCCGTTCCTTAGCAGCCTGAATTCCTGGACGATAGTCACCCAAATCATCAGCATTTACCCCATCCACGACGTAGGGGTAGCCCCAGGCCAAAGCCAAAGGTTTTAACGTGTCGTGTAATTCGCTTTTACAGAAGTAGCAGCGGTTGACCGGATTGGCGGTGTAGTCCGGATTGTCCATTTCGTGCGTCTGGACAATTTTGTGAGGAATGCCCATCTCTGCTGCCTGCTTACGCGCATCTTCCAGATCCTCAGGCATTAGCGAAGGGGATTCGGCCGTGACGGCGAGGGCGCGATCGCCCAGCACATCAAAAGCCACCTTGGCTACTAAAGTACTATCAATACCACCAGAGTAAGCAATGAGCGCCTGTTCCATTTCCTGAAACAGGGCTTTTAGCTGCTCATACTTTTCTGCTAAGGTTCGCGTCGTTAAATCCATGACTCACCCCAACATTTGACCGCCAAGTCAAATTTCCCTGGCTACACTATCAAACAGTGTAACGAATTCTGGATAAAGCCATTTCAATGGAGTAATACCACCTGCTATGAACTCCGCTTCCTCTAGAAACGGTATGTTTTTTGTTGGAACGCCCGTGTAACGGGCATCCCAACGAAAAACATGCTGATAAGCAGAAATTTCCTGTGCAATGTAAGAGCACCTGAATAAATAAAACAGGGAGAGCGATCGCCCTCCCTGTTTCAGGTAGATGTTGCGGTCAACGCCGCAAATATTGCACAAGGGCACGCAGGCCCAAGTAATAGCTATCGGCTCCAAACCCACTCACTTGCCCAATGGCAACCGGAGCGATGTAAGAGTGGTGACGAAACTCTTCACGCCGGTAGATATTACTGAGGTGAACCTCAACCGTTGGAATTTCGGTGCCAGCAATGGCATCCCGAATAGCAACGCTGGTGTGAGTATAGGCTCCTGGGTTAATCAGCAAGCCATGACGCACTCCCATCGCAGCATGGATGTGGTCTATAAGGGCCCCCTCATGATTTTCCTGAAAGCTTTCGAGAGATACATTACCCAGGGCATTCGCTTCTTCCCGCAAGCGACGATCAATCTCTTGAAGGGTTATACGACCGTAGGTTTCGGGCTCACGCTTCCCCAGCAAATTAAGATTTGGCCCATGAAGAACCAAAAGATTGAGAGGCGAAGTGTTGTCTAGCAAGGCTTACCGGCGGCGCCCCCGATCATCAACAGGAATGGGAATCGGCTCAGCTTCGGGCTGCACATCAGGCCCAAGGATAGCTTCGATCAGCTTTTGTGCCCATTCCCGTAGCTTTTCCAGTACATTTTCAATGAAATCCATTGATCTGCTAGCTCCTTAGGTAGCTTAGAGCAGCCCTGCCCCTGCAGCGATCGCTTAACAGGGACAAAACCTCTAATCTTTCGATCTCAGTAAATAGATCATAACGAATCATCGAAAATGATCAAGTATTACTTTTTGAGCCTGCCTGCTATGAAGAGGCCGCTAACATCTGCCCCCACCTTCAACTCAGGGGCTTGCGGCTTATTCCGACAATTGAGGAATTGTTACAAGATAGCGATATCCGCTCTCCGGAGTACCCTGTAGCTTGATATCACCTCCATGAAGCTCAATGAGCTGCTTACAGAGGTTCAATTCCAGGCTTTGGCGGGAGACGGTAGCGATTTTCTTAGCTCGTTGCACTTCCGCAAGAGGGCTTTCTTCATCAATGTTTTCTGAAGCAAGCTCAGGATAGTTCGCTCCATTATCCCAGGTGCTTCCGGGAGTGCTTTCCATCAATTGCCGCAACAAGTAGTCGGCATGGGGCAGCCCATCTCCTAGCCAGGGATGATAGACAGAAATAGCCAGGGTTAGATGGTTGTCACGACGAGACACATGAACTCGGATATCGCTATCAGGGCTGGCGGCCTGAATCACACTGAGAACCAGGTGATACAGCATTTGCCGAATTTTATCCTTGTCGAGTAGCCAGATGCGATCGCTCGGCCCCAGCCCCATTGTCAAACGCAACTGCTGCTCTTGCCGTTGTGCAGCCTGCTGAAGAGCCGTAAGCGACTGCTGACAAAGCATTTCAATATCAACAGTGGATAGGTTCAGGGAAGCGTTCTTCTCTTCCAGAGCCCCTAACTCCAGCATTTCATTCAGCACAGAGAGTAAATACTGGCCACTGTTGTGGATGATGTCCATGTATTCCTTCTGTTTATCGGTCAAGGGGCCATAGATCTCGCGATTGAGAACACTAGCCATACCGAGAATAGAGGTAAGTGGGGTTCTTAGCTCTTGAGCCATGTGGGATAGCAGAGTTCCTTTAATGGCACTGATGTTACTTGTAAGAGGTGCTGGGGCACTAACTGCCATTTTTTCTGCGATCGTTTGCTTACGTAGATAGCTACGCTCGTACTCGCTCATACACCAGCGAGCAACCAACTCCAGCATTTCGAGTTCACGACTGGTAAATTGGCGAGGAGATAGGTCCATCACAGCCAATGTTCCAATGCAGTAGCCACTGGACGTAAATATGGGAACTCCAGCATAAGCCTGAATCCCATAGCGTTGAACCAAACGGCTGTTAGCAAACCGCTCATCTAAGCGAGTATCAGATAAGGTAAGAACCTGTTGTGTATCAAAAACCTGTGAGCAGAACGCTTCATTACGTGGGAGTTGGCGGGAGGTTGCCAACTCATTCATGAGCCCAATGCGGCAAAGCCCAAAGGCCGATTTGAAGAGCTGTCGATCTGGCTCCATCAAACCCAAGATACAAATAGGTGCATTCAATAAATGGGCTGCGGTTTGCGTTGCCTCCTCGAATACGGGCACGCTTTCGATATCCATCAGCCCTAATTCTGATATCGCCTTTGTCCGTCGATGCTCATCTAGCGCTTCAGCAGCATCGTCGTAATGGCAAAGTAATTTAGAATTTGGGTCTAGCATTGGAACCCTCTGATCAGGGGTAATGTTGTGGGCGCGAAGATGGGTGGAACAAAGGGTCTGATGTTTGGAACTTCAAAACACCAAATTGCCTTGATCTATTTTCAGGATTCCCTAAGTTAATTTGCGAATTGCACCATCATGCAAAGGGTCTGAATTTCGTCTAAACTCGTCATGCAGTAAGCTCAGAGTGATCGATAAGCCCCTATAAAATCATCCGTAATTCTACTGGCGAAACGAATGATTGGTTGAGGAAAACCCTTGTTTTCTAGGAGTTTATAAGGGTTGCATAATTCGAGCTTAAACAACTCAGGTTAAATTCAAGCAATTTCACTGACGGTTTCCGAAAAGCACCATCTCTAATAGGAAAGGACGTCTAAGATCGCAACAGCTACCCAAGCATTTTATAGCGCTTAAAGCAGTGCAAAACATTACGAGGAACTGCTGCAATACCTGATGTCTAGAGATATGTCTATTAAATTACAAAATCTTTAGCTCAGTTCGCTGGGGGCCACGTCTTAATCGAAACTGTTTTCTTAAGGATCTCTCGTCAAATCTTGTGTGAAGTCTTTATTGTTTTCTTACCTATAACTTAAAGTCCTGTATAATTTAAGTCAGGATTTTTGAGCCAGTGACTTTCGGGCGAAGCATAAGTCTGCGATGGGTTCAACTTAACCATTAGACTATCGTGCCGCGAGTGTGTTGTAGAAGAAAGGGTACAGAATGCCTCCACAACAGCCAAATATGGATGGATCTAAAGCATTACTTTCAACTCACCTTCTTTACGCATGAAATTCATAGGTAATGTCGTTTTTCTGAAGCTATACAGAATGGGAGGAGTGGCATGCAGTTCCACTCCTCCCATTCTGTATAGCTTCCTATTGATTTGAGATTAGGGTATTAAGGGATAAGCTGTGGCGATCGCCACAGCTTATCCCTTGTGCTCTGTCCCTAATGCAAGGGTCCATAGGGTGTGCCAAGTGCAATAAGGTACAACACAACGGCACTTGCCCCTACAAGGACTACCGCCAGATATAACCCCTGCATCATTTCCCGTGACATGCGCATACCAACCTCCTTCCCTGGGGGAACTTGAGCGAACCGTTCCTGCTGTTAGTGTCTGAAGCCAATGCCCCAGCAACATGACGATGCTACCGGTTTGCCGCTCCTCTGCCTGTCTTCTCAAGGGAAGAACCTAGAAATCCTAGGGCTGACTCCTGTATAGGGTCTTGTTTAACCACGGGGCTCACACAAGTGAGCTAGATACGAGCATTCAGAAGCATTCATAGAATTTACGGTGCTTGAAATCTGCTACATACCACACATGTGCCAGCCCCGAACTTTCAGCAATATTTTGGCCAGTCTTTCTAAAACCCCTGACTTTTGAAATACTGCGCTCCTTAAATTAGGGGATTCAGAAAAAACTGTCCGGATGGGTAGACGAGTTTCCAGTTCTAATTGGTCAGGCCATGCTCCAGAGCATAACGAACCAGCTCTGTACGGCTATTTGTGCCGGTTTTGCTGAATAAGCGGCTTACATACTTTTCAACATTACGTACGCTGGTTTCAAGGCGACGGGCAATTTCTTTGTTCATCAGACCCTCAACAACCAAATTAAGCACACTCTGCTCTCGGGGAGTAAAGTCAATTTTGATCGGAGCTGGGGTTTGAGTCACACCGCCTTTTTGGGTAAGCATCGAACGAATTTGAGCAATTTGTTCACGGATGTCGGCAATGTCGGATTTGTCGCCATCAGTGGCTGCCCGACTGAGAGAAGCTCGCCGCTCTAACAAGCTATTGACGATCGCCACCAATTCTTCTGGGTCAAAAGGTTTTGGTAGGTAAGCATCACAGCCTGCCTGATACCCCTGAATCCGATCAGTCGTCATACCGCGAGCTGTAAGGAACACCACCGGCAGGGTTTCAAATCGGGGGTCGTCGCGCATTTGCTGGAGAAACTGATAACCATCGACCTGGGGCATCATGATGTCGGATATGACCAGATCGGGTAGAGTTTGCTCCAACAAATCCCATCCTTCGCGGGCATTACTGGCCACATGCACGGTAAATCCACTGTCCTCCAGGTAAGCCTGTACGGCCTGCCGTAAACCTGGTTCATCATCTACCAGCAACAACTGTCCAGTCATTTGCGTATCTCCACCATGTATGCAGTTTAGGGGCAAGAGTTTCCAGGAGTACCAGTTGAAAGGAAAGGGGCATGCTTTGGCTATAGAGCTCAATGCTGCCGTTCTCCTGGCATTCACCCTTTCCTACCGTACCGTGCCAAAATCCCAATTTCCAGAGAAGCATAGTAATAGATAGATGCGGAGCTTGCACCAGAACTCCGATCCCTCTTTTCACCTGTGCTAGAGAACAACAGAGGTGAGGACTAGTAGGCTGCGGCCTAAGTTCGCAACCTATGTTTTGTGTGGGGTGCTTCGCACCCCACACAAAACATAGGTGATGGATTTCCGCCTCAGCGTACTAGGGAGCACAAATAAAACAACCTGTACTTGTTTTTGAGGGCGGGCGAAACTGCTTCTTCCTCAAAAACAAGTACAGGTTATTCAATACACGATCCTAAGCAGAAAGCCGCCTGATATATCCAACTTGAGTTCAGGTTAAGGACGTTTTCGAGAGTTGCGAATTGCGGGGCACTAGAAAAGATCCATTTTTGTGTGCAAAAAGCACACAAAAATGGATAGTTCAGGTAATCCCAAAGCGGGGTTATTTACAAAGTGGGGATTGTGGATGAAAAATTGCCCCTTTCGAAGCCTTTTCCAACACCCTCGAAAAGATGCTGATAAACTGGAAGCAAGCAAGGATATTCCCTTGCTTTTAATTTAGGAAATTTTCTTTCGGAACCCTAAATGTTGCTGCTGTCAGCGTTTGATTTATCCCTATCGTCCCTCTCCTCAGTGTTGATGGCTCTACCCTTAGTTGATGGGTTGCTGTCCACTCAGGGAGTTATGGTTATGCTCCTGGTGGCCTACGCCGGAGCCATGTGGATGTTTCTTACCAGTGCACCTAAGGTCTACACAGTGATGGTGTCTGACCTGGATTTGGCCCGTCGCATCTATGAAGATGTGCTCGATCTGTCGGCGGCGGATGTGCCTTTGCACTACTACTACAACTACGAGCAAACTTTGGGGGCTGCCTCAATTGACCCCACGTTTTTCTCAACAGCCGCCTACGGTGCTACACCGACACGGGCAGCTAATGCTCCAGAAGGACTGTGGTATCAACTCAGAAAAAACACTCAGCTTCATGTTGTTTCAGGAGCCAGCATGGGCCAAAACGACCGACAGCGCCATGTCTGCTTCGACCATGATTGTATGGAATTGTTGCTGATGCGCGCCCAGACCCGGGGAGCTCAGTATAAAATACGTCGCGATAAGCCTCTTAATTTCCTCTTAAAGGATTGGCAGGGGCGCATTTATGAAATGGCCGAAATATCAAATTAGCTGTCACCGAGTCACGACCTAAAATAGGTTGGAGGCATCCATGGAGACCCTGATCGAAGTCGGTTTAGTTGAAGCCCTTGCGGCGGCTCTCTTTGTTGGTTTCTGCCTGTTTATTAGCTATTTGCTCCAGCCTCGGAAGGTCTATGAACGGCGGCTAGCTCAAATACTTGACCAAATCGCAGAACCTGAAAGGCTAGTTCCCCCGCAGTTAACCTATCGAGGAGCACCCTGCCCAGCGCCAGTTGTACAGGCTCCTCCAGTTGAGATTCCTGCACCTCCAGAAATAAAACTTGAGCCTGCTGTCCCGGTTCAAGCGGCAGCACCTGTTATTCAGCTGACTTACCGGGGTGTGCCCTATAGGCAGGTATCTGTAACCAGCTCGGACGTGACGTCGTTGGGCGATCGCCCTCAATAACATCCAATTCACTTGGGATCGTGCATTGAACAACCTGCGATTCTTTCTTGGAAGTGGTGGCTAAGCCACCACTTCCAAGAAAGAATGACAGGTTGTTTTATTTGTGATTCTTGAGCAAGCTTCAGCAGTGGCACAGTGAAATGTACTGCGCCACTCTTTTTATACTTGGCCTGCCTGTGAAGGCTTGACCCATCGCGTCAGAAGTTGGCGATCATTATCCTCAAATCCAATGTTTCGGTAGAGGCGTTGAGCGGATGAATTATGCCGTTCGACCTCCAGGTAAAGCCGTTTGATGCCCTGCTGCTGACAAAAGCCTTCAATAAAGTCAAAGGTTTTTCGCCCAATGCCCTGTCCCCGGTAGGGTTCCTGCAAGTAAATTTCATCGACACACGCTTCCTGGCCCAGTGCTTCCAGGCTATAGCCCAGGGCTAGCATCACATAACCGATGGGGTTAGGACAGCAGATCAGCCAGATGCGACCCCAGTGAGGGTGAGCGAGGAGATCTTCCAGGGCTTGAGGAAGGCGATCGCCGGGATCAGGATGTTGGTCGTAGGCATAGTAAGCCTGGATCATTGGCAGCAACCGAGGAATGTCTGATGGGGTAGCCGATCTGAAAGACAAGTTAGATTCCATCGGTTCCTTCCATGATCGGGATGGGACGGTTCTAAGCAACAAAGCCAGGACGTAGTATTACATGCTACACCCTGGCTTACTAAGGAGATTTCTGAGAAACAATATCCCCATTATTTGGAAATCTCCTAAGTTTCTGGCTATGGAAATAGGGACGGCTATGATAGTTGCTCTTGACGACAACGGTAAGCCTTCAAGTCGAGCCCTGAGATGTGAATGACATGGCTTTCAACAGCGTCCTGTTCTGGGTCTAGACATTGAGCTGCAGCTTCGGTCAACCAAATTTCGTTGGCAGCGGCTACGTCTTCCCCAAGTTTGGAGGCCAGATTCATTTCAACACCGTAGACATTGTTGTAATGAGTTGGCTCGGCCATCATCAACAACTCCCCATATCCAATACCGATGCTGGCCTGCATATTTAAGGGAGCAAGCCGCTTTATAGACTCCCGAGATACGGTCAGGGCAGTTGCAACATTCGGGAAAACGGCGTAGATATTGTCCACCTCAATTTTGAAGATTTGGCCGCCTTGCTGTTCAAACAGGGGTACCAGGGTTCGCCGCATTTGTTCCACCCTGGCGAGGGCTTCAATAATATTGCTCTGCTGACAGCCTCGAGAAAAACCGGCGGAATCTAATACCAGCACCGCGTAAGTTTCGACGAATAATTCGCGGATGTGGTTGTCGATGGCAGCCCGTTTATCGGGGTGGTCAAGGCGATCGCTCAACAACCGCTCCAACTCGGGCTGAGAATTACCACGATAGACAAAGAAGGAATTAGAACACGACATAGCAAGATTTCAGGAATTTTTGAAGGAGAAATGTTTGGAACCAGGTGACGGATTTAAGCGACCTCGGCAATTTTTTTGAAGTGAGCCGAGACGCTTTCCAGGGAACGCGACACCAGTATGCCCTGAAACCCTCGCCAATACATCAGAAGAGCATACCCGACTTTTTTTATCGGGTATGTTTGACGGGGTTTGTAGCCCGTGTTACTATCAGCTCAACTTGTTCGAGAAACGGGTGAAATGCCCACTCCATAAACCCTTTAAAGTTTTCAGCGTACCAAGGAACTTTTTACAACATGACTCAGGCTATCGACCCCACCACTCTGAACCGTACCCCTGCTACAGCGGCCACCTTTACAGCTCTGCAGTGTAAAGAGTGTGGTGCCGAATATGAACCGAAGGCAATCCATGTTTGTGAAAGTTGCTTTGGCCCCCTAGAAGTTGCCTACGACTACAGCGCCCTGGCTCGCACCGTTACCCGCCAAACCATTGAAGCTGGCCCCAACTCGATCTGGCGCTACCGTTCCTTTCTCCCCGTTGCGACCGACAACCCCATTGATGTGGGCACCGGGATGACTCCTCTGCTCAAAGCCAATCGTCTGGCTCGCCGCCTGGGAATCAAAAACCTCTACATCAAAAACGATGCAGTCAACATGCCCACCCTGAGCTTCAAGGATCGGGTGGTGTCTGTGGCTCTGACTCGCGCCCGTGAATTGGGCTTCACCACCGTTTCCTGTGCCAGTACCGGAAACCTGGCGAACTCGACTGCAGCGATCGCCGCTCATGCTGGTTTGGAGTGCTGCGTCTTCATTCCTTCCGATTTGGAAGCCGGGAAAGTGCTCGGCACTCTGATTTATGCTCCCACAGTGATGGCTGTTCATGGCAACTACGACCAGGTCAACCGCCTCTGCTCGGAAGTCGCTAACACCCACGGCTGGGGCTTTGTCAACATCAACCTGCGCCCCTACTACTCTGAGGGTTCTAAGACCCTGGGTTATGAAGTCGCTGAGCAGTTGGGATGGCAACTGCCTGACCACGTTGTCGCTCCGCTGGCTTCTGGTTCCTTGTTCACCAAGATCTACAAAGGCTTCAATGAGTTTGCCAAGATTGGCCTGGTAGAAGAAAAGGCAGTACGTTTCAGTGGTGCCCAGGCCGAAGGTTGCTCCCCCATTGCTCAAGCCTTCCGCGAAGAGCGCGACTTCATCTCACCTGTGAAACCAAATACCATTGCAAAATCCATTGCGATCGGCAACCCTGCTGATGGTGTTTATGCTCTAGAAATCGCTCGCAAAACAAACGGCAACATTGAATCTGTTACCGATGCGGAGATTGTAGAAGGGATTAAGCTGCTAGCAGAAACGGAAGGCGTGTTCACCGAGACGGCTGGAGGTACCACTATCGCCACTCTGAAGAAGCTGGTAGAAGCCGGAAAGATTGACCCCGATGAAGTCACGGTAGCCTACATCACCGGCAATGGCCTCAAGACCCAGGAGGCAGTACAAGGTTATGTGGGTGAGCCCCTCACCATTGAGCCTAAGCTAGAAAGCTTCGAGCGGGCTCTGGAGCGGGCTAAGACCCTGGATCGTCTGGAATGGCAGCAAACCATCGTTTAATACGGTCGAAGGATTGGGTTTTCGTGGACTATCTCCGCGAAAACCCAGTTCTGGCCCACGACGAGGTTACAGAGTAACTGAAAGGCCTTACCTGAATAATCTTTATCCGGATAATGTTTATAAAGATTTGACGGAAAAGCCATGAGATCTTGTTAAGGACACGTTCTTCTTCAAGATGATCCGCTAGGCTTTACCTAGAGCCCGTTTCATCAAGAACTGTTTTTTACTAAAGGGAACCGACCTTTTAGCCCTAATTTCTGCTCTACTTAGAGCGTATTCCCCCTATTTTCACCACTTCAAGCTGATCATGGCTATCAAAGTTTTGATTCCCACCCCCCTACAGAAGTTTACGAAAGATCAGGCAACCGTCGAGTGCAGCGGTGCAACGATCGATGACCTGATGAACGAACTGGAAACTCAATTCCCAGGCATTAAGGCACGTCTATGCGATGATGCTGGGAACCTGCGGCGCTTTATCAACTTTTACGTCAACAGTGAAGACATTCGCTTTTTGGAAGGGCAGAGCACAGCTCTGAAGGATGGCGATGAGGTTAGCATTGTTCCGGCTGTAGCTGGCGGTTGAACCTCTGTAGAGATCTAAAAAGAATCGTGCGTGGTGCCGGGCACCACGCACGATTCTTTTTAGATCAAGATTTAGTCAAACATGTGAATGGGATGGAGTGAAAGAGGCACTTCGTGCCTCTTTCACTCCATCCCATTCACATATCTAGAACACAGCTCATCACACACGACTTTAGGACATCAGGTGCCGATGCGGCTGAAAAGCTCAGGGCTCATGTAGGAGCGATCGCCCAGCCGTTGTAGCAAGGGGCCATGGACGTCGAACTTCACAACCGTGAGGGATGCGGCGGGTACGTCGATGCGATCGCGATACCGCCCGATATCAATTCCCAGTAGGCTACACAACATAATCCGAATGGTGGCTTTGTGGGATACCACAAGCACATTACCGGAAGTATATTTCTGTTCAATTTCGGCCAGAACTAGATTGGCGCGGCTGGCAATTTGTACCGAGGTTTCACCGCCTGTAGGAGGATTCCATGCGGGTTCTGTGAGCCACCGTACATAGTCGTCGTTGTAGTGTTCTTTCACATACTCAGGGGTTTGCCCCTCCCACTCGCCGTAATGGATTTCCTTCAGGCCGTCGCGGAGGTGCATATCCTGGGCGATCGCATCACAAAGAGGCTTCGCGGTCGCAATAGTGCGCCTCATAGGACTGGCATAAACTGCATTCCAGGGCAAAGCCGCGTAAGCTTCTGCAAATTCCTGGGCCATGGTATGGCCTTCAGGCGTCAATTCGGGGTCAATGCTGCCGCAATATCCTCCGGTTTGACTGTAAGGAGTTTCGCCGTGGCGCAATAAGTAGAGGATTAGGCTCATGACACAGTCCGTAGGGGCAAATGATTGAGAGATCACGTCTTCGCACCTATCGTACCGAAAAGAAATTTATCAGCCATGTCTCAAAGGTCTCACGCATGAAAATTAGTATTGTGAGGGAATGAAATGGAACGACGTGCGATCGCTTAGCGTTCCATTTCATTCGCCTCAACAACACGCCAAAATTAGGTACTGTCGAATTATCGGAAGGACGCTAAACACTCCTGCCACAATAACCAGGCCCATATTAAAAAACGCGACCAAAAATTCCTTTGTATAAAAGTTGGCTCATCTGTACCGATAGAGAGATGCCCACCGAGTTATTTTTTTGTGAAGCTCGTGTAGATGTTTAATACCTGGGTACCATGACTCACGTTCTATTGGTAGATGATGAAGCTCCCCTGAGGGAAAGCCTCACCTACACACTGCGAAAAGAAGGATATGAAGTTTCGACCGCAGTGGATGGACACAGTGCGATTAAACAGTTTCATAAGCTTGGGCCAGACATTGTACTGTTGGATTTGATGTTGCCCGAAGTAGATGGAATGGAAATTTGTTGGCGAATTCGGGCTTTTTCCAATGTTCCTATTGTGATGTTGACAGCGAAGGATCAGGATATTGATAAGATCCGGGGTTTGGAAGCAGGAGCTGATGACTACATCACAAAACCCTTTAACACCCGAGAGTTATTAGCTCGCATGAAGGCAGCCCTGCGCCGCCATGGTGGAGAGCGCACGTAACATGGGCTGGTCGCCTCGACGCATTAACTGGAATTCAATTCATACTCGGCTCTTAGCTAGCTACCTACTTCTAGCGACCCTGGGCACGTCGCTTATGTCTGGCTACATTTTGTGGTCATTTTATGCCTACTTTATGGATACCAGGCAGACAGACCTGAATAATTTGGCAGCCGCCTTAAGTGAAAGCGTTGCAGATGCGTTGGAGAGTGGCAATATTGAGCAGGTGCGCGTCATTACTCAACGCTATGGGGCTCCTGAAAGCGTTACGGTCCGAGTGTTCAGCCCAGAAGGTACGTTGCTATCGACCTCTACCCCAGAGATCGATCGGCAAGTCACTGACTGGCTGGCCATACCGGGTATTGCTCAAGCGCTAAAGGGACAGCCTAGTCAGGGAGTTGCCAAAGGGGTCCTGACACGGGAGGATCGCCTTTACTCGAATAAGCCTATCGTGCGGAATAACGAGCTGATAGGAATGCTGCGAATTTCGATTACCCTCGGGCAATTCCAGCGGCAGTTTGCTCGGATCATCTGGACAATCTTAGGTAGCCTTGCTCTGACCATCTTCCTCTGCGCGTTGATCAGCGATCGCTTTGCCCGCAGTCTCTCCAAGCCCATTGAGACGATGCGGAGTTTTGCCATGCGGGTAGGGATGGGGCATTTTGGCGATCGCCTCTCCATTCGTACCAGCCAGGAACTTGACCAACTGGCTGCAGAACTCAACCGCATGAGTGAACGACTGGCCTCTCTGGATGAAGAACGGCGCGCATTTCTTGCGAATGTATCCCACGAGCTACGTACTCCCGTTAGTAACGTACAGGTGACCGTAGAAGCTCTGGAGAATGGGGCTGTTGAAGAAATTGAGTTGCGCGATCGCTTCTTCCAAACCATCAAGGATGAGACTAAACGATTATCCAGTTTGATCTACGACTTATTGGATTTGGGCCGCCTGGAAGCTGGGGTTGTGCAGCTCGACCAGCAAATGATGTCTCTGGAGGGCCTGGTGAACCGTGCTGTGCGGGCGATGGAGTTGCGGATGGATGCCAAGCAACTATCCGTCCAAGTGGATGTAACAGATGTGCAATTTATGGGTGACCCTGAGCGGCTCCTTCAAGCACTTCTGAATGTGCTGGATAACGCGATTAAACATTCGCAGACAGGGACAGAAATTTTTATTGCAGGACGACGCGGTAAAAATTCGGCTGTGCTCATTGTTCGAGATCAAGGACCGGGAATTCCCCGGAAGCACTTGCCGCATATTTTTGAGCAGTTTTATACGACCAATGCTTCTCGAAATGGCAACAGTACAGGACTGGGATTGGCGATCGCAAAACGTATTGTAGAGGCCCAAGGTGGCCGCATTACAGCCAGTAGCAAGGCCGGTGAAGGAGCAACGTTTACGATTACCCTGCCGCTTTAACGGTGTTGTATAGCGCTACGCGCTTAGAACCTGAAAAGCTCCGCTCCGCAGGGCTTTTCAAAAAAATACTGTCCTAACCCCATGTAAGGCTATATAGCGCTATGCACGTTGATTAAGTACGGTGGTGTGGGGCACTTCGTGCCCCAC
>NZ_JAMPLB010000022.1:0-115330 GCF_039962325.1 Leptolyngbya sp. PL-A3
TTAAAACCAAGGCTGTGTTTCCAGATGAGGAGTCTGTTTTCAAGCTGATGTATTTGGCAATGAACAACATTGCTAAGCGATGGAATCGACCGATAAAAAATTGGAAGGCAGCCTTGTCTCATTTTGCTATCCTATTTCCAGGACGCTTCAACTATTAAAAATCTAAAGGCTTACACAAAAATCTAAACACTCTCGCCTGTGCTGTTGAGAAGCGACCCTTTTACGACATTTCTGTCCTTCCAGGTTCTGCATCGCTTCCTGAAATGCCGACAATCGATGGTCCTGTAGTCTTTCACGGTCGCACCACTCTCATCCTACGGGCTTTTGAGCACCCGGAATGGCGACGTGGTATCTTCTTTGATCCGATGCACTTTCAACACCGGACCTACGCTACTGCCTATGGTGATCAGTTGCTGAATGCCGATGCCAAGGTCATGACATGGGAAGAGTTCCTTCGCCAATCACGTGCTCCAGAAGAACTTGTCTTTCTCAAGCCAAATGACGATTTAAAGCGCTTCACCGGAGGCATGTTCTCCTTTGCCCAGTGCTCCGCACTCTACGACCGTCTTCGCAGCGCAGTGCAACCGATCGACCCAACAGCGGAAGTGGTAGTCGGCAAGCCACGTGAAATCGATGCAGAGTGGCGTGTGTTCATAGTGGATGGTGAGGTTATCAGTGGCAGCATGTACCGACCGAGTGACGATACATACCTTCCTCCCGATCTCATTGTCTTTGCAGAGAGCGTTGCCTCACAATGGGTGCCTGCAAGCGTTTTTGTTCTGGATGTAGCACGTGTCGAACAAACGTGGAAGATTGTGGAATGTAACTGCTTCAACGGCAGCCGATTTTACACGGCTGATGTCTGTCGAATTGTACGAGCCGTTTCAGAACACCAAGAACGAGCGATGTAGGAGGATGTAGCAACTCTGTCCAACATGACGCTGAACCGGAACTACCTATAAGTTGTTTGGGTTTCAAAGGTGTTTATGTCTAGTTCGCTTAACTGTTAACCGCCTAGAAAACTGAGAGCAGTGCAAGTGATTGAAATTGCAACAAGTAAGGATTTCGAGGCGATCGCTGATTTGAATGTCGCAGCCTACGCAGAATTTGCATCGTATCTCCCGTCTGGTTCTTGGAAAGTCATGCAGAAGAATCTGCGAAATATTTCAGAAAGAGCAGAGGCGGCAGAATTCATAGTTTATCGTTTCAGCAATGACATTATTGGTTCGGTTGCTTACTGTCCGGCGGGGAAAGGTGACCCGACAATTTTCAGGTCAGATATGGCCTCGCTCCTCTTGTTGGCAGTTCACCCAGAACATCGAGGCAAAGGTATTGCTAAGGCTTTAACCATGGCGTGCATTTCCAAAGCAATAAACGATAAGGCGAGTTCAATCGGTCTTTTCACAAGTGAACTGATGCAGTCCGCACAACATATCTACCGGGACTTGGGCTTTCAGCAAGAGTCGGAGTTGCCCAAGCGAAATGGTGTTAGATACTTTCGGTTTGTTCTTTCGTTGGCTTCTGGTGTTGTCGGCGGCTAATAAGCTATTGCAGCGAACTGAAAGATTCTGCCAGTAATGAGTTAAAGGCTGTTGCAACCACTGGCTAGGATCGTTCGGCTACAAAAATGCTCGGAAAGTATAGATAGTAAGAGTTTTGCAGAGCGACCATGGATGATACTTTGAGTGTTTAGTGGGGCACCCAATCATGAAACAGATTCAAATTCCTGTTAATGGAGACAACATCTCCAGATATGAGTTTTATATAGAAGAGGAATTCCCAAACGCTATCATCACGTGGTTAACTGATTGGTTGACCAAATACATAGAAAGTGGTGCGAAATTTTCTAATGGCCAAATTTTTCAGTATGGGTGGTCCGTATTACAGTGCCAACTGCAAAATAATTGCCTGAGGTTACTTGCTCCAGATTTTCAATCTATGCCAATTGAATGGATACCAAATATTACAAAAGTTCTTCACATTCTAATGGAGCATAAGTATGTACCAGAAAGCTTTGAACTCGATATGGATGTTCCCTCTTTGGAAGATACTGCCGTTGTTGGGCGAGGGTTTGAAGAGTTGCCAACAATAATGGTTAGAAGCAGTAGGAGTGAAAATAATCCTCAAGATTCAGGCTGGTTTGTTGGTAGCTTTAGAGAAGATATCGATAACAATGATCCAAGTAATCTTGAACTGATGACTTTGTATGAAGTAGTGCTGTGTGCGCCCCATACCCTGAGATATTTATCTATGCCCCAGGGAACGCAGATTGTGTTTGAGAGCAACTCTCCAGTTATCTTCTTTGATGAGCAATTGCTGAATCCAAAAGCTGGTAGTTACCTCGCTAATAAGCTAGCTCTCGAAAGTTAGTGCTCTACTTAAACTACATTACGTTTAATTGTAGATCTGCTATACAGCGCTTTGCGCTTGAATCAGCCACGGTTGTTTTTGTGGGAGCCGCGCTCCGCGCGGCTCCCACAAAAACAACCGGATTTTAAGCGTTTGAAAAGCGCTGTATAGCCGCACACTGCAATGCACTAGACGATAATGAAGCATGTCCGTTGCAGAGCGATATTTCTGCTAGTTTGCGGATCCTCGCTCTTCGGACGCTCGGGCGACGAAATCGAAATTCCTGACGGCACCTTCGATACGCCGAACCAGGTGCCACCCACCTGTAAGCTCTGGGTTTGTTGTTGGGAGAATTAGTTGCCCCCGTTCAACGTTGCACACCGATATGAGCGCGACCTATTTTCAGGCTTCAATTCAAAATGAGAATTGCTGTTTCAGCACCCGTTGCGTCTGAAAAGTGCAAACACTATGGGAGAATAGAGCTTTCATGAGATTTATCTATGCCTGCAGCTTACATTCAAAATGAAGCCGAGTTTGATGCTCTTCTAGGTGCAGAGTCATTGTTTGTTGTAGATTGCACTGCCTCCTGGTGTGGCCCTTGCAAGCTGATTGCTCCATTGATTGATCAGCTCGCAGATGAATATGGCGATCGCGTCAAAGTCTTAAAATTAGACCTGGATGCTAATAAAGAAGTAGCTAAGCGATATGGAATTCGCAGTATTCCTGCCGTAATGTTCTTCTCTCAAGGCGACGTGGCAGAAACACTCGTTGGCGCGAAAAAGTACGAAGAATACAGTACTACTCTCGGCAAGTATCTGGCTTGAAATCAATAGATCAGTAGGTGGTTGCAATTAAACATAAGACCCAAAAGCAATGACGCCCACTAAGCAGGCGTCATTGCTTTTGGGTCTTATGTTTAAGCGGCCTGAGCCAGACGATCGCCTCACCAGAATTTGGGCCTCGGTAGAGCCATTATTGAGATGCAGTTGGTGCTGACTGGGGCTGGTCGCACACGAAGCGTAGAACGGCGGCTGCGCTACTGCCTGCCTGAGGTTGTGCTAATTGGCCCGCATCGTCATAGCTAATTCGCTGAATGACCTGCCGCTGTCTATCGTGGACGACGACTCGCCTGAGCCGGGAAACGCCGCTAGCACAATCGACAGAACGATACAGCATGGCACCATAAACTGGTTGCTCTACCTCAACCCCAATGAATGCATTGTTTGGTTGCGGAAAATCGCGATATTCCCAATACCAAACAATTCCATCCCTAAATTCAATGGAGTTGCGCTCTACCATGAAGCGATCGCCCACAGCATTGCGTGTGACCTCGAACCAATTTTCTTGAGCCGGTTGAGCCAGCGCACTCGAAACGCTGATAAACGGAATAATTGCTGCTAAACCAATCAACAGAGTTTTCATAGCGTTACTGGGAATTAGACGGAGATTGGCCACCAGACGCACCTTCAGAAGTGCGACTGCGATAACCCTCAACGTTTTGGATAGCTTGTCGGGCGTAGGAATCATCAGGGCGTTCATCTAATGCCCGTTGAAAATACAGGAGCGCTCTTTCGTAATCCCGCTGCTGCGTTGCCTCATAGCCTGCTGTCATGTAGCGATCGAATTCTGAGGGCTGCTGTGGCTGTTGTGCGGGAGGTGCGGAGGGTTGAGGTGTGGCAGCAGCACTCGATGACCCTCGCTGCTGCTGATAGGCATTCACAACCCGCTGAATGTAAGCTGAAATTTCAGCACTGTTGTACTGAGATGGGTCACCTCGCATCCACCAGGCAGCGGCTCGACGTACCGCTAGCATTTCATCGTTGTTGCTAGCGCCATACTCATCTTGCAGCACATCTCGCATCACACACGTTACAACCGAACGGGCAACCACTGGGCTAGCCTCAAATTCAGTTGGTGAAAGCTCTCGACCGATGCATGACCTTGACCATCGGGGAATGTTTCCTGGCATAATTTGCCAGTCACTATATAGCCCGTCATCTGCACGCCCCGTTTGAGGCGCTGCTTGCCGAAGTGCCTCGACCAGTGCTGCAACTTGACGGTCTGAAACTTGTGCCTGGGCTGGTAGCGTTCCTATAGCCAGAAGGACGCCAAGGCTGACGATTAGTTTGCCAATTGATGCTCGCATACTATCATCCCAAATTACATCCCAAGTTGGATCTTACATTCATTATTTGAGGTTTGTCATTCATCATTTGTTAGTTGTTTTTTATAGAGAAATAGGCACTGAAGTGAGAGAGAGGGGTTGGACGTTGGACAAGGTTTGTCTTCTGCGTGCAATATTGAGTTCCATATTTGGGAACTTCTTTGTCAACTAACTTGGGAGAGGTTTTGTGAGTAGGGAAGTGCGATCGCATCAGCTCGTACGTTGGATCGAGTAACTCTAGCCCTGTGTAACCGAGTGGTTTGCCAATGTTCAAGTGTGGGGCTATCCCGCACCTAAACATAAAATTTGAGGAGTTTTTGAGGGGGTGTAGATCTCTCAAAAACTCCTTGACAAAGTACTAGCAAAGACAATGCTGTAAGGAGATTTCCAACAATGAAATTACCCCCAGGATGTTGGTGCTTTGCCCGCTTCGCGGGCAAAGCACCAACATCCTGGTAGATTCTTATGCAGAAACCTCCTAAGTAGCAGAAGTTGAAGAATTGGGGAATGCTTGAAAAGCGGTGCTGGAAGACTATTGGATTCGGCACACATACTTTGAAAGAACAGGACTAGAATCTATGAGAGTAAGGTTACTGGTGCGGTGCATTCTCATTGCTTGTATGGCCCTGTTTGTTTTGGCTGCATGTCGTAACCCAATATTAAGCAGCCAAGAGTCAGCCCAGATTCTTCTCGTTGGGAACAGCTTTACCTTTTTCAATGATGGTATTGATCAACAACTGGTAGGGTTGTCTCCTTCGAGCCGTGTGTCCAGTGTTGCTCTAGGAGGCTATACCTTAGACGACCACACGCATGACAAGAATACTCGCCGAACCATCCGTGACGGTGGCTGGGAATATGTCGTCTTGCAAGAACAAAGCCAAATACCTATTTTTGATCCAGGAAAGTTTCATAAATCCGTCAGAAAGCTCGATAAAGAAATCAGAAAGCGGGGAGCCAAAACGGTTCTTTTGATGACCTGGGAACGTCCCGATAGTGTGAGTTATGGAGTTACGACGGCAAGCCTGGCAGATGCCTATAACGCGGTCGGCGCAGAACTGGGGGCTACAGTAGCGCCAGCAGGTTTAGCATTTGCGCGGTCCCTAACTGAAAGGCCAGATCTGGTGTTATACAACCTGGATGGCCATCCAACCCCTTATGGAACTTACCTGGCAGCGTGTGTTCTATACGGCACGATCTTTGAGCGTAGCCCTGTCGGTAATCCTTATGGGGGCAGAAGTATCCCTAGAGACGTGGGAGTGTACTTTCAAAAAATAGCAGCGGAAAGTTTAGGTTATTAACAATCGGCTGATCGGGAACTGTAAGGTGACGCCATACTGTTGCGATCGCAGTCAGCGTTAACCCCAACACGGGCTCGCGCTGCAGGAAACCATGACTCCCGCTATATACACACCAGCCGCCGCGCTCTAATGAGCCTACTTTGCTACAGGGGCTGCGAGGGTTCCTTCTCCCAAGCCAGCGTCTCGTAGCCGCTGGGCACCAATATTGCGGCTCAGAACGGCCAGTCCAGCCAGATGAGCCTGCAATCCTGCGGTACTGGCACAGCAGTCTGTTAATACAATCGGTTCAATGCCCTGATCGAATAGATCCATGGCGATTTTTAGAACACACATATCTGTGTCGATTCCAACGACAGCGATTTGTTGAACCTGGTTCTCACAAAGGTAATCCACTAGCTCACTGGGCATTCCGCATAGGCCCGGTTTACTGAAGACGAATTCGGATTGGATGTAGGGTGCTAAATCTTCGGACAGGTCAGTTTCAGGCGCGTCATGACAACCGTTCCACTGGAGAAGACGTGTGTAAGGGCCATCGGCTGCATTAATGAAGCGGGTAAATAATACAGGGGAATAAAGCTTCTGCTCAATTAAGCGAGCTACTCTTTTAGGAATATGATGGGTAAAGTCATTAATAAAACCTGTTTGTACATCCACAACCAGTAAAGGAATAGTCATAAATAGTTTTAATTAGCTTGCCATTTTTACTATTAACGATTTTCTGTGTAAAGCTTAGTCTTGCACCTAAAAATCCTTCTTTAGTAGGAGGAGTACACAAGCTGGTATGGAACCTACCGTAACCGTTCTTGCATCAGGATTGAACCTCTTGTCTTTTCAAGGGGTTACGGTCTTTCAGGATGCAATTATCGTAGCCACTGTGGAAGGAGATTTAGTACGGGTTGCACCTGACGGAACTTTAGTGACCTGGGTGAACGTGGAGCGCTATGGTATCCCTGCTGGAATTGTCGGTTTGCAAGAATCGGTTATTGTAGCTCTTTCGGCTCAGGAGTTGGGCCACTCTCTCGTGCAGGTCACTAAACAAAGCGAAGTATCTTCTCTGGCAGATTTATCTGACTTTGCAGGGGACTTTGGCGCACCATTTGCAGTGGCTGCTAGCGAGGGGTACTATCCCTTCTACCTAGTTGCTGTTTCAACAGATGTGTTGGGTTCTGCGGGCTTGATTGTTCGAGTGACCCGCTCTGGTAGAACAACTGTCTTAACCCCTTTAGACAGCACATCTTTTGGGATTGGAATTGGAGAAGATTACATTATCGCGACTCAAGAAAACGGGCAAGTTTTGAGAATCGCTTTTACGGGGGAAACGAAAGCGATCGCCGATCTACAACAAGCTGACCTGGGTGCCCCTTTGGATATCACTCGTCTGGGCGATCGCTGGATGACTGTGACAACGGCAGGTTGGCTAGTAGCCCTAAAGCCTAATGGAATGTTATCTCCTATCATCAACATCGCGGAGATGGGTGAAGGCTTACCAACAACACTCACGACTCTTGGCAATCAATTGATTGTTGCGACCCAGGCAGGTAAGTTGCTGCGGATTGAGGTGTAATTGCTGATCCTACAACGCTTGGCGCTTGAATCAGCCACGGTTGTTTTTGTGAGAGCCGCGCGGAGCGCGGCTCTCACAAAAACAACCAGATTTTAAGCACTTGAAAACCGCTGTATGACATGACAAAACCTCCCAACCAAAATTTTCACATTAGTATCTTTATCGCAGATGTGCTGGAACCAGTAACTTGGGATATAAATCTGAACTGACTAACTCTGCTGTTGCTCTGGCTGGTGTGTAGCGAATTGTTTCTACATGGGTGGCAGATTCTAAAGATTGAGTGCGGAACTCAACCTGTACTTCAGCGATCGCCTGAGCTGAACAAAGACACGCCTGAATAGCTTGATCGGTAATGAAAAAACGAAAGCAAATTGGAAAAGAAAAAGAATTTTGGATCTGCAAATCTTTATAACCATACACAACGGTTGCATCAGAACCTAAGGGAGCAAACCGTGTGGCATCTGTGTAAATATCTTTGGAGTGTGGATGACGCTCCAGGATTGTTAATCCAGATTTGAGCGCCAGAAAATAAAGCATGCCCGATAACTGGCATAATCCGCCACCTACCGATGTTGCCAGCTCTGTGCCAGTAATGGTTCTTCCTTCAACGAATCCCGCTTTAGTGGTGGGGTTTCCAACCAGATGCCAGAAAGAAAAAATTTGACCCGGCAGAATCACGACGTTCTGAAGCTTTTGGATAGCCAGGTTGAGGTTATGTTTCTTTCGCTCAAGATGGTGCCCTGTCATGGAGCCCAGAGGCTGGGTTAGGGTTACTTGTGGCAGAAAGTCATCGTGAGCGTGGGTGTCGCGATGCTTTGCCAGTTGCTGCCATTTTCCTGTGAGCCGAGCTGCCAGGTATCGCTGAACGATGCGTATATTAACTCGCCAACTTGGCGGAATAAGTTTTTTCATTCCATTGTCCTTGTTATTAGTCGTACTTAATCAGTTGAATAAACAGATAGGATGCAATGTTTTTTAGCCATGTTTGGCAGAGAAAATCATCGAGCGATCGCACTCGATCACGGTAAGTTGTTGGAATTCGGTGCACTGGAAAGAGCATCACCCCGCTCGATGCCTGAAGCTCCCATTTGCCCTGAGTCGCCTCACGAATCTGTGGGATAGATAAAGCGGTTGCCCCGTGCCAATCTTCTGCCCGGTATCGCACCAGATTGCGGCGTAAGGCCGATGGAATATCAAAGATCAACATGCCTCCCGGACGCAAAATGCGGTGGCATTCATCCAGAATGGTGGCAACCTTTGCTGGGTTCAGATGCATGAAAAAGTGAAGAGAAAAGATGGCATCGTAGGAAGCTGAGGGGAGCGGAATTTCACATGCGGATGCCTGAATTAGAGATACATCAGGATATTTCTGGCTGGCGATCTCTAACATGTTGGCACTGGCATCTAAACCAGCCGTCGCTAAATCTAGAAAACGCCCCGTGCCACAGGCTAAATCCAGAACGGATGAATCGGAGGAGCGAGGTAACCAGCGCTTCAAAATCTTCCGTTCCTGGTCATCAATATAACGACCATAGGTGTTGGCAAAGCGTGAGCGATCGTAATCAGCGGCAATGCTGTCGTAATACGATTGAATGGATTGTTCTTCTGTATCGATATTCGCTAAAGGATTGGTGATATTAAAATCGCTCATGTTATCCCTTTTTGAATAGAATCAACGTTCAATGCAAAAAGTGTTAAAGTATTTCGTCTTTCATAGTAAACATCTGAAAACCCGATTATTCCGCAAATTCTATATCAGTCGTTTCTGTTCGTTATTGAAACTTATCTATCTTTTTATGAAAATCGTATTGCTTCAAATGTTTACAAAATTGGTATCCAAGGAGAGTACCAGGACAGAATCCCGTCGCTTTTCCTGGATACCTAACTTTGTGCCTCACTTAGAGGGCGATCGCGCAATCCTAAACTGACCAATACTGACAGGAAAGCCGTACTGCCAACCATCCAGAAGACTAGATGAAAATTACCGCTAGAGCTGAGGATGCCTGCAAGAATGCTAGAACCCACAATGCTCCCAAGGTAACGGCTGGTCGAGAAGATGCCTGCTGCGACGCCAGCTTCTTTGGGGCTTAAAGACTCGATGGCTGACGTTTGTAACCCTGCCATTGAAGCACCCATCCCGCTTCCGGCGATCGCCAAACCGGGCAGCAAAAAAGCAAGGGGCACCGTTTCTGCCTGGATGACGAGAGGCAGCAAACCCAGGGTAAACAACGCCAGACCTGCGACGGTTGGTATCCGGCGGCCCCAACGGTCTGCCCACCGTCCGCCGAGAGGCGAACCAACGATCATCAACCCTGAGAAAGCGGCGAGGACAAAACCAATTTGTGAGTCCATCCATCCCGCCCGTTCAGACAGAAAGATGGGCAAGCTGAGCAATGTGACATACATTGCCAGGTTGCTGAGGGCGATCGCCCCACTGGCAGCGGCAAACGCTCGTTTCCGGAAAAAGCGCAGTTGGATAATGGGGTCTGGATGTCGTCCTTCATAGACGAATAATGCTGCCATTAACGCAACAACACCCGCCACCGCTACTCCTGGCGAAACAGGGAGGCCACCCTGCCGCATTTGGGAAAGGAACCCGGCTAAGCTGGCCAAGACTGACGCTAACAGGAGCGATCCGCCCCAATCAAATGGACGGGATGAAGCTGATGGTTTGCTGCGAGGAAACGCCCACCACCCCAACAGTAAAGCTGGCAGGATGAGCAAGACATTGACAAAAAAGATGGCTCGCCATCCGGCCAGACTGGTCAGCACCCCTCCAATAGGCGGGCCGATCGCCGCCGCTAAGGAGATCGCACTGCTGATTAATCCAAACTGGGTCGCACGCTGGTGATCGGGCACGACTTCTCGTACTAAAGCGACCCCGTTGGGAATAGCGATCGCCCCAGACACCGCTTGCAACAGCCGAAAGCCTATGAGCATCTCCAGAGTCGGTGCCCAGGTTGCGGCTAAAGACGCTCCACCAAAACAGATCAACCCTCCCAAAATGAGGGAACGTCGGCCCCAGCGATCGCCCAATTTACCAGCGATGGGTTGCAGGGTTGCCATAGCAATCAGATAGCTTGTCACGAGCCAACTGGCGTGGGCAACGTTCGTTTGAAACTCCGTGATCAGGCGCGGCAATGCGACCGCGATCATGGTCGAGTTCAACGGTGCCAGCATTGAACTGAGGGTGATCGCAATGAGTAGAGCGCGATCGCGCCAAACAGATTTGGAGGACGAATCATTCATGTCAATTAGGTTTAAGCCTCAGAAGGTCGTTTTTCGTGCGCTACATACACACAAAAACAACACATCCTCTTAAACACCAGGGGACGCAATACGAGTGATGGCGCGGCACTGGAGTAAGTATAAGGTGGAACCCTCAAAGCACCATTCCATATCCAGTGCTTGCTGGAAGTACTGTTCGCACTGGGTTGCCAGCAAATTGAGTTGCTCCAGATGCCATGCCTCCAGGCAGAGGGCACGTATCCGATGCGGTTCTACCTCAACTTCCTGGGTGTGGCCCTCCGTGCTCGGCATCACTGCAATATCCTTCATCCCAGGAGTTTGCTCAAGAACAAGCCCTTGCCGGGTTAATCGGTAATGGTCGGGTGTGACCAGGCCCGACACAATCGCCTCACCCAGCCCCCAGGATGCCTCAATTACCCGCTCGTCCTGGCCGGTGATCGGGTTACGAGTAAACAGTACCCCCGATTGCAGAGCAGGAATAAACCGTTGCACGACAACGGCAACCTGAGGTGCTTGAGTAATCCCCAAGCGCTGGCGGTAGCTTTGTGCTGCGGCACTTTGCCCGGATTGCCAGACCTGTTGCACCGCTTTGACCATGCTGTCAGGTGAGCAAATATTCAAGCAGGTGAGATGTTGACCCGCGAAACTTGCCTCACTGGAATCTTCCCCCACAGCCGAGGAGCGCACGGCCACAGGCCCTTTCAGTTGAGCAAAGGCTTGTAAGGCCAAGTCGATCGCAACCGGGTCTTGAGCGGCGATCGCGTCCACCAGACCGGCTGTTAGCGCAAAGCCCGGTGGAACAGGAAGGCCCGCCCGAATAGCGGCCCCTAATTGCACAGCTTTACCACCACAAGCGGTTTCATCAACAGCGTCAATTAAGTTGATCGGTGCGTATAGCGGTACATTCAACAGCGTCATGCCAGAATTTTCACCTCTCCAGTTGTTCCATCAATCCGAATGCGGCTACCATTTGGAATCGCCTGCGTTGCTTCCATGCAGCCCACGACAGCAGGCAAACCATATTCACGGGCGACGATCGCCGCGTGCGATAGCAATCCACCGCGATCGGTGACAATGCCTCCCAGCATCGGCAACAGCGCATTATAAGAAGGGGCGGTCATCCGAGCGACTAAGATATCGCCTTCTTTCACCTGCGCCATGTCTTCCAGGTTGAGCACCAATCGGGCAATGCCTTCATACTGGCCTGGGCTAGCTGCAACCCCTTGGATGGTTTGAGGCTCAATTTGCTTACCCGGTGCTGCAAATAAGTGCCCCAGGACCAAGTTAATCGCGCGGCTCAAACGGGCCGCAGCAGGTGGCAACCACTCATCAGGTGGCGGGGGACTGGGGGGCGCGCCCAGATGAACGGGGGCATCGGCAATGGTTTTGCTTGTGCGGTAATGGAAATATTCCGCCAGCTCACTGGCGGGAATTCCGTCCTGCCCATTGAGCATGGCAACCAGTTCGTCGTGGGTGAGTTCAACGGCGTGCTCTGGCTTGTCTAGCTTGCCTGCGGCTACGAGGCGATCGCCCGCCGCTAAGATAGCCCGTCTCGCAATTCCGGTGGCCCAGGCATCATTGAGATAGCCACGCTCATCTCGAATGCGATAGGTTAGACGGGCTTCTGCGAGTAGTTCATCAAAGGCGGCACGATGTTCCTCCGGTACAGCGGCTCGAACTTTTGCCGTTTGCTCTGCCAACTGTTCAGTCGCGCTCTCATGTACTGTGTGCTCTAAGGCGGAACGAATTGTTTTGACCAATAACTCCGGGGTATCCAGAGCCGACAAATCCCCAACGTCATACCCGGTTAAGACGCGTAGCCCAACGGTATTGAGATAGGCTTTTGCTGCCTCACCAACGTCCCCTGGCATCGTTTCCAATTGATGCAGAATCTCGGCGGCAGGTTGTTGGCTATTGAGGATGGAGGCGGCTGCGGGCTGTTGGGAAATGGCTTGGGCCAGATGTTGAATTTCGGCGATCGCTCCAATCGAAACAGGCGTTGCTCCTTGCAGCAGTTGTAGGAGCGTTTGAGCCTCCAGCCCAGTCCATGCTTGCGTTTGTACGAGAAAATCGCCGAGGGGTAGCAATGCACAGGGATTCAACCGATGGTGGAAGTAAATCGCCTCGGCGACCGCATCTCGACAAGCCGTAAGGTGAGTAATGAGGTCTTCAAGCGATAGCTGTTTGGGATCAACACTTTGCAGCTCTAGGTATTTACGGGTCAGTTCTGGTTTCCAGGTTTCGTCCCATTGTTTCAGGTCTTGCCGCCATAATTTCTGCTCAAAAGCAGCTTGAGAGGCTTTAATGCGCTGGCGAACCTGGGGATGCAAGCGGGTGAGTAGCTTAAAAATCAATTTTGGCGGCGGTGCTTTGGCTTCGAGTGGTGCCCCTACGACATGCGCGCAGTTGTAGGCAAAACCATTCACGACACCGTATTCTAAATAGTCCAGCAATAGCCCATATCGAGCTGTTCCTTCCCGGAATCCTCGCTTAAATGCAGGGGGAAAGACATCTGCCCCCCAACGTGTCATGGGGCGCGCCCAATGAGTTGTTTCTAACGTCCAGGAACCGGGGCCTGGTGGTACAAAATTTTCTACGTACACAGACATAACAGGTGAGGCGTGAAAGAGCTTAACTTCTGGTGATTTCTTATAGGAGCTTCTCTAGCTTCTACAGATTTTCCGTAAAATTAACCAGGCCTTAACTTTTCTTTAAACAGCAATGTAGCTTTGCCGTACAGAGGAGTTGAGCAGGTTCTTCTCGGGTGAGGTGTGGATTTGGGCGATCGCCCCACGTGAAGGTACGAGAGAGGGGTGTGGGACTTTGTCCCATAACTCTCTCTCGTATCTCGTTAAGACCGGATAATGCTGTTTATCTTAATCAATACTGTTTTGTTGATATAGGGCTATGGTACAGGTCAAAATCTATGGATTAAGAGAGTATCTTGATCCAATCAAACATCAACTCTCTGATGTCATTCATTCCTGCATTATCGATGCACTTCAGTATCCATCTGATAAACGCGCACATCGTTTCTTTCCGCTTGAATCCTCTGATTTTTTCTATCCTGAAGGGCGTACCCTGCGTTACACCATTGTGGAATTCAGCATGATAGAGGGACGCACGGTAGAGGCGAAGAAACAGTTAATGCGCCTGATGTTTGAGCGAGTGCAAACCCTTGGAATTTCAACGCACGATTTGGAAATGACAATTTTTGAAACTCCAAAGCACAACTGGGGGTTTCGAGGTTTGCCTGGGGATGAGCATCAGCTGAACTATCGGATCGATGTGTAATGCTGCACTCGGAGTAAGCAGCATGAATCTTGAAAGCGAATATAAAGAGTGGAGGGCGATCGCCCTCCACTCACTTCTATAGGCAAGGAACTCTCGGTAAACCGAAAACTGACCTGTGTTTGGAGAGGGTAAATGTGACGGGTTTATCCTGTTTTCCGATATAAAGAAGAACTTGCTTGTAGTAGCAGTGGTAAACCTTGGGATGTTTGCCCTATGCGAACGGTTGAATACATTGAACTATTTTGGGATTGTCCAGAATGAGACAATCTTTCAAGGCTTAATGGAGTTAGATGTTCCGTCCCCTTCTCCTCAAATGGTAAAACACAACCAAGGTGGCATGGTGCTGACGTAGAAGATTTAGAGTTCCAGTTTTTCAGAAAAACCAAAGCTCTAGGTACTCAAATGCCGCTGATTTCAGTGCGATTCAATCAAGATGTTATATCAACGAAACGTTCTAAGGAGAACATTGTGAAAGGTACAAACTATATTGCTAACTCTCTAGCGGCTTCTTTGGTGTTAACGGGTTTATGGAGCCTCAACGTCAATGCACAACCGTCTGGTAGTTGGATGGAGCAAACTCTAGGCCGCTATGAGGGCCAGATTTGGGCGGCAGGTGATTTACTGCCGGCAACAACGGAATTTAGAGAAGCAGAAGATGGTTCTCTGGAAGGTAGCTACACCATGAATGAACTAGGAGAAATGGTGCCAGGCACATTGTCTCAATGTGAAGCCGTGCAAGTTCGAGTTATGCATTGTGTCTGGAATGATGTATACGGCACTGGAAACCTTGAAGTGACTTTCTCTGAAGACTTTTCTAGCTTCAATGGATACTGGGGTGAAGAAAACTCAAAACCTGAATTTCCCTGGAATGGTTCACGATAGTTCAGCTTCTATAGTGCTTGAGAGGAAACAAGATGAATCAATCGGATTCTGGAACTGTATCTGTTGGTATTTACATCTTTCCTGATGTTGAAGTTTTAGACTTTGCTGGGCCTTACGAAGTTTTTACTACGGCGTCTCGGGTGTTCAAACGTGCAAACCTGTCCTTGCCTGAACCCTTTACAGTCTTCACGATCGCCCCTCAACCTGGTACTATACGAGCCCGCGCTGGTCTTGTTGTACAACCGGATTACACCTTTGCCAATCATCCCCCTATTGATCTGCTACTCATTCCAGGAGGGGTTGTTACCAAAGAACTTGAAACTCCAGATGTTGTTGAATGGATTACTCAACGTTCGGCGATCGCTACATTAACCGCTTCAGTTTGTACAGGTTCCTTTCTGCTAGCAAAAGCGGGTCTCCTCAATAACCAAATGGCAACGACTCACTGGGAAGATATTCCGGATATGCGGGCTATGTTTCCCAATGTGCAAACGGTTGAACAGCAGCGCTGGGTCGATGCCGGAGATGTAGTGACATCGGCAGGTATTTCAGCCGGTATTGATATGAGCCTTCATCTAGTTGAACGTCTTGCAGGCCGAGAGCTCGCGTTACAAACTGCCCGCCAGATGGACTTTGATTGGCATGAGAATACCTAAGTTCATGAGGAAGCCATACTTTGTATCAAGTCAAGGTAACTGATCACAATAAGAAGCGGCGTGGTGCTCAGTACCACGCCGCTTCTTATTGTGATCATTTAACCCAATGCGGTATGAGAGGATGTGTTCTGGAGAGTGAGTCTTAGGAGCACATGCCTTGAAATGCATCTAAGTAGCAACGTTCAGTGAAGAAATGAAAGATAAACGCTGATTGGCTGTTCCTCATGTCAGAATGAAGCCACCGTCTACTGCTGTCTAGCATTTGTCAGAAGCAATCGAGGAAGTCTCCTGATATGAAAATTGCATTTGTGATACTCGCGCACAAATATCCTGAGCAAATTATTCGATTAGTCAAAGCGCTGAGTTCAGAAGGCGATCATTTCTTTATTCATATCGATCAGCGGGCGACATCTGTTTTTAGTGACGTTGAAAAGTTACTAGGCAATACTTCTCATGTTTTCTTGATGGATCAACGGGATGCTTGTCGATGGGGGCAGTTCAGTATCGTGAATGCTACGCTGAATTGCCTGCGGAGGGCTTGTCTGACACAGGAAAATTATGACTATGTTTTCTTGATCTCTGGGCAAGACTATCCCATAAGGCCTTTATCGGAAATCAAGCGGTTTCTTGAAGAGAACCGGGGACAGCAATTTATTGAAGCTTTTCCTTTAGCGGAACCTAATAAATGGACGAATGCCGGAGGGGCTTATCAAGCGATGAAGCGAGTCTCAAATTGGCATTTCTTTCTGCGAAGTCGTCCGTTTCATGTTCCATTGCAGCGGAAGCTTCCTAATGCACTCGTACCCTATGGCGGTTCGCAGTGGTGGGCTTTGACTGGAGAGTTTGTGCAATGGATGATCAATTATCTGAATACTCATCCCAATGTAATTACTTATTTTAAGTACACGTTTATTCCAGACGAAATGTTTTTTCAAACTCTGGTTTGTAACTCTCCCTTTAAAGAAGCAGTGGCAAATTACAGCTTGACGTACACGGATTGGTCAAATCCCAATCCAACGCCTCCACGAGTCCTGACTATGGAAGATGTTGACGCACTCAAAATATCTGACTTGTTATTTGCGCGAAAATTTGAGCCCGGTAGGAGTGATGAAGTGTTAGATCTGATCGATCAATTGCTGTGAAACAAAATTATCCTTCTGGGTTTTGGAAGATTTGAGTTGATGAATGATGAAGTTGAGTCTGGCAGCGAAGTTGGCGTTATGGGAGCCCTTGCCGTACTATTACCGTAAATTGGCTTTTATTGTGCCCAAATTCCATGAACCCACTGCCTTCGCGGGGAGACATCCTAATCGTTGACGATACGTTGGATAACCTGCGGCTACTCTCTGCCATGTTAGAGGAGCAGCACTATGATGTGCGCAGTGTTACCAACGGCTCCACCGCGCTCATGGGAGTGCGGGCTCAGGCTCCCGACCTGATCCTGCTGGATATCAACATGCCAGGGATGAACGGATTAGAGGTCTGTCGCCGCTTAAAAACTGACCCCGAAACAAAGGACATTCCCATTATCTTCATCAGTGCGCTGAATGAGGTGTTTGATAAGGTAGCCGCTTTTTCGGCAGGCGGCGTCGATTACATCGTCAAACCTTTTCAGGTGGAAGAGGTGATCGTTCGCATCGAGAACCAGCTCAAGTTGTGTCGGCTTCAAACACAGTTGCGATCGCAAAATGACCAGCTCCAAAAAACAGAAGCCGAGTTGCGACGATCCCTCGACCAGGAGAAGGCCCTGAATCAGCGCATTGAAGCTATGGCTGCTCTAGAGGAGCGTAACCGCATTGCCCGAGACATCCACGACTCCCTCGGTCATGCGCTGGTGGCCCTCAACATTCAGCTAGAAACAGTGCTGACCCTGTGGGATACCGATTTACCCAAAGCTCGTAGCTTTTTGCAGGAAGCTAAGCAGTTGGGGGCTGGTGCTCTGAAAGCTGTGCGGCAATCGGTAGCCGATATGCGGGCTGAACCATTGCAGGGAAAATTATTGGAGGCGGCGATCGCCACCCTAACTGAGGAATTTCACCACACCACCGGGATTCAGCCCCAATGTGACATTCACCTGGTTCATCCTTGCTCCAATCCTATCAATACCGCTGCCTACCGCATCATCCAGGAGGGCCTAACCAATATTGTGAAACATGCGGCTGCCACCACGGTTAACTTACACCTGTCCTCTACGGAGGCAGGGCTACACCTCACCCTGCAAGACAACGGCAAAGGCTTCCAGGTGAGCGCCAATCCTACCGGGTTTGGCTTGCGTGGCATGCATGAGCGCACGGCCGCTCTGGGTGGAACCCTCATCCTCCATAGTGCCCCTGAACAGGGCTGCACCATTACAGCTTTTCTTCCCTGCTAAACGCCTATGCTGCGCCTCCTCCTCGTTGAAGATCAAGAAATCATTCGGCGTGGCCTCAAAACCATCCTCGAAACCAAGCCGGATTTGCGGGTGATTGCCGAAGCGGAAAATGGCCAGCGGGCCATTGATGTGCTGACCTCGCTCCATGCTGCTCAGCAGCCGCCAGATGTGGTACTGATGGATATCCGCATGCCGGTGATGGATGGGGTGACGGCAACTCAACACATCTGTCAGCGCTTTCCTGGCACCAAGATTTTGATTCTGACCACCTTTGACGATACTCAGTATGTGGCGGAAGCCCTGCGTCATGGTGCCAAGGGTTATTTGCTAAAGGATATGCCGACGAATGAGTTGGCCGAGGCGATCGCCTCCATTCACCGAGGCTACACTCAGTTTGGCCCGGGCATCCTGGAAAAAATGATGGCCCATGTGCCCAATGAGATGGAAACGTCTGCACCGGCGCCCAAAGAGGCAGATGGGCCGATGACGCCGGAGCAGTTGTTGGCGATCGCCAATAGCGCTCTGGTCGCACGTAATGGTAAGCATCTCAGTGATGTCGAGACGGCTATTGTGCAGGGAGCGATCGCCAACCACACCTACGAAGAAATTGCCGAGACTTCGGGCTATTCCGTTAGCTATCTGAAGCGAGATGTGGGGCCGAAGCTCTGGAAATCTCTCAGCGATGCGTTGGGGGAAAGCGTCAGTAAGACCAATTTTCAGGCCGCTCTGGAACGGTGGCGCAATATGACTAGAGGTAAGGCAGAGACCACCACCAGCCAACCGGAGCCAGCTTCAAAAAGCGAGCCTGCAACATTGCCATCAGTTGCAGAACCTGTCGCATCACCGATGGCAACTGAGATTTATGTTGAGCGGCCCCCAACCGAAATTATTTGTTATGAGACATTGCTGCAACCGGGGGCACTGGTGCGAATTAAAGCACCTCGATTAATGGGCAAAACGGCGTTAATTACCCGCATTCTATCCCAGGTGTCGCAACACCAGTATCGCACCGCCAGCTTCAGCTTTGAGCTAGCCGATCGCAATACCCACCTCACCAGCATGAGCAAGTTCATGCGCTGGTTTTGCAGCATTCTCACCCGCGAATTGGGGTTGCCTAACCAATTGGATGAATTTTGGAATGAAGAGGAGATGGGCGTGAAAATTAGCTGCACGACCTATTTTGAGGAATACCTCTTGCCTCACGCGGAATCACCTTTAGTGCTATGTTTGGATGATGTCGATTTACTCTTTCCTCATCCCGAAATTTACGAAGATTTCTTTGGTTTATTACGCTCCTGGCATGAGAAAGCGAAAAGCCGCCCGCTTTGGCAAAAACTACGATTAGTATTAGCCCACTCCACGGATGTTTATATCCGATTACACATTAATCAATCCCCCTTTAACGTTGGTTTACCTATTGAGTTGACAGAATTTACTCGTGAACAAGTACAAGAACTTGCACAACAACATGGTTTAAGCGGTGATGCCACTTTAATTACACCATTAATGGAGATGGTTGGCGGGCATCCCTATCTTCTGGAACAAGCCTTTGTGCATTTACGAAGTAATCCTCACAGCACTTTAGAGATGTTGCTGAGTAAGGCTCCTACGGAGATGGGCATCTATGGTTCTCACTTGCGGGAATACTGGTTGAACTTAAACCATCATCCTGATTTGTTAGAGGCATTTAAGGGGGCGATCGCCTCCCCAACACCTGTGCAATTGGAACCAATGGCCGCCTATCAATTGCAACGCATGGGCCTGGTCAAGTTTGTTGGAACATTAGTGGCCCCCCGCTGCAATTTATATCGGCAGTATTTCGCCCAATATCTGTTGCAATAGTGACGCGATCGCTGTGGTGTCCTTTATAAGGATTAGCCTCCCTAGAAGGGACGTTTATTTGTGCGCGTTGCACACAAATACAGCAATGTGCGGGTTGATTAAGTACGGTGGTGTGGGGTACTTCGTGCCCCATACCACCGTTGCTGTACTTAACGCACTCGCACGTTGCTATAAACGACTTTTAAGTTGGGCAAGAGAGTAGTTGAGCGTTGGGGTATTGAGTCGCCAGTTGAGAGCGATGATCCAAATTTTGCCGTCCATAGGTTGAGAGCGCTTGAATCTCATCTCCGGATGGGATGGAAGGCAGAACATCTTCTCCCAGGTCGCTAAAGACAACAACCTGTTGAATTTTGAGATGCTTTTGCTGATGTTGGCTGTAAAGGGTATCGTATTGCTGCACCACCTGTTTCCAGGCATCGGGTGGGCAATAGCTGCGATCGATCAGCACAGCAACGGTGGGAATGGGAAAGAGCAGGGTGATCAGGAGACCGGCGATCGCAAAACCCACCCAACTCAATCCCAGGGTCACCAACAATTTGCGATTTATCTGGGTCATAAATCCTCGCGTTTGGAAATGCTGGAAATTACAAATTGGTTTGGAATAATCCCCGTAGCAGTTGCTCCACGTTTTGTGGGTTGCCTGCCTGAACGTTTGATTCCCGCAAGCTGGCGATCGCTTGCAGTTCTCCCTGGTTCACCTCGCCATAAGCAATGGGATAAATCCGCACTTCGCTATGTTTCAGGACGTCTTTGATCTGGTCAAAGGTGTGGCCTGCGTTCACTTCGCCATCAGTTAATAACAACAGGTAATAGCGTCCATCGGGGTCATTCTTTTTCTGAGCCATGAGATCTGATAGAGCGATCAGCGAAGCGTCATACATGGCTGTTGAACCATCGGCTACGACAGAATCAACAGCGGCCAGAATGCGCTTTTGCTGCATCTCATCAAAAGGGGCCATGTTGACCAGGCGACGGGGGCGATCGCCAAAGCTGACCAGGCCGACATGATTACCTGCATTAATTTGTTTCGTGGCAATCCGTAGTCCCTCCTGCACGGCTGCGAGACGCTCACCTTCCATGGAACCGCTAGAGTCGATGACGACCATCATGTAGACCGTTCGGCCACCATCCTTGCGTTCTTTCCAGAAGGCCTGAGCTGCTTGTAATACATCTCCGGGAGGGGAAGAGAGTTCCTGTTGCTGCTGGCCGCTGGCCTGCTCAAAGCCTTTGGTGCTTGCCAGGTCCTGCATGGGTTGGCTGAGGGCAAAGTCGGCAAACTTTTTCAGCGCCTCCTTTTGGGCTGGAGTATTCCACTCAAAGCCTACTAAAGGGCTGTTATGAGGCACGCCAAATGGGACAAAGACGGTCTGGCTAAAGTCCGGTAGCTTCTTCAATCCCACATAGTTTTGATATTCGAGTGGGAACGCCTGGAGTTTGGTGCGATCGCGCACAAAGATATCGCGCAGGTCAGGAGCGGTCAGCGTCGTAACCAGAACCTGTTTCTGAAACGTGTCGAAAACCGATGTGACCTGCGGTAATTTCAGATCCGCAGCGGTCAGAGGCTTGCCGTCCTGGTGGTGTCCTGCGGCTCGCCAGAAAATGGTATAGAGCAGATTGAGAGCCGTGGAACTGGCGTAGGGGTTGGGATAGCCGATGGTCATCTCCCCACCGAGAATGGCATCCAGCAAGCGCTCGAATGTTACATTACCTCCGGATGCCAACCCTTGATAGGTTTTGTCATCCACCACAAATCCGGCATGGTTGGGTACCAGAGACGGCGCGATCGATTGGAATTTGACCTTTTGACTGTCTAGCAACTTAAGCCAGAGGTCGTTCGCTGGGGTAAAACCCGCAGGTTTGACGGCTTGTGCTGCTAGCAGCTGACTGGCTAATCCTGAGGGGATGTTGCGTATGCCCACCTGCACGACCTGGCCTGAACCCACTTTTTCTTTTCGGGCATTAAAGGCATCGGCAACATCCACGAGCCACCGTTCATCCTCTAGCTTTGCGTTGCCTTTTTCACTGGAGCTATAGATTTCCAGATAAACCGTTTGTGGGTCCGTGGACGGTTGTGCTGCGTACAACGGATAGTCGTCGGGCTTGGGCAGCGGTTCGGCAATCTGATCGGTGGTGTACTGAGCGGCGATCGCATCCGGTACCAATGCATCCTCAACCTGAATGTTGGGGAGAATGTTGCTCTGGAGTACCTTCTCAGCGGAGTCAAAAGAGTCTACCTTGGGTAGCGAATCCCCATTGCAGGCGAACAGCAGGCTGAGGCAAACTCCGAGCAAAAACCACAGGCGGAAACGTCTGACGAAGGATTTCATAGGGCAGGAGGATGGTCTGAAGTTTGAAGTGTGGTTTTGTTATGGGTAATTAACAGGCGCAGTTGGGCCGGGAGCGGTTCTGTCTGGGCCGCCTGTTGTTCCAGGGCCGAGAGGGCGAGTTGATCTTGCAGTTGTTGCATCTGCGTCCAGGTTTCGCGAAGGCGATCGCTACTCTTAGCCAATTGTTCTTGCGCTAACTGGCGATAGCTCTCGGTTTGAATCTTCTGGGTGACTTGCAGGGCTCCGGCCACTTGTCCTGATAGATCGAGAACGGTGTGCAATGCTTCCAGTAAATCGGGGGTGAGGCTGGGTTCCCGTTGGGCAATGCTTTCTGCAGATTGCTGAATTTGTAACGCCCAGCTCTGCGCCTGTGTCCATTCTGGTTGTGCAGCATTGGGGAGTTGCCGCTCCACAATCTTGAGGCGCTCCCGAAAGACAACGGGGTCTAGCAGATTATCGGTAGCTCCTTCCAGTTGGGGCTGAGGGCGATTTTGCCAGATCCAGGCCGCCAGAGTGATGAGAGCGATCGCCCCACCGCACACCCAGACGACTGGCCGTGTTCCCTGCCAGTGCAATAGCCCCCCATAACCCAACCCCAACCCCACCAGGAGCAGATAGGTCTGGGGCGATCGCAAAAGATGCTGCAACAATGGCATACCCGAAAACGAGAGGATGGTGAATCTACTGTACTCGTCAGGTCGAACCTGCTGTGGGAAAGACGTACATGATTTTACAATCCGTACACCTTGAACTATGGGTACATAGCACCTTGCGTTTAGCACTTATGCAGAACGCTTGTGTTTGAACAACTTCGCTTAAGGAAGCTGGTCGCAAAGAGTGCGATCGCTCGGCTCCACAGCTTCGCTGGTTCGTAGATAATCGCGAACCCAATCACACCCAAATTGCAGCAAGTCAGTATTACGAATCCGTTCCAGGTTCCACAAAATCACTTGCTTGTCAATGGATGACGACACAAGCATTTTTCCATCCGGGCTAAAGTCTACCCCTGTTGCCCCAGAGCTATGTCCATTCAGCGTGCGCATCAGGGTGCCGTTTTCCACATCCCAGAGCTTCACCGTCTTATCCATACTGGCGGAGGCGATCGTTTTTCCATCGGGGCTGAAGGCCACACTATAGATAGCCATCGTTCCCGGAAGGGTGTGACGTACCTCTCCGGTTGCCATGTCCCACAGTCGTACACTGCCATCTAAGCTACCCGATGCCAGCAGCCTACCATTGGGGCTAAAATCCAGAGTCCAAATACCATCTTCATGCCCTCTCAACGTCCTGAGCAAGGCTCCATCCTGTAGCCGCCAAAGTTTGATGGTGCGATCGGTGCTGCTGGAGGCGAGAAATTGTCCATCCGGGCTGAAAGCAAGCCCCCAAACTGCATCGGTATGGCCCTCCCCCGCCCCATTCCTGTTACCGGGCAGAGCGCGCAAGAATTGCCCTGTGTTTGCATCCCATAGGCGAATACTTTGATCCAGGCTACCCGAGGCGATGAGCTGACCATTGGGGCTAATATTGACTCCCCAGGAGGCATCATTGTGACCTCTCAAGGTGTGTAGAAGACGCCCCGTTTTGGCATCCCAAATTTTGATGGTCTTATCGAGGCTGCCAGAAATGATGCGCTGGCTATCGGGGCTTATGACGACTTGCCAGATTTCGGCTCCGTGGCCCTTCAAGACATGCAGGAGTGTGCCATCGGGTTTCCAAACCTGCACAGTACCCTCCAGGTTGCCCACGGCCACAAAAGAGCCATCGGGGCTATAAGCCAGCCGCGTGTAGGTGTCCTGAGAATGGGTAAGGGTACGCAAAAGAGGGTTTTCTCTCCGGTAGAGGTGAATGCTCTGGTCGTAGGTTGCGACGGCGATGGAATTGTTGTCAGGGGCAATGGAGACCCCCCAACTCAGGGCATCGTGTCCCGATAGGGTCTTCAGTAAGTTACCGTCAGCGATCGCCCAGAGCTTTACCGTGCTATCCACACTGCTGGAAGCCAGAAATGTTCCATCTCGGCTCACATCTAACCCCCAGATGGCTCCGGTATGCCCGACCAGGGTTCGAACAAGGGTGCCATCCCGCTGCCAAACCTGGATCACTTTGTCCTGGCCGGCAGAAAATAGATAGTTGCCATCAGCACTAAAGGCCAGAGCCAGGATGGATTGTTGATGCCCTTGAAAGGTGCGCTCAACCCGGAACGTCTGAGCGGTATTATCCCACCTCCAAAGCTTGAACATGCCTTCTTCGCCGCCGGAGAGGAGCGATCGCCCATCCCGGCTCAGCGTCAGGTAGAAAATGGCGGCCCCATGCTCAGTCAGGGTTTTGAAGTGGCGATACCGACCGTCAGAACCCTGTTTCCAGAGGATAATCAAGCCATCGGCTCCGGCAGTCAGCAAGAGAGAGCGATCGGGGTTAAATTGGATGCCCCAGACGTTAGAGTTATGTCCTTCCAGGGATTGAAGATAGGTTCCCTGAGCATCCCACAGCTTTACAAGACGATTGGGGCTTCCGGCGGCAAATACCTCGCTATTGGGGCTAATGGCGAGGGCATAGGTCTCACTGGTAAAGCCGCTGATCTTCTTCACGAGTGTGCCATCCGGCTTCCAGATAGACAGGGTTCTATTTTGAGCACCCGAAACCAAATAGTGCCCATTGGGGCTGAACCGGACTAAGTTCACCTCGGAGTGGTGACCCAATAGGCGATTGTATTCCGTTGCACCATAAACCGCTTGCCGCAACACCTTATCCACCTGCTCTTGTAGAACGGAGGATGCGCTCTTTAAATGGGTGAGCTTGCGCTTGGCCCGAATCGCTTCGATCAGCGCATCCAGATGGCGATCGGACGCGAAGAGTGCCTCGGAGGATTGGGCGATCGCCTCCACTTCTCGTGCTAGCGTGCGTTGATACTGGCGGTAGGTGAGAGAACCGAGGGCGATCGCTACCACTAACCCTACACTCACGGCCCCTAGAATGCCCCGCTGCAATCGGGCGACGGTGCGCTCCTGCGCCAGACGGGCTTCTACTTCTTTAACCCGCTCGGCTTCGAGAGCCTGTTGCATTTCCTGCCGGGCTAACTCCTCGCTGGCGGACAGAAATTGATAGTCCACTGGGCTCAGGTTCTTGCCGATAGCCCAGGTTTCGGCCTGCTGCAAGGCTTGCCCCCGGAGTAGGCGCGATCGATCCTGGCAGTCACTCTCGACCCAGGCGTTAAGGGCTTCGGCGTAGGGGCGCAGAGCGGCCAGTTGCTTCTCCACCCAGGTGTTATCAAACACCGTGGCATAGATGCGATTTTGGATTTTTAGATCGTTTTGGTGCTTAACGACTAATCCGCTTAGCCGCAAAGTTAACTGTTCGGGGCTGTTGTCCTCGCGTAAAAAGCCCTGCTGCCAGAGCTGCTGATAGACCCCAAGTAAGCGGCTGGCCTGCTCTTCATCAAACAATAAGAAGTCGCGCACTGTTCGCAAATGCTCGGGTTCGTCCTGAAACTCCCAGTTCTCAACGATATGCTCCACCACCACATGGGCAATCCAAATGCGGAGGGATAGCGCGGCATTGGGTGGGTCGTGCCAGGGAACTGGATGTGGTTCAGCCTGCCAGGCGCTGGTCACAAGCTTGCATAGTTTTTGTGTGAGAAATGGCTGTCCGGCTGTCCAGGAAAGGATTTCAGTAATGACCCAGGAGGGCTGCTCAAACGTTCCAACCATGCCTTCTAGAAGTGGGGTCACCTCATCTAACCGAAAGCCGGTGAGCGGGATGGCGCGCCCTACATTAAAGGGTGTGCGACTGCGATCAGCAATCAGATCTTGAGGCGTTGCAACTCCCAGCAACACAAAGGTGAGCCGTCGATATTCGGGATGCTCTGCGCGATTGTTGTAGCAAGCACGAATAAAGGCAAACAGGTCATCGGCGGGAAAGTTGAGGCTGATAACGCTGTCGATTTCGTCGATAAAAATGACAATTTTTGAGGCAACTTCCGGTAGCAGAATGGCTTCGACGAATTCTTTAAGGCGTTGGGTTGGGGAAAGCAGATCGAGCGATCGCCACCACTCAAACAAGGTCTTACGCGATGAGATGGACAATGAAAAACAACTGGCAATGCTGCGAGTCAGCCCTAAATACCACTGCTCGGGGTTGATTTGCTGGCTTCCCACCTCGCTTAGATCGATGTCTGCACAGGCCACGCCTTCCGCCTGTAACCGCTGCATTGTGCGAATTCGCAGGCTCGATTTTCCCATCTGCCTCGAATTCAACACATAGCAAAACTCTCCCGATCGCACGGCCTCGTAAAGCACCGTATCGGCCTGTCGCACCACATAGGTCGGTGCATCCAGGGGCAAACTGCCGCCCACCTGATACCACGATGAGTAGGCCATACTGCGTCAGGATGTGGCTAAGAACGCCAATTGAAGGATTCGATTGTACGCTCCATGGACGACTCTTTCGCAAATTGTGAGAGTTTCTTTGGAATTGGAGTGCTCACAAGCTCAGCGTTACAAATAGATGCCTGTTAGAGATTGTTTTTCTTGCGCTTTGAGCAAGAAAAACAATCTCTAACAGGTACTCATCACAACCAGGTTCCGCCAAATTAGGATATGCCTTGAAACTGCATCAAAGCCTGCATACCTTCCCATGCGAAAAAACAACTCTTAAAACGGGCCCTGGAGGTAACCCTCTATCCTAGGATTGAGTTCGATAACATCTTGATTGAGACAACTGCTTTTCACGGGCGTAAGAGGGAAAAATGGCACGAGAAGAGTTTTTAGATTCGGCATCTGACCCATTGCAGAAGGGTGTAGTTTCGGAAGACCAACTTCCCACAATCGGCCTGCTGACAATGTTGCGGTTAGGCATTTTCAATATGGGGTTGGGGATTATGTCTCTGTTGACCCTGGGGGTGTTGAATCGGGTCATGATTGACGAGTTGCAAGTACCGGCGCTAATTGCAGCGGGGGCGATCGCCGTTCATCAATTCATGGCACCTGCTCGCGTTTGGTTTGGGCAATTGTCTGACTCGAAACCATTACTGGGGTACCACCGCAGCGGCTACATCTGGTTGGGTATTCTCTCCATGGCCATCACCTCTTTTATCGCCGTGCAGGTGGTTTGGCAGCTGAATGCCAGCATGGCCAATCTGGGCTGGGGCAGCCATGCTTATCCCTGGGTCGCCTTGCTAGCTCTGGTGTTTGCGGTATATGGTCTGGCGCTGAGTGCGACATCCACCCCCTTTACCGCTTTGTTGGTGGACGTGTCCGATGATAAGACGCGATCGCGCCTCATCGGTATTGGCTGGGCCATGTTGATGGTTGGCATTATCGTTGGCGTGATCATCACCTCCATCGTGCTCAAATCTCTGGCACTCAACTCATCAGTAGACCAGGTGCAAGCGTCAATTAATCGCTTGTTTATCATTGCTCCGGTTATTGTGTGTATATTGGCGATCGCCAGTACTTACGGCATTGAGCGCAAATACTCCCGTCTGACCAGCCGTTCCTCCCTGCGAAACCGGGAAGACGGCATTACCCTACGTCGTGCTCTACGCATTCTCACCGCCAGCCGCCAAACAGGGCTGTTTTTCTCTTTCCTGCTGGTGCTGAGCCTTAGCCTATTCATGCAGGATGCCATCCTCGAACCTTATGGTGGCGAGGTTTTTGGGATGCTCATCTCTGAGACGACCCAGCTTAATGCTGCGTTTGGCATGGGTACTCTGATCGGTATTATTCTGACCGGATTTTTCATCGTGCCCCGCATCGGTAAGCAGCGTACCGTCAAAATTGGCTGTTTCTGGGCCGCCTTTTGTCTGGGAATGATTGCCCTTTCGGGCACCACCGGACAGCCCCCATTTTTGATGGCCGCTGTCTTTTGCTTTGGCCTTGCTTCCGGCATTCTGACCCTGGGGGCGATTGTTCTCATGTTAGACCTGACCATTGCTGAAACCGCAGGCACTTTCATCGGGGCCTGGGGTCTGGCTCAGGCGATCGCCCGGGGTAGCGCAACTCTTCTCGGCGGTGGCGTCCTTGACCTGGGCAAATCGCTCTTTGCCTCCAGCCCCAGCGTTCTCCCTGCCTATACCCTCGTTTTCCTGACCCAGGCTGTTGGCATGATCGTTGCCATCTTCCTCCTGAGCCGAGTCAGCATCCAGGAATTTCAGGCTGATGCCAAAGATGCCATTGCGGCGGCCATCGCTAGCGACATGGACTAGGGCCTGTCTGACAAGCCGTTTTTGTGCCCATAGCGCACAAATAATGCTCCCTTTCGCTAGCTTTAAAGCACGTCCTAACCCACGCTTCTACGTTCCCTTTACCACTGCCCATCCTCATGCCCGACTGGAACGCTATTCAAACCTTCGCCCAAACCACGACCACCACCGTTGGCGAACAACTCCTGAAAGACTTCGGTCATGTTCAGGGTGTTGAAAAAGACGACGGCAGCCTGGTTACTCGTTCCGATCAGTGGGCGGATGAAACCCTGCGGCAGGCGATCGCCCAAGCCTTTCCCGAACACGGTGTTCTCAGTGAAGAAACCACTCACGTTTTTCCGGATACGGAGTGGTGCTGGGTGATCGATCCCGTGGATGGCACGACGAACTACACTCGGGGCATTCCCCTGTGGGCAATTTCGTTGGGGCTGCTGTACAAAGGCACTCCTGTGTTTGGTCATATTTATGTGCCGCCCATCCGAGCCCACTTTTATGGCTACTGGTATGGCAACTCTGGTTTAACGGGGCCAACGGGGGCGTTTTGTAATGGTGAACCGATTCATGCCAGCACCGCAGAGCCGTCCGGTAATCAGCTCTTTAACCTCTGTGCTCGTAGTACAACAGTCATGCAAAAGCCTTTTCCCTGCAAGATTCGAATGCTGGGTGTGGCGAGCTATAACTTGCTGACAGTGGCAGCGGGAGCGGCTCTGGGTGGCGTGGAGGCTACGCCCAAGATTTGGGATATCGCAGCGGTGTGGGCGATCGCCCAGGCGGCTGGGGCAACCTGGCACGCTCTCAACAATGATCCCATTTTTCCCCTGGTGCCGGGTGAGGACTATGGTCGAAAGCCTTACCCTACGCTGGTTGTGAACCAGGAAAAACAAGTCGATACGTTTGTCCCATTGGTTCAGGAAATTGTACGATAACGGGCCTTGAATTTTGGGGCAGAACTGGCTAGGCCAGTTTTGCCAGGACGAATCCCATTTATAAAAGAGGTGGTGTGGCGCTCAGCGCGACACCACCTCTTTTTATGGTTGGTTATTCAAGCGGATTTGATAGGCGTTCCCTAAGTCCTAATTAACCTCAGTTCGGGATAAGCTGAAGTGCTCATTTTGGCGTGCGCAAAGCGCACGCCAAAATGAGCGTTTTCGAGTGCCGCGCAACGCGCGGCACTCGAAAACGCCCTTAACCCGAACTCAGGTTAATTAAAATGGGGTCTCAGTTTTTAGATGAATCCATTTGCCAGAGTGGGGATGCTGAAAACGCAATTCTCTGGCATGTAGGTGGAGTCTTTTGTCAAGTGAGGATGTTCCATAGAGGCGATCGCCCAAAATAGGTGCCCCTAGCCCTTCTGGATGGGCGGCATGAACTCGTAGTTGATGGGTACGCCCCGTGAGGGGGATGAATTCTACACGAGTTGTTGTTGCATCCTGTCTAATAATTTGGACATGGGTAACACTGGGTTTTCCACGTTCCACATCAACTTTTTGGTAGGGGCGATCGCTCGGATCCGCCCATAAGGGTAACTCAATCACATTCTTCTCGGCTTCGGGATGGCCTACAAGTAGGGCTTCGTATACTTTGTGAACCTGCCGCTGCTGAAACTGTCGGCTGAGATGACGATAGGTGTCCAAATCACGGGCTAACAGGAGAATGCCAGAGGTATCCTGGTCGAGGCGATGGACTGGAATCAGACCCATTCCCTCGCATAATTGGAGACGGCTGAGGACGCTATCCTGGCGATCGCTGCTTCGCCCTGGCACAGATAACAATCCAGCCGGTTTATTGATAGCGATTAACCATTCATCCGTATATATCGTGTGAAGGGATTGGTTGGCATCACGACTTTTCTCACCTGTGATCGCCGCCATGAAGGAGCCCTTTCCAGATAGCCCGGATAATAAAAATCCCATCAATGGCTGGCATCGTTCCGCACAGGCTCCATAAAACTCTCCCTGCACTTTGTCTCCGTTGGATGTCGACGGCCCCCACCAAAACTCCGCCATTGATAGCGGTTTATAACCTTGAATTGCCGCGTAATGTAAAAGTTTTGGGGCACAGCAATCACCTGTTCCGGTAGGAATTGCCCCGTGGGTGATCACATCCTGCAAGGTTAAGGATTGACCGGCAAAATTCGTGAGGCGGTAGACGGCATGCATCTGGGCTTGCAGCTGCTGGGATAAGGCTTTGCGCTCGTGTTTTAATTCCCGAATGCGGGCATCGGCTGCTTCGATGGTGAGCTTGAGCGATCGCAATGCTTCATCCCGTTGCCGTTTAAGGTTGCGTCGTTCAATACCGTCCCGGCGGCTCTGGTCATCCAAATGGTTAAGGGCGATCGCCAGGGCTTCACCATCTAGAGTGTCGAGTGCGATCTGCCGTTGCTGCTGCCGTTCCAGCTTTCTCGGGTGCTGCTGCTGCGATAGCTGCTGTAACTGAGTTGCAAATTCCTCAACTAGCCCTGCATACTGCTGTCGTTCTGGCAGATGTTGGAGGGTCAACAAATGCTGCTTAATCGTTTCCAATTGGCTCAGGGTACGGGCTTCTTCCTGAGCAACGTGTTCGCGTCCTGGAATGGGAGGCAGCCAGCCTGCTACCTGGCTCTCGCCATTCAACAGCCCAGAAAATGCCTTTAGGACTTGAAGTCCCGTTGGCGTTTCAACAAGCAGCACCCCATACATTTTGCCCTCGCGAGAGTAGCGGGGGTCGTCCGCAAGCTGTTGCATGAGTTCGTGAGCGATCGCCTCTACCAACGCCGTTCGTGGCAACCGCAACAACGTGCCTCGATAGGGACAACGCCCTTCATACCAGTAGGAAGAATGGCTGCTGACCCGCTCACCATCATGCTCCCATCTCAAAAGTGTCTGAAACTCAACCATGCTGGATGCCTGAATCCACGCGTGATCCCCCACGCATGCGTACTTGATAGATACAGCCTTAGCTGCACTCATTCTATTCAGGACTTACACAAGCCCGCTATCCATAGTGCATTTGTGTTGTGGGTGGGGTGCGAAGCACCCCACCTACAACACAAATGCATAAGTCCTGTTATTGATACATCACCGAGAATCTTGTACAAAATAAAACCCGGACTTTGTGTGGAAAGCACGGCTCCCCTGTGCTGCCACACAAAAATCCGGGTTTTATGGGATTCGTTATCCTGGCCTCAAAAAGAGAGCTGAATTTTGCAAGAGCGTGGGCGTAAAGTCCACGCTCTCCTGGGGTGTGGCGCGATCGCCGTAACCTATAACCGGCTCACCCAGTCACCAGAAACCCAACCACCATTATTCAGCTGAACCCAGTTTCCAGATGTGCGCCCATTGAGGGTAATCCGTGTGCCATTGGCATACTCGCCGATGACGCTGCCACCGGGCGAACTCCGGACCAGTAAGGGGTTTCCATTCGTCGTGACGACCGCAGTCGCATCAGGTCCGCCAACACCGCCATCACTACCACCACTGGTGGAGATCCAGTTGGCCGAGATCCAGGTGCCATTGGTCCGTTGTACCCACTCACCACTGCGGCGACCGCTCAGCTCGACCCGAGAACCACTCGGTAAGGTACCGATAACGGCTCCACCCGGCGAACTGCGTACATTCAACGGTGTCCCATTGGTGCTTACAAACGCGGTCGAGGCATCACCACCCTGATCCGGGGGTGGGGTCGTGCCACCACCACTCGTGGAAATCCAAGTGCCGGAGATCCAAGTGCCGTTGGTGCGTTGTACCCATTCGCCACTCCGACGACCGCTCAGCTCGATCTGCGAACCATTGGGTAGTGTCCCAATGACGGCTCCACCGGGCGAACTGCGTACATTCAGCGGCGTCCCATTGGTCCGCACGAAGGCTGTGCTAGCATCGCTGCCGGTGCCGCCACCACTGCTGCCGCCGCTACTACCACCGCTGCCGCTGGTTGAGAGCCAGTTGCTAGAAATCCATGTACTGTTGGTCCGTTGTGCCCATTCGCCACTGCGGCGACCTGTTAACTCAACCTGTGCCCCATTGGGCAGGGTTCCTACTACAGCGCCGTCCGGTGAACTGCGCACATTCAGCGGGCTACCATTAGTGCGTACAAAGGCAACTGAAGCATCACTTCCACTGCTTTGGGGACCAATAAACTGGCTGGCCACCCAAGTACCGTTGCTCCGTTGGGTCCAACTGCCACTCTGTCGGCCGCTGAGCTCAATCACGCTCCCGTTGGGTAAACTGCCAACAATCGCCCCTCCTGGAGAACTGCGCACGTTCAGTGGGGTGCCGTTGGTTCTGACCGTAGCCTGGGAAGCACTGGCTGGACTGGGCGCTGCTGCTGGTGCAGCCGAGGTGCGTGCTGCTGGGGCGGGAGGGGCAGCCGGTCTGGGGGACTGAGCTGTAGCAGGAGCCGATCTGGGCGATGCTGAGGCCGCTGGGCTCGGAGATGCTGGAGCAGCCGGGCTGGGCGACGCTGATGCTGCGGGGGCAGGCGATGCTGGAGCAGCCGGGCTGGGCGACGCTGATGCCGCAGGGGCAGGCGACGCTGGTGCTGCGGGGGCAGGCGACGCTGGAGCAGCCGGGCTGGGCGACGCTGATGCCGCAGGGGCAGGCGAGGGCGACGCAGGTGGAGTGAACTGGATATACTGAGCCTGCACCCAGGTACCATCAGTCCGTTCTAGAAACCCGTTTTGTTCTCGGCCTGTCAGTTCAACCTGAGTCCCATTGGCTAAACGGCCTGCTACTTCACCCCCCGGAGATTTCCGGAAATTCAGGGGGTTGCCCCCTGTGCTGACATAGCCTACCCGTGTCGAACCTCCCTGGGCTGCACTAGGGCTGGGATTTGTGGCAACCGCAGTATCGTTTTTGGGGGTCGTCGCGGCGGTACGACCTGGAGGAGTATCATGAACGAATCGTGCAGCTACCCAGGTACCATCGGTGCGTTCTAGCCAGCCGTTGCTGCTGCGCCCGGTTAATCGTAACTCTCCGCCATTGGGTACTGTACTGATGACACCACCATTGGGAGAACTCCGCACATTGAGTGGAGCTCCGTTAGTGCGGGCATAGGCGACGAAAGTGTTGCCGCTTTGAGGTGCTGCCTGGGCTGTACCACCCGCCGGTGTGGTTCTCTGAGCTGTGTTGCCCTGGGGCGCTGCTTGGGGCGAGCCGCTCTTGGGAGCAGCAGCTTGATCCATCGGTGGCTGCACATATTGCGCCATAACCCAGGTGCCATCGGCTCGTTCTAGCCAGCCATCTCGGGCGCGCCCGGTCAATTGCAAGGTAGAGCCGTTGGGAAGTGTGCCGACGATTGGCCCATCAGGTGCCTTACGTACGTTGAGGGTTGCGCCCCCCGTTTGGACAACGCCGGTAACGGCTGCGATCGCCTCTTGCTGCACTCCCGTCACTAGTAGAGTGATCACTAATGTGGAGGTCGCAATCCACGCAGAGCTAGGGATTTCCCAATCAGCCAGGAGCGGTCGCAACTCTGGTACAGGATCGTTGCTTTCGTAGGCAACGGCATTGTGGATATAGGCGAGGGACTCCATGATGCTTTACCTCATCAAAATTAAAGCGGTCAACGTGGGCATCAGAGACGAAAATCTGGCAGACGGCTCGTCAGATTCGTTTACCTAGAATAATAACGACAAAATTGGCGATCGCTAAACAAAATTACCGGGTTTCAATATCATGCAATTGCACCCCAAAAGTTTCCTTTGCCGGGTTTATTTTTTCCACAACTGATCATACGTATCAGGTGATAGCTCTGCCCCCTTTCTGATCACATCCCGATCCTTCAACTCACATTTATTTGGGGTTAAGGCAGGGAACGAGAGACAGTGTAAAGTGCTATCCCCCTACTACTGCCCTAGTCTATATAAATAGGGCGATGAGCTTTCCTCAAAATCTATCCTGATCCGGACGTAATTAGAGCAAAAACCTTAACTTAAATCTGGGTAAGCATTAAGAAATGGGACAAGAACACTTGTTTTTTCTTAACTCCCTGCCTTTCAGGCGCAAAATTCTACCCTTGATTAACCTTACAGGCTCGGCACTGAAACGGATCGGTTTTAGAGGTAATGGCTTGAAATTAACTTTGGTAGTAGTTTTTGGGGCGATCGGTTAAAGCGCATGTTCTAAACTTTCAGGCTACCGTCCAGTCGATTACATTTTAAGGTTCTAAAGGTACTCACCTATATATGGCCGGAAAGAGTCTTAAAACAGCACCAATGTCTTTTCAATCTAAAGAAGCGCCTAATATTCTATGCCCTTCTTAGGTGGATGTAGAATATTAGGCGTCTCTTCACATCGAAGTGATATGAGATGATCCACGACATCAATAAAAAGCTCGTTTCAAGGATCGCAAAGAGCCAAGGTAAATCGAGCAAAAGACTTGCTTCTATTGCTAGCGTAAATTAGCAAAAAAAGAGTCAAAATCTACTAAATCTAGCGATCGCATCAACGGCTCCAGCACGGAGGTAATCTGACGCATCCATAACCCTTTCCGATCTGGTGCGGTACGGCATAAACGCAAGCCTACGCTGCCTGCTTAACTACCGCATGGCTTGGGTGTTTATCCTTATATAGCAATGTGCAAGTGCGTTAAGTACAGCAACGGTGATGTGGGGCACGAAGTGCCCCACATCACCGTACTTAACCAACGTGCACAGCGCTATATATCAATTTCGATCACAAGCGGGCAGTGATCCGAAGCTTTGGGGTTACGGTGGCCCACGCCTTTAAATCGAGCTTCCTTAATTTTCGTCGCTCGTCCAGGCATCCCTCGCCGTTCGATTTCGGGCAATGCTGTAGGGTTAGCCTTTGCTAGAGAGCGTGACAGGAGTAGATAGTCGAGCTGGTTGTAGGTGTCATGCTCAGCAAAGTAATGGGTCCACCGCTCGGCTGATGGGAGTCGATTCAGCACATTTTCGAGCCAGGGTTGGCTGAGTAGAGGTTCCAGGCCTTTGGAAGGGAGGTAGTCATTCAGATCTCCTAATACCACCCAGGCTGCCTCCCCTGGATCGGGGCCAAACCGCTCCTGCAAAATCTCCACGACCCGTTTTGCTTGGGTTTGACGAATCGCCATGGTGCTGTCTCGGTTCTCTGCCATGGATTTGAAATGATTGACGAAAATCGTCAATGTTTTGCCGTGGGGTAGGCAAATTTCCACCTCCAGGCAATCCCGTGAGAAAATATGAGCTCCCTCGGGGGTGCGGTCAAATTGATGGGTGCGAATGGCTCCTAAAGGAAAACGGCTGACAATGCCGACATCAATCTGCCGTGGATCATTCCCATCAATAACAAGAGGATAGGGATAGCCCTCCGCAGGCATCCAGAGGGTAAATTGCTTTAAAAAAAGCCGTAAGGTTGGTAGGTTCTCAATTTCCTGCAACCCTAAGATGTCAGCTCGAATAGCACCCATGGCCTCGGCTGTGATGCGGTGGCGAGGTTCCGAGAAAGGGGCGTAGCGAGTTTCATCACTCGTCCAACTGGGCTGAGTCGGGGCAATGGGGAGAACCTGATCCCGAAACCGAAAGCGGGCAAATAAATTCTCAGCGTTAAACGTTCCAATGCGGACACGCATACCGCAGGGCTCCTATGAGAGGAATGGGCATTCTCGAAACCCAAAATCCCGGCTTTACCAGCGTTTTGTGTGGCAAAGTCGGGATTCTAGGCCGTTACAATGCCAAATTACTCGGGACGATCGCTCATCACGTCGCGCGTTTCAAACCCGGCGCTACCGTTTACGGTGCCCAGCTTTTGCCGGACATCGTCAATGGCATCATTCAGTTGGGCAATCTTATCCTCCAAACCCCGACGGGCGGCCTCAATGCTTTGGGGCGTGGGAGGGGTTGCTCCCTTCTCGATGGGGCGTTTCAGGGCGCGACGAGCCAGGACATCGGTCTTGGCCTGAAGTTTTTGCTTCGGTAACCGAGAGGCTGTGAGTACACCGAGTACGCCGCCGACGGCTCCGCCAACGACGGCTCCCAGGATAAACCCGCCTAAAAAGTTGTCTTGCTGACTCATGCTCCTCTCCTGATAAACGAGCGGTGGAGGGATATCATCCATTCCACAGCTTACAGCAGTTTCAAAGGCTTTGCGGTGAACAGTAACGGTTTATCACGTCCCAAAGGTGCGATCGCCTGCATCCCCTAGCCCTGGCACGATAAAGCCCCGGTCATTCAGCCCCTCATCAATGGCAGCCGAATAAATAATGACTTCGGGATAACGTCCACCTAGTAATTGCAATGCGTTAGGAGCGGCCACCACAGATATGATGCGCACCATAGAGGGGTCGATTCCCCGTTCGGTCAGCTCAGACATCACGGCTACGATGGTGCCCCCCGTTGCCAGCATTGGTTCTGGAATAAGGATACGGGTTTCGGGCGCAAAGGCTTTAGGGAGACGATTGAGATAACAGAGGGGTTGAAGGGTTTCTTCATCCCGAGACAACCCGATATGGTAAATGGATGACAGCGGCAGAAGTGCCTGTGCTCCTTCCATCAAGGCTAATCCAGCCCGCAGAATGGGCACCAGCGCAACGGGCACTTCCGGGTTGATGAAGGTCGCCGGGCAAGGGGCCAGGGGGGTATTGATTTCGGTACTGACAGTGGGGAGCCAATCACGGATGGCTTCGTAGGTGAGCCAGCGGCCCAATTCGGTCATAGCACTGCGAAACAGTACCGAGGGAGTAGTTTCATCTCGCACAACTCCCAGCCAGTGCTGAATCAATGGGTGGGTGGGAACATGAACACGCAGTTGCAAAGCCATAAGTCAGGGGCGATCGCGTAAAACGATAACGGAATAACAGCACCGATAGGTAGCGCCCTGTAGTAGGGCACCAGGTAAACGCTTCGCCGATCAACACTCAGTCAGAAGCCGTCTCAAAAAGCGTAGCCAAACGTTGATTTTACGTGGGTCTACCTCACGGGAAAGCAACGCTTCAAATCTCCTCAAAGTGTACCATTTTAGATAGATCAACGCTGCCAGCAGAGTTTTCTATCATGGCTCGCAAACAACGGTTTCCTTATCTTGTTGGTTCGAAATGGACGTCTCGCCAGGAAACTTGGGGGTGGCGACATTTTCAGGTGGTGAACCGTAAAAACGAAGGCTCCTGGGTGTTTGCGGAGATGGTCGCTGCCTGTGATCCATCGGTGCGGTTTTGGGTGAGTGCCAAGCAATTAAAAGACGCTAGTCTCTGGCAGGCGGGATGGAAGTCTCTGCAGGAGCAAGCAGGTTCTGAGATGCCTTTGTAGCGATCGCCAACTTCAATCAACTGCCTGCGTGAATTGTTGCGCGGCTTTGCCGCGCAACAATTCACTTCCTTAAAAACCGACTTATGCAGGAGGTCCAATAATTTCAGTTCGAGTGAAGAGTATTTTCGAGTGCCACGCAATGCGCAACTAAACCGAGATTTCTTGTTGTCGTAACTTCGCCCCCACAATGAAAAACTTGGGTTTTAGCGGTTGTGTTCTGTACTGAGACCGCTCCGATACGAAGGCGGAATTCGTATCGGACTTCAATCGTTTGGTTAACCTCAGTTCGGGTTAAGGGCTTTTTCGAGTGCCGCGCGAAGCGCGGCACTCGAAAAAGCCCATTATTGCGTGCGCATCGCGCACGCAATAATGGGCGGTTCGGCTTATCCCGAACTGACGTTTGGTTACGACAAAAGGAGAGCCTGGAGCCAAGTCCCAGGCTCTCCTGATCACTTAACACGTAGCTCGAGTGGGCTATTGCGAATGGCGATCGCCATTCGCCATGCTCCCAGATGTCACCCGAGGCTGCAACATTGCCTTAAGCAAAATAGTCCGCCACAGTCAATGCACCTCGGGTCAAATCTCCGGCTTTAAAGACCATATTGTTCATGTTGATCACTAAGTCTTGCCCACCATTGAAGGCTTTATCGAAGTTGTTAACTGCTAGATACGTCTGCTGATTCCATTGGAAGAAGATGGCATGTTTGGCAACGGCAGTTTGTTTACCTGGTTGTTTGAAGTTGCGATCTTCAAAGGCTAAACCAACTGCTGCCCGTAAGCTATCTGCAGTTAATGTTCCAGCATTAAACAAGGCACTCGGCTGATCGGTTAGGACACCCACAGAAAAGCTGAGCCGGAAACGATCGCCTTCGGTCTGATCGAAATCTACAACTTGGTCCGGTTGGGTAACAACTGAGTCTGAGAAGATCGTCTCATTTAGGTTAGGAGTCGCAAATTGGAATGTATCTGCTCCCGCGCCTCCTGCCAGAAGATCTTGGCCAATATCTCCCTCCAGGAAGTCGTTACCCTCCCGTCCATACAAAGAGTCTCGGCCTGTGCTGCCAAGGATACTGTCGTTGCCGAGCCCACCAGACAGATAGTCGTTGCCTTGGCCTCCGTCAACACTGTCATCCCCATCTTCCCCGAATACAAGGTCATCCTGGGTTCCGCTTAACAGCGTATCGTTGTCATCGCCGCCGAACAGGGTGTCTGTCCCTTGAGCCCCAAGGATAAGGTCACTTCCGGCTCGTCCAAACAGGCGATCGAGACCTCGGCTGCCATTCAGGCTGTCACTGCCGGCACCACCATCCAGCACATCATTCCCCAATCTTCCATTGAGGCGATCGCTTCCGGCCTCTCCTGAAATGCGGTCGTTGCCTGTGTCGCCGCTAGCGGTATCGTCTCCGTCACCGCATTCAAACACATCATCGCCAAAGCCACCTTTCAGGAAGTCATTTCCGAGGCCACCTAAGATGCGGTCGTTACCATCTCCGCCATTGATCGTATCCAGGCCTGTGCCACCGTTTAAGAAGTCATTGCCCTCCAACCCACGGAGGCGATCGTTTCCAGAGGCACCGCGCAGGCGATCGTTGCCCTCATTGCCGATCAACTGGTCATCAGCAAGACCTCCGTTGAGGAAGTCATCACCCAGGCCACCAAAGATGGTGTCTGTGCCACCATTGCCTCGTAGGGTGTCGTTTCCTGCCTGCCCACGTAGCGTGTCATTGCCATTATCGCCAGCGAGCAAATCGTTGCTGGTACCCCCATCCAAAATATCGTCGTCGTCACCACCGGCTAAGACATCCTCACCGTCATCCCCTAATAGTTGATCCTGGCCATCACCACCCTGCAAGCGGTCTGCATTATCACCACCCCGCAACAGGTCGTTTCCAATATCTCCACTGAGGAAATCATTACCTATACCCCCAAAGATGCTGTCGGTACCGCCGCCCCCAAAGAGGGTATCGGTACCACTTCCACCATTGAGGAAGTCGTTGCCGCCGCCGCCCCGGCCAAGATCGCTGCCAGCCTGACCAAACAGGCGGTCATTTCCGGCATTACCATCTAGGGTGTCATTGCCACCGCCCCCAAACACACGGTCTGTGCCCTCGTTACCAAAGAGCCTATCCTCATTAGCGCCCCCATTCAGGAAGTCATTGCCCAACTCTCCATTCAGGGTGTCATTACCATTGCCGCCCTCGAGACGGTCGTTGCCTAAACCACCTCGACCAATATCATTGCCATTGGCACCCAGCAGACGGTCGTTACCTATGGCACCCGTAAGAATGTCACGTCCGTCACCGCCATTCAGGGTGTCATTGGCTGCGCCCCCATTCAGGGTGTCATTGCCTGAACCCCCGATGAGTAGGTCGGGACAACCCAACCCTAGCAGTACGTCATTACCACCAAATCCTCGGATGGTGTCGATGATACCAGTGGCTCCAACCAGGCGGTTTGCGCGGCTATTGCCAAGAATGGGAGTGCCAACGACGCAACCACCATCTTCATCAACCACGGTAGTGGTATCGGTGGCTACGTTGTTGGCAGGGTTGCTATCTACAAGACCGGGGGGGAGGTCTGCCCGGCCAGATACCGTGAGGGTTGTATTCTCAGGGGTTCCGGCAGCGACAGTTGCGGTGACCGTGTAGGTGACGGTAGATCCGGCGTTCAGGTTAACCAGGTTGTCAATTTGGTTGCCAGTGCCACTGGAGGCACCAGGGAAGGTAACGCCAGCACCGCCCTGTGCCTGCCAGGTAATGTTGGTAAGTTCGGGAGGGAGGAGGGAGGTAAACGACGCACCTCGAACGTCTAGATTTGGATCGGTGTTACGTACCTGAAGCGTAAAGGTAATTTGCTGCCCAGCCCGTACAGTTGGTGGCAGGTCAGTCCCCGCAATGACTTCCAGGTTAATCTGCTGTGTTGGAGTAGGTAGGCTACCGAAATCATTCAGATCATTTGTAAGTGCACCGCCTCCCTGTATTTGGACAGTTCTTGGGGCACCAACAATAGCGCCAGTTGTTTCGTCTATTTCATAGACCTGACGGACGGTTTGGTTATTGATGGTAGCTGTAGAGCTGATGTAGAGATTGCCATCTTCCCCAAAACCTAAAGCACCAATCCCCTGCGAACCCACCTCAGTCAAGGCTGAGCCAATTGGTTGTGCCTCTAACGTGGGCAACGTGGCCAGGTTGACTCTATAGAGCTGTACAGCAGCGTTGCCAGCTACTAAAGAGGTGACAAATAGTTGGTTGGGATTTTGTGGGTTAAAGGCCATGTCACCGCTGCCATTGGGAAGACCTGTGATAGCCCCCAGTGGTGTGACAATACCTGTATTACTGTTAATGGTATAGAGAGTTGACCCACCCGTTGCATTTGCAATTGCATAAATCGTTCCATCGCTTGACTGGGCCATCTTGAGAACATCGCCAATCCCCGAACCCGTTGGGATGGTTGCAAGAATGGTCGTCACCCCAGCGGGGTCAGTTGCTGACGGAACCCAGTAACCAATACGGCGTGGTGGGTCTGGGTTATTACCGAGGCCAGCACTTGGTTGATTTTCAATGAAGTATAAACGGCCTTCGTTGTTTTGAATGACACGAGCGATCGCAAAGGTTCCAATGTTATCTGATCCTCCATTCCTGGTGTCGATTAACTGGCCTCTTTGTAGCGCGTTACCCGTTTCGGTATCGATTTCGTAAATCGTGGTGGCGGTATTAGTGCCACCGCCTGAGATGGCAGCACCATATAGTAAGTTGGGTATGGCTAAAACCAGCACGGCTGGGTATGCTTCCCGAGCCTGGGCTGAAAATGCGAGAGGGGTGCGAATGGAACCGGTGCGGTAGGCCAGGTCCCAGGTTCCCCCGAGGAGGGCCGAGCCAGTGGGAGTGGTGGAGGCGGCGATCGCGGCTCCAGTCAACTCCGATACGGCATTAACGAACTGTTGTCCTTCCAGGGTTTGGGCAACATTGCAGCCGTACAGGAAGATTTCGGCATTAGGAGCTAGAGCTTTGGCCCAAGCCATAATGGATGGGGCGTAACGATTCAGGGTTATTCGATTTAGGGGGCTGTTCCCCAGGGCAAGGCTGCCAGATGAACCGTGAGAGACGATATGAAGCGTTTGGAGCCCAACTCGCTCGGCTAAAGCCAGGGAGATTTGCTCGACACCATCGAGGCTCGGGTCCAAATGAATCACATCAAAGCTATGAGAGACACCTGCCAGGAGCGTCTCATAGTTTTCTACACTCTGGTCCAGAATCAGCAGATGAGGGGAAGCTTGGGTAATCACGATAGACGCCTCAAAATTTAGATAGCGAGCAGGAAAGGTTTAGCAGGCGGCGTACAAGGGGGCAGAATTTGTATGCCGTCTGAGGAAACCTTGAAAAATCCAGAAAACTTTTCACGATTGAATGAGTAACTTTGGTGAAGGCGGTTACTCATAAAAACACACCCTGAAACGTCGTTATGATACAGCCTTGTTAGGCTGTAAAGGAATTTCTCGTTGCTCATGTTTGTCAAAAATTCAAGATCTCCGAGGTTTTTTTTGCAATTAATTTGCAAAATCTTATAGCGTAGATGTCCCCTCGTACACGCACCCCAAGAATGATTACTTTCTGTGTGAGGAAAGATGAAGCCATCTTCAAACTTTCACTGTTTAGTCAAACTTTAACAGTAAAAAATAAAAATCTCATAATTGGCTAAATTATTCTATTCATTTGATCTAAATACTTTTTGAATATTTGCTGAGCTCAGCTAATAGAAGTTTAGTAACGTTAGTTTTAGAATGCATCATCTCTCTTCCGGGCGATAAGTAGCTATTTATATTGCTAGTTGACACAATCCGGTCGGGAAAGCGGCGTTGCCTATCTCGTAAGGCTTCTCAAAGCTGAGGCTATATCAAAGCTCGCCCGAAAGACCCCGTGAGCAGATTTTATTTTTCCTTGTATGAAATGCTGAGGCAAGTATTTGGCGGCAAACTTAACCCCTTGCCTTGAGGGAAATAGCGACAAGTATGAGATTTTGGGCCATAACAACCCATTCAGTTTTTGGGAGCCTAATTTACTGTGCTATGGCCGACAAAAGTTTTTCTCCAGAATTGTCTCAGCCTATAGATTAGTATCTGGTAATGGAGGAGGAGAAGAAGAAAATACGGAGGGCCTTCCGGCTTCTTAACGTAAGAAGTATCGGGTGCATCCCAGTTTTGTTAATGTGGCGGGCTTCGCCCGCCACATTAACAAAACTGGGATTTCAATCTGCAAAAGTGGGATGTACCCGAAGTATCATTGTCGATACTTCTTTAAAGGAAGATCGTTGCTTTGCCTGAAGAGTCAGTGAATCTGTAGTGACGGTTTTCATGAAAGCTTAGGCTTTGCATGTGAAGATCGTTTTGTTTGGGGGAAGACGAAGCGTTCTGCATCTTCAAGCATCAGTAAACTTCAGCCATCAGGTACGAGGGACTGTTTTAAGAGTTCTTTTTTCGTGTGTTTCGCACATAAAAATAACCCTTCGAGGGATGGTGCTTGCTAAAATTTCTCCCTTAAAAGCTTCAGTACACGATGGTCTAGATTGGCTCACGTCTTGCTAGTGGCACGTTAGTTAGCACGTCAGGAGGGCTGGAAGCATTACTCTTACTCGCTCCTAATGTTTTAACTAACCTCAGTTCAGGGCACTTCAGCATAGAAGCTTAGGATCACAAATAAAACAACCTGTAACTCTTTTTTGGAGTGACGGCTTCGCCGTCACTCCAAAAAAGAGTTACAGGTTATTAAATGCACGACCCCTAGCGGGTTGGACGGCGACGTTGCAGAAACTCAGGAATATCCAAGCTAGGTTTGCCGCCTACGGAAGGTGGTTGAGGTAGCGGTGTTGTTCCCATTGGGGTTGTCGGCAGTCGCTTCAACGTTGAAACTTTGTTCGCGGAATTAGCCGCTGCTGCATCTGCCGCAAAGCCCGTTGCAATCACTGTAATCCGCACTTCACCCTGGAGGCGATCGTCAATCACGGCTCCGAAGATGATGTTGGCATTGGGGTCAACAGCTTCATAGATAATCTCTGCTGCTGCATTAACCTCATGGAGGGTTAAATCGCTTCCTCCAGTGATGTTGAATACAACTCCACGAGCTCCATCGATCGATGACTCAAGCAACGGAGACGAAATTGCCGTCATCGCTGCTTCACGGGCTCGGGATTTGCCGGAACCCATGCCAATGCCCATCAGCGCAGAGCCAGCATCCGCCATGACCGCACGCACGTCAGCAAAGTCAACGTTAACTAACCCGGGCACTGTAATGATGTCGGAAATCCCCTGTACCCCCTGACGCAGAATGTCATCGGCAACCCGGAATGCTTCCTGAACCGGAGTTTGCTCGGAGATAACGGTCAGCAATTTATCGTTAGGGATAATAATAAGCGTGTCAACCCGGCTTTGAAGGGCAGCAATTCCCTCTTCAGCCTGGCCTGTGCGCCGCTTTCCTTCAAATGTGAAGGGCCGGGTTACAACCCCTACCGTTAGAGCCCCTACTTCCTTGGCCACTTCTGCCACAATAGGTGCGGCTCCAGTTCCAGTACCACCACCCATACCGGCGGTAATGAAAACAAGATCTGCCTCTTCTAGCGCAGTTGCAATTTCATCGCGGGATTCTTCTGCTGCTTTTTGACCGATCGCTGGGTTCCCACCCGCGCCTAACCCGCGTGTCAGCTTTTGCCCAACTTGCAACCGATTTGTTGTGATGGAGTTGCTCAGTGCCTGAGCGTCAGTGTTAACTGTCCAAAATTCGATGCCAGACACATCGCTGGCAATCATTCGGTTAACGGCGTTGCATCCGCCACCACCGACCCCAATGACCTTAATTCTGGCTAGACTACTCGGCACAATATCGTTGCTCCTGGTTTCTTCCGACACAGTAGGATTATTCTCGCCGGATTGCCCCAAGTGTAGTGCAGAATTGGCACCCGAGTTCGCAAAAGGATTCGCAGTATTCATTGAACCGTTGTTATAAGGTTGGGGGGATGGCAGTTTAACCAAAATTCTTCTCTACCAATCTACTACTGAACGACCAGCAAGTTGAACGAATCGATACTAGCCTGTTTCTACACAAGGTTGGGAAAATCCGAATGACTCTATTTATAGAATGTTTTCTACATCAGTGTATTTTGAACTCATTTGCCTTTTTCAGGAGACTCATCATGACCTGATAAGGTCGCTAATCACCCAGCGATGGGCGTTTTGGCAATTGCGGTTCTAGATTTTAACCATATTAGGAGAACTTGTCTAGAAACACCAATAAAATTTGTTTGAAATATCTATCTATAGTCATGCATCTGCTTGCTCCACACCACCAGAAGTGGTCTAACCCCAAATTAAATTATCACCCTAATTGATACTGTAAGGACTTAAGTACAAGCGGAATGCGAAGTGTTTCACCCCACATTCCGCTTGTACTCAACCTGAGTTTGGGCTATAGGCTTTTTCAAGAGACACCCAAGGCGCGCCCCTTGAAAAAAACATTTTTGCGTGCGTAGGGTGAACGCAAAAATGGGCTGTTGGGATTATCCCGAATTGAGGTAACTCAACCAATTTGCCCGGTACTGCGTGCCCACCTGTATTTAGGGGAATGGGTAGGTGATTAGCGCATTTGCAGAATTGGGTCTTCGGGTCGACGTAGATCAATATAGTCAACCTGTCGCCCATTCATTTCTTTTGGCAATTGGCGCATCTGAGTAAGTGCTTGTAATTGCTGAGCTAAATACTTCGTCGACTGATAAACCCCCAGGTGTACCGATCCCAGTTCTGTTTTCAGAATTAAATTCGATGGGGATCGCCAGTCGAGCTCGCTAATGTGAACGGCATTGGGAGTGTTTTGCTGGTAGTAGGTGAGCTGGTTGTAAATCTCGACCCACTGCGTGCGATCGCTCCCCCTCATCCCAATCACCACTAAGGGTGGCATTTGTAGGGAAGAACTCAGCAGAGCATAGTCCTCCATGGGGATCCAGGCTCCTGTGGCATCAAGTAAGCCAGTTCCGTTGCTAGCAGGACTAGCGTTGGGAGCAGCAGGATCGGCGATATAGCCTTGAACGGCTGCTACAGGACGGCGCTCCTCAATATCTACCACAATGTTGGGAGGCCACAGGTGGCGAGTAACCGTCGCCTGCGCAATGGGGCCACTGATTTCCAGATTTTGGGCGATCGCCTCCGGTTGTACAGCCCACAAGGGTTTGGGGTACTCAAGACCCAATAAGGATCGAACTCGCTCGGGCGACAACAACTCATTGCCCTGAATGACGACCTGATCAGCACTTTGGACAATCCATATGGGAGACTGAATGACCCAGATAGCTCCACCTGCTAGCCCCATCACCACGACAGTGCGCCACAAACCCTGAATGGCTCGCATACGACGATGCCGCCGCAACTGACGCCGGCGATCGGCCAGAGTAGAACGGGAAATACGCGAAAAATCAGCCATGACGATGAGGAGGAATAGCCAGGATAGGCTCAGCAGGCACCCCTGATTCTACTGCGAATATCTGCGTCGGTCGAACGAACTCACCGAATACTGGCAATTCTCATGATGCGCTTCAAGCTTAGGAGGACATGCCTTCCCAAGCTTGAAGTCCCGAAACAGTCCACCGAAGGTGGACTGTTTCGGGACTTCATTTCAACCACAGATGCGTAGAACTAAGGAGGTTTCTGAGAAACAATATCCCCATTTTTTGGAAAAAGGACGCGGCGAAGCCGCGTCCTTTTTCCAAAAAATGGGGAAGTTCTTTTCTGGAAATCTCCTAAGTTAATGAAAACAAGCACCACATGGTGTGCAGCGCTTCATTTTTATCTTCAAAATCTACACAGTTTGATCGGATTGCAACCATTCATTCAAAAAACGGCCCCATCGCACGGCCAGTGTTGCGTCGGTGAATGGAATGCTGATAAATGTTTCAGGGAGCTGTAACCGAATTTCAGAACGGCGGCCTGTCGGACTTTCTGCGTCAAGGGCGATCGCTCCTCCATCCACCCAAACCTGCACGGATGAAATTTGCTGACGGGATAGCGTTTGCAAATTAATCGGCCCTTGGCGAGTCGGTTTACCCCAGGTAAGGGTATCTCCAGACTGGCCTAGGGCCGACAAAATATCGTATTTGGCCCGCTCAAAATCAGATGCCCAAACCTTGTAGGCTTCCAACTTTTGATACTCATTCCAGCCAGCCCAAGCTAACCAGAAAAAAAGAACGAGTAGTGGTAACCAGAGCAGGCCACGTTCCATAGTAAAAGAGGGGCTTAAGCACCACGCTTGAGGGCAGCTTCAACTTGCGCAAACTCCTTCTCCAGGCGTTGCTTGAGTTTTTCAGGTACAGGACGATTGGGGTAGGAGCTGTAGTGACCTGCCAGGGAGTTAAGGGCAGTACGCATGGTGGTGAATGAGGTCAGCTTTGCCAGAGAATCATCGCGGCGATAACGGGAGAAGAAATCGTTGATCAGCTGACGAGCTTCTGCCTGAGCCGCTACCTTTTGAGGGGTACTATCGGGAATGTTGATGGCCGTTCGCAGGCTTTCGATCACCATCAAGGAATCGTCGCGGTAGCTTCCCGTGAGATTGCTCGGATTCGAGCAGGCGGTTAGCCCGGTTAGGCTGACGACAAGCACTAGTACCAGGGCAAAAATACGAGAGAGCAATGATTTCATAAAACCTCGCGGTTGACTTTGACAGCGAAAAAACCCGGAAGGGCGTTGAGCATTATCTTATCTTGAATGGGGATCGCCCTTCTATCTCTCCAGAGAGGCAGAGGGAAGGGGGTTGTGCGATCGCCCTTCATTACAAGTTTTCTAATTTCTTAAGGAATCAAAGAGCTTTCAAGGAATCTGAATCCAGTGATTTAGCGTAGAAAATCTACGCTAAATCCTTGTTAAAGGAATCAACTATCACCCAGAATACGACCAACAATCCGCTGAGTGATTTGCATTCCTGTGACCGCTTGCCAACCAAACAATCCAACGAGGGCTACATTCAAACCGATATGGAAGCTTCGAGCCCAATCATTGCCCTTTTGCATAAAGGGGGTCAGCGCGGCGGACGTTGCCATCAGTCCTGTCATTCCCAGACCAGCAAGCAGGTGAGGCCCCATAAACAATTTGCCATTGTTGATGTAGGTGACACCCATACCGACCAGGGTGCCCAGCACCATGGTCGATAGCAGAATTGCTCCCAGCTGATGATGGCGAAAGCCAAACTTACCTTGAATCAGCTGCTTACGCACATCAGCCTCTGCAGAGCGAATCCGACGCGATTGCATACCCAGGTAAAAGGCATACAGGGTGAGAGCAAACAGCACCCACATCAAAATTGGATGAAAGAACTGGCTCCAGACTTTAACGGACTCCGGAAGGGCAACGCTCATACGTCTCTGCGGTTTCGGAAGATTTTAGATTCTTCATAAAACTTATCATAGAAAGGGTATACCTATTGGGCCACAACTTGGGTAGTTTTTGCGGCCTGAACGGCCTTACCTGCGCGGCAAAGGCACATACAACAATTAAGAAGGCTGGGTGTAGTGCATTGCGCTATACCCAGCCTTCTTGATCAACCCATACAGCGCCGTATAGCAGACTTGTGAAAAGCCCTTTGAAACTTAACGTTTCAAAGGGCTTCGAAGGATTACATGATGCATCCAAGATGTTCCTGACCGTGGGGCTCAATAGAATCCACAGTCAAAATCCCTTAAGCACCAGGGGCGAGGGGATCACTCATAGGAACTGTCTGCTCCTGTGCGGGGGGCTGTTGGACGATCAGCGGAGGCTCCGTGATAATGCCCACCAGCCGTTCACCTGCGAAGCAAAGAACCCCTGCTCCGTTGTTAATAGGGATTTGAAAAACATGCTGGGGACGGTTATCGGTCCGGTTCACAATTGTTTCAAACAACTGCTGTAGCAGCCGATTGTTAGACGCAATTTTGAGCGTATGCTGCTGACCCCCTTCCAGCAATAGTGTCAGGGAAACCTCGGCAGGAAGAGATGGTTGTGCGTCAGATGCCATAAAAAACCTCACAGTAACGGCACGACACACCCACACGGATGTGCCTAGTAAACCTTGCAACAGGGCTGCGCCAAATTCCGCGTAAAACCGCGATTAATGTAAAAAGTGGCGGAAGCCCGTAAAGATCATAGCCAATCCTAATTCGTTCGCTGCATCAATTGAGAGTTGATCCCGGAGACTGCCTCCCGGTTGGGCGATCGCCCCAATCCCCGCTGCTGCTGCCTCTCGCACAGAGTCGTCGAAGGGGAAGAAGCCGTCACTGGCTAACACGGCACCTTTTGCAAAATCGCCAGCCTGTTTGATGGCGAGCGCCACAGACCCTACCCGGTTCATCTGCCCAGCACCCACACCGCGAGTGGTGCGATCGTTCGTCACCACAATGGCATTAGATTTCACGTGCTTACAAACTTTCCAGGCAAATACCAGTTCAGCCCACTGAGCATCCGTTGGCTGCTTCTCCGTGACGACCTTCCACTGACTTGGGTCAATGATGGGATCATCAGCGGTTTGCACCAAAAATCCACCAGCAATAACTTTGACGGTGGTGGGTTCACCCTTCGCTAAGTCAGGCAGAACCAGTACCCGAACTTTGGATTTGGCAGCCAGGATTTTTTCAGCTTCAGGATCACAGGCTGGGGCAACAACGCACTCCAAAAAGGTTTCGGTGAGCTGCGAGGCGGTTGATGTGTCGATCGCCCGGTTCAGCGCCACAATGCCGCCAAAGGCCGAGGTGGCATCGGCTTCATAGGCCTTCTTGTAGGCTTCAGCGATGGTGCTGGCCTGGGCTACCCCGCAAGGATTGGTGTGTTTAATGATGACAGCGGCTGGGTCGTCGTTAAATTCCGCAACGATGCGTCGGGCGGCTTCTAAATCTACCAGATTGTTGTAGCTAAGTTCCTTGCCCTGGAGTTTGGTGGCGGCGGCCCAGCCACTGGTAGTTGCTCCTGTTTGATACCAGGTGGCAGGTTGGTGTGGGTTCTCGCCATAACGCAGTGCCTGGATTTGAGAACCGCTGAGGGTGAATTGAGCGGGAAGGGGAGCTTCAGGATCGGCGCTGAGGTAGGCGGCGATCGCCCGATCATACTCCGCCGTATGCTGGAACCCAGCTAACGCGCAGGCTTTGCGGAATTCAAAGGAAACTTGTCCGTTGCCCCGCTGCCACTCTTCCATATACGCATCGTATTGAGCCGGATTGCACAGCACGGTGACATGGGCAAAGTTCTTGGCGGATGCCCGCAGCATGGCGGGGCCACCAATATCGATTTGTTCTACCGCATCTGCCAGCGTGACCCCAGGTTTAGCAATGGTTTGTTCGAAGGGGTAGAGGTTGACAACGACTAGATCAATGGGTTGAATCTGATTGGTTTCTAGATCGGTGACATCTTGGGGAACGTCGCGCCGAGCCAAAATCCCACCATGGATCCGGGGATGTAACGTCTTTACCCGGCCACCCAAAATTTCTGGGGAACCCGTGTAGTCAGAAACCTTCGTAACCGGAATACCGGCATCTTTGAGAGTCTGGGCGGTGCCGCCACTGCTGACAATCCCATAGCCGCACTCATCAACCAGGCGACGAGCAAACTCCACCAGACCAGTTTTATCGGAAACGCTCAACAGGGCAAGACTCATGGGATTTTGGATGTAACGAAAAACAACAGGCGGTTGCCGATCTGTAGGCGGATGACAATGCCGCAACGTTCCATTATCGCATGGGATTAAACCCTGAAAAACTGAACTCTCAGGCTTGAAGCCCTAAAAGAAATGGCTGCTTCGCCGTTCTCTCCCTCAACGAAATGAATAGGCACACTCTTTCGTTAGGAGATAGGGCAAGAGTGAGTCCACAGCACTCACTCTCGCCCTATCTCCTAACGGAGCTTGAGTTCGGGTTAAAGGCTCTTGAACTTGTCCCGAATTGGGGTTAACGAAAATAGCTCTAGCTATATGATGCCTGTAGTGAAGTGTTCAGGAGGTACTGTTCTGTCTTTACGTGCGATTTCTATCCCTCCCCGCAACGGTCAGGCATCTCAGGGGCTTTTGATCGCTCTGCATGGATGGGGAGCCAGTGCCCAGGATGTTGCTGCCCTGGCAGATTATTTGGAGTTGCCGGAGTTCCAAATGATCTTCCCAGACGCACCGTTTCCCTTTCCCTTTGGTCCGGATGGGCGTGTGTGGTATAACTTTCCGCCCAATTACACCTTTACCTGTGAACCCTCGTTAGCTCAACAACCAGAGTTAGTGGAGAGCCGTCATATGTTGACGGAGTGGGTGCGATCGCTCTCCACCTCAACCGGAGTTCCCCTTGAGAAAACCATACTGGCTGGCTTTTCCCAGGGAGGAGCCATGACGATGGAAGTGGGACTTACACTCCCCCTCGCCGGGCTGATTGTCCTGAGCGGTTACCTCCATAGCCCGGTGCAACCCCTGGATTCACCTCCGCCCGTGTTTATGGTGCATGGACGGCAAGACTCTGTTGTACCGCTCCAGTCGGCCCAAACCAGCCGAGATATGTTGCAAGACTTGGGCGTTTCAGTGACCTATCAGGAACTGGAGGGGGGCCACGAGATCTCGCTGCGGGTGTTACAGCTTGTGCAAAACTTTACACGCCAGATCTTTCAGCCATCCGGCGGAACCGCTTAGGATAAGTAATGAGGATAGTAAAACAGATAGAATTCTAGGCAAAAGCCGGAAGACTATGCTGTCTCTTGCAATCGATGGGGAGGACCGGTGATGACGACGCTGAGCTTTTCCGAACAGGATGTAACTCACCTGACCGAGAAAGATGTAGCAGACCTGGCAGAGCGTTTGGAGCAGGATTCCTACAGCAGTCCCTTCGATTGCTTAAAGGATTGGCATTTATTGCGAGCGATCGCCTTTCAACGGCCGGAGCTCGCAGAGCCTTACTACTACCTGCTGGATATGGAAGCCTACGACGAATCGTGAGATTTGTCCCAATAAGGGCCACCCCAAAAGGGTGGCCCTTATTTTTTGGGCTACTCTTCGGACACTCTGGCTTGGGCTCGCCGCTCTTCCAACCGCATGACCAACTCGGCATGTACCTCGCGGGTGAGCGGGTAGAAGTAAGCCAGCACCAGGCCAATAATCAGGACAATGGCAGGAGCCGGGCCAACCATGAGGCGAATGGCAAACAAGGCCGATTCGGGTTGCACAGGTGGGGCCTCACCTGCAGCAGTTGTGATAAAGCCAGACTTTTCCAATACTTGCCCCACTAAAAACAGGCCTAGAGCCAGAGCCAGCTTTTGCAGCAGCACCATAAAGCTATAGAACACCCCCTCTCGGCGGTGGCCTGTTTGCCATTCATCCAATTCGATCACATCGGGAATCATCGACCAGGGAATTAGGTAGGCTGTGGAAACCCCAAAGCCAGCCATGATGGCCAGACCGTACATCCATCCCACTTGTCCCGGTTGGAGTAGAAAGAGTCCGATTTGTGCCACAATCCACAGCACCATTCCCATGAAATAAACTACTCGTTTGCCGACTCGGCGACTGACGGCACTCCAGACAAAGAGCATCAGTAAGCTGGTGACTTGCACTGCAATTACCACTTTAGTGAAGTCCTGATCGCCCAGACCCATCCAGTTCTTGACGAAGTAGGGAATGACTGTAACCGTGTTCTGTACCGCCAGCCAGGAGCAGAGGTAAATGCCGATCACAAATAGAAAGGCACGATTGCTAAAGGCGATTTTGATTTGTTCGGCAAAGGGAATGGATTCCGGTTGGGGCAGTTCCTGGCGCTCGCGCTCCACCTCCATAACCCGTTTTCGCACACCATAGACACACCAGTAGAGTGGTAATACCGACAGCACTGCTGAGATGCCCCCTATCCACAGGTACTGATTCACGGGGTTATCTTTGACCAGGGCGAAAACGCCTAGAGCGAGTACCAGGGAGAGAATACTGCCACCAATGGAGAAAGTGAATCGAAAACTGCTGAGGCTGGTGCGCTCGTCGTAATCCTGGGTGAGTTCGGCGGTCAGGGTTGTGTAGGGAAGATTAACGACGGTGTAGAAGGTGTTGAAGACGATAGCGATCGCCAGATAGTAGGCAACCAAACTCCATTGATTGACCGTGGGGTCAGCATTAAAGCGCGGCACAAGCCATTGCAAAAAGAAGAAGAGGCCAAAGGGAATGGCTCCCCATAACATCCAGGGAAGGCGACGACCCAGGCGGTTCTGGCTGCGATCGCTCAACCAACCCACCATGGGGTCGTTGACCGCATCCCAAACTTTGCTGATCATCAGTACGCTACCCGCAAGGCCGGGGTTCAATCCCGCTACACTCGTAAAAAAAATGAGCAAAAACACACCCAGCATGTTGGCAGTGATGGCAGGCCCCAAGTCTCCGGCCCCATAGGCTAACTTGGTTGCAAAGCTGAGTTTGTCAGAGGGGCGTTTACTTGCCACCACAGGGTTACCATCCATGCTGTAAAAGGTCAGGTCATCAGTCTAATACCGATTCGGCGTTGCTGATTCCATGATGATGTTCAAGAGTTGTATCATGCTCATCATCTTCACTAAGCTGCATCGTGGTATTCCGGTTTTAGCTGGAAAAAATCGTTGCCTGGTGCCATTATTCCTCTTTCCCTACTGCTGCTCCCATGCCCGATCTGTATGTCTCCTGGCCCGAGTACCACGAAACTATCGAGCAACTTGCCCTGAAAGTTTACGAGTCTCAGTGGCAATTTAATCAAATTGTGTGTCTGGCAAAGGGTGGGTTACGGGTTGGCGATATCCTGGCCCGCCTGTTTGATCAACCCCTTGCAGTACTATCGACTGCTTCCTACGGTGGCCCCAATAATCAGATTCGAGGTTCGGTAACGTTTTCTCAGGATCTCTCTAAAACCACGGCCAACTTGGGTAGCCATGTCTTGCTGGTAGACGACTTGGTAGACTCCGGGCATACCTTGAAGCGGAGTATCAGTTGGTTGCAAACCAAGTACGGGTTTTACGTTGATGAGATTCGTACGGCTGTCCTCTGGTATAAGGACTGCTCCATCATCAAGCCAGACTACTATGTCTCCTACTTGCCCGATGATCCATGGATTCACCAACCTTTCGAGAAATATGAGCAGACAACTCCAGCAGAGTTTTTTGCATCTCTCAAAACTTCGTCTAATTAATCGGAACTAGGGAACGCTTTAAAACCCGCTGACGGGGTTATTTTTTCGTGCGCCTCGCGCACGAAAAAACATTTGGGTAGTGTTTCAAGCATGCTCGAAAAACGTTAGGAGAAAGCGCTATAGGAACTCGCCTAAAAAACCAAAAATGTGATCTTCCCAGCAGGGTTCTGGAAATCGCAACAATAAATTGTGGTGAATATCGGCTTCAATTTCAGGCATAGAGTCAGCTTGGAACCAGTCTTCAAGTGCGGCCCAGTCTCGTTTTCTCAGAGGCGCAAGGGGCGCCGCACCAGAGTAAATGCGGCCTAACCCAAGTTCTAGTAAGAAGGAGGTTGTGTGTTGCGCTGCTGGTGTAGAAGGGGCTGAATGTTCCCGGGTTGAAGGAAGGCGAAACACCTCCTCTGTCTGCTCAGACCAATCCAGGTCAATGGAATTACCGGAAAAATTATTTCCCATGGGGAGAGCACCTATGCCAAAATGCCGGATGAATTATTTCATCCGCACAAAGTTATGAGTGAGCGTGAATGCTTTCCCTGACGGTTATGAAGGAAACAGACTTAACCAGGGCGGCTTGAGTGTATGTATTCACACTAAAGCCTTGTCTCAAAAGACTTTCCTGCCGCTGTAGCTTAAGCATAACACCCGCAACTTTACTTAGCTAGTGAATTCAACTAGTCGCATCCGAGCTTGGAAGTGTTTGAAAAATCAGCCCTTTCAGGGACTTTTGATAGTGTTCTAGGCCCATGGATGGGATGTGGGGAAAGGGGCACGAAGTGCCCCTTTCTCCACATCCACAGGTTGAAACATCACTGGAGCAACGTGCTAATCGAGAGGTCGTCAGAATTACGCTCCCACACATATCGGCTTAGTTCTAACGACCTTCTTTCAGGAGGGTAGAGCTGAGATTGGTTGCGTCATGGATTCCAACGGAGTGGGCACGAGTGGAATCTCAAAAACATGGCTGAAGCTTTGGGCGATCGCCCCTCTCATTTCCTCCAATGTAATTTCTGGCACCCATTGCGCCAGGCTTCCCACAGGGCGATCTGCAATACCACAGGGTACAATCTGCCGAAATCCGCTGAGGTCGGGGCATACGTTCAGGGCAAACCCGTGCATCGTAATCCAGCGGCTTACCTTAATGCCAATCGCGGCCACCTTATGACCTTCAACCCAAACTCCTGTGAGACCGTCAATGCGCTCACCCTGAAGACCATAGGGGGCGATCGCCTGAATCACAACCTCTTCCAGGTTCCGTAGATACCAGTGCAAATCCTGCTGATATCGGCGTAGGTTCAGAATGGGATACCCGACTAACTGCCCAAGCGCATGATAGGTTACCTCCCCACCCCGTTCTGTGCGATGCACCGTTACGCCTTCCGCTTCAGGGTCAAATTTGAGGAAGTCAGTGGTTGAGCCTGTTCCCAGGGTGTAGACCGGGGGATGTTCTAGCAGCAACAGCCAATCTGGAGCGTCAGGGTTTTGTTGCTTGTGGCGAACGAGCGATCGCTGCCATTCCCAGCTTTGCTCATAGGGCACCTGGCCGGCCCATACCAAATTGCAGTTACAATTCATAGAAAATTGAGCCTTTTCTTTTAACACAAACCTCAGAGAAAAAGGGACTGTTAAAAGCGTGAAAACAGAGAATTTAACAATTTCTTTAGGTAAAAGAGATAATAGATTCGCTGATGTTGCTTATCAAGATTAGGATATCGTTTCTTGTCCGTACGTTTCTTAGCATTTATGTGGGGGCACTATATCTAGGATAGCTATAACCGTGCTGTGGGTTTTACCTATTTCCTACCCACATATGTGGAAGACCTATCCGTTTGGCAACCGAGTGATCCCGGCTGTCAAATCAAGAATTATCAAGGGATGCAAAACATTTTTAACGACTTAGTTCTCCACAATACAAGGTGCTAGGGTGAATGTAGATCCACCGTTTATGGAGGAGCTATATGAAGCTTGTTATCCAGGGAAAAAACATCGAAATTACCGACTCAATCCGCGACTACGTCCAACAAAAGATTGAGAAAGCTGTGCAACATTTTCATACATTGACGACGGAAGTGGATGTCCATCTGTCGGTTGCCCGTAACCCTCGGATAAGCCCTAAGCAGACTGCTGAAGTTACGATTTACGCGAACGGAACAGTAGTGCGGGCTGAAGAAAGTAGTGAGAGTCTCTATGCCAGTATTGATCTGGTCGCTGATAAAATCAGCCGACAACTTCGTAAATTTAAGGAAAAACGAAACGCCCGCACCCCACTAAAAACCTCCGAAGCTCTGGATAGTACGCCTGTAACTACAGATGCAGCGGATGTCGAAGAACTGCTCCAGAATCGCACCCCAGAGTTACCTCCTGAGGTGGTTCGCACCAAGTACTTCGCCATGCCTCCAATGACGGTTGCCCAGGCCCTTGAACAGCTAGAACTCGTAGATCATGACTTCTATGCATTCCGTAACATCGAAACTGGGGAAATTAACGTTATCTATGAGCGTAACCACGGTGGCTATGGGGTGATTCAGCCCCGTAATACTAGTAGCTCCAATGGCCACAAGAATGGTGCGGCCAAAGCCTCGCAAAATGGTTCTTCCAGCCATGCTAATACTGGGGTAACTATGCGGTAGCGACATATTGATAGTTGGGGGTGAAAACCTTTAATTATCGATTCTGGCAAAGCCTGTGCTGAGGCGATCGCCAGCGTTTAATTGCAAATTGACCCAAACGGTCATATCTAGAGGCATCCAGGTATGGCCGTTTGTTATGAGCATAGTCACATGGCATCTCTTCAAACCACCTATACCTATGCCTTGTTGCCACCTGACGCGATGCTGGTGCTGCCTGAGGGTATTGCAGGAGCGCTGCAGCGTATTCCTGTTGGTTCCCTGGATGCTTTAGTAGAAGTAGGCCTGGACATTGAGACGTTGCAATCTGACGATGCTCGACTAATGCGGGCAGTGTTGCATCATGACCAGGTGATCCGCGAAGCGTTTGAGCAAACGGATTTATTACCCTTACGCTTTGGTACCTGCTTTCGCTCTCAGACCGACCTGGAGAACCATCTGCAAGATAATGCCGATGCATATCTTGCAAAACTGGCGAAAGTCAAAGGGAAAGCTGAATATACGGTGCGCCTGAAACCTGTTGTAGCTTCTGCCTCCGCGATTCCTGCGGAAGCAGGTGGAAAGGCGTATTTCTTAGCGAAAAAACGCCAGTTTCAAGAACAGTTCGAGCAGCAACAGCAGCGGCAGCAGCAGCGGGATGTGTTGCGGGAGGCGATCGCCCAAATTTATCCCCATCTCTTTACGGCTGAGCCCCGTGATGGGATGGAACGGCTCTACTTCCTGGCAGACTTCAGTCGGGGGAACGGCTTAGCTGAGCCGCCCCAAAGCCCTCAAGGCTATCTGGAGCAATGGCAAGCCCTCTGCCCGCTTTGGGAAGTCATGCTAGATGCTCCGTTGCCTCCCTACCACTTTGTTTAGGAGGTTTCTGCATAAGAATCTACCCAGGATGTTGGTGCTTTGCCCGCGAAGCGGGCAAAGCACCAACATCCTGGGGGTAATTTCATTGTTGGAAATCTCCTTAATTTACAGTGCCTTGTGCTTGAATCAGCCACGGTTGTTTTTGTGAGAGCCGCGCGGCTCTCACAAAAACAACCAGATTGTAAGCGCTTGAAAAGCGCTCTAATAGCGCTCTCGTGGTTCACACATGGATGGTAGCGCTATATAACCAGCAGTTGAACCTCGATGCAATGTAAAGCGTGTGAAGCCCCCTCCATCGAATATCAATCCTCAAAGATTGCCCCCCGGCGGATCAGATCGCGGCGTATCTCGCGGTTAATGCCAGGGTTAGCGCTGAAGTGGGCTCCTTCAACCTTGACGCCATCTAAGTTAGTGTCATTAAAATTTACTCGGTAAAGCAGCGTGCTGGAAAAATCTGCCCCGAATAGATTGGCTCCTTGAAGATTTGCGCGGGTTAGGTTGGCACGGCGGAAGTTGGTGGATGATAAATTGGCCTCTTCTAGGCGAGCACGGCAAAGGGTAGCCCCTGTCAGATCAGCGAACCGTATTTCTGCACAGATGCAATGCGTGTCACTCAAATCTGCCATTTTTAGAACGGACTGATTGAGCTTGGCATTTGTCAGGTCTGCGCCACTGAAGACCGCGTTGGTCAAGTTGCTATCCATTAAGGTGGCGCTGATCAGACGTGCTTGAGCAAAGGCTGCACTGGTGAGATTAGCCTTATTTAAGTTGGCACTACTTAACTCGGCTCTACAAAAACTGGAACGGATGAGGATTGCTCGGGAAAAATCGGCGTTAGCGAGATCTGCGTCATCTAAATTGACACCGACAAGATTTTGGCCTGCATAGCTTTCGAGGGGGCTGAGGCCAGCCAACCGCGTTAATTCTAAAAAATCGTCCGTGTCTGCCAGGACGACCTTCTTAATGAGATCAATTAACTCTAAGGAAGACGGATCTGTGTCGGAACCAAGCTTTTTCTGAATGAGCTCGATCAGTCTCCTTAAAGAAGGTGATTCATCGGACACATCTTAACCTGTATGCTCCAGTCGTACCTTGCGATTGGCTTCCCACGTGTGGATGAGGGCTTGGACAACAGCGCGCTTATTAGGGCTCAAATTCTCAGCTAGGAGTGCTTCGAGATCAGCCGCTTCACTGGGACTGGGGGTAAGGGAACTGAGAGAAGCTCGTTTGACTTCAGGCGTGCTAACCGATTGCCCCCGATGATCCTCAAAGCGCTCTGCATGAAGCATAACAGATAACCAGAACTCTACGAATGGATGTGGAAGATGGTGTCCCTCTGGGTCAGTGACAACAGCGGAGCCCTTAACCGAACTTCTCTAATGCCATGAGCCATCAAGTATTTGATGAACTCATAGCGGCAAAAGCCAGTTTTCTATTGCCAAAGTACTGTGATAATAACCCCTACTACGCGAGCGCGCATGGGGAGATCCACGATGTTCATCTCTTCATTATAATCCCCCCTATTTAGAAGAGATTGCTGACCCATGGGTTGAGATTCACAAATACTTCAATGAAAGGCCGTGGAAATAGGCTTTCCAAGCCTCGAATGGCATTAACACCAGCTCTCGAGAATAACCAGCATTGGAATCTACCGCTGTATTTACGTCAAGACCTCATAACTTGCTGTCAAATCATATCAGTCCTGTCAATTAAACAAACTCAGTTCGGGATAAGCCCAAAAGCTTATTGTTGCGTGCGCTAAGCGCACGCAACAATAAGCTTTTTCGAGTGCCGCGCGTCGCGCGGCACTCGAAAAAGCCCTTAACCCGAACTGAGGTTAAATAAAAGTGAGGCCGCGATTTGCACCTGCCCTAGAGGTGCATCGGCATAACCATTGCCAGCAGGAATCAGGCGGGGAAGTTGGGCCAAGCGTACGATGGATTGCTGGCAAAACTGTTCTGCCGGAATTTCATAGCCGACTTCGTAGCGATTATGGACGATGTAGCGTTGGGCGATCGCCATCTCTTTCAACGACTGCGTCAACCGCTCTGCTTCCGCCAGAATGGGTGATTGTGCCTGCACCACACCAATAAACTCTGTATAGGCTGGATCCTTCAGCTTTTTCTGCGCATCCATCACACGCTTTCGTAGGGTGCGGAGACGGCCCATCAGCTCGACACGGCCCGCAACATCTTGATATTTCAACCAGAGTTTGAAGATCCAGGCGAGCCAGTCTCCCAGAGCGGTCGGCATTTCCAGGAAGCGAAGCAGGTGCCCTGTGGGAGCTGTATCCAGCACAATGAGCTGCTGTTCCCCGCTTTCCAGTAATTCCATGACTGTAATTAAAGCCAGCATCTCATCAATGCCAGGAAGTGCCTGAGAGACAATTTTCTTCCAGGCTTCTGGCCCATAGGCTACTCGCAAGTCATCGCTTCCAGTCTCACCGCTCATCATTTCTGCCAATTCCCAAAGGTAATCTTCGCGGAACTGCTGGAGAATTTTCTCGGCGTCCACTTCCTGGCCACTCAAGTTTGCTGTAATAGCGGTGGCTTCATGTTGCAACAGCGTACCGTAGGCATCACCCAGGGAATGAGCCGGGTCAATGGAGATAATGCGAACGGATTGATCAGGATGACGGGCTGCCAAGCCCCAGGCGATCGCTGCCGATACGGTCGTTTTCCCGACACCCCCCTTGCCCCCGACAATGACCAACCGCCGTCCCGCTGTTACAAAATCCTCAAAGCCCGGGGCATAGATGGGCGGAAGCTGGAAGGAACGTTGTTCCGGTGTAACTTCTCCCACGCTGTCAGGGGCTGTAACCAGTTGAGCCATTAGCCGATCCAACCCTTCGGCTCCGACAGGTTCGTTGTTTTGCTGAGGGATGCAGAAGAGGGGACTGGGAGCGATCGCCCGGAACTTTTCCAATAAATGTTGCTGTTCTACTCGACGGTCTACAGCAGAATCAGCGGGAAGCCAGTGATTGAGAAAGATGCCACCGACGGGAATGTTCAGGGTTAATAGGGCATCCAGGAAGCGGTGAGTTTCGCACCAGCTCATGGGTTCTGGGATAGCGACGATGAGGCAAGCGGTGCGATCGCTATTCTGCAGCAACTCGCGCCCAGTCCGCAGGTCTTCCTGCATCTCGATCAGGAAGTCATCCGCTTCATCTCGCTGATGACGGCCCCCAAAGCTTTCACTGATGACGCGATGCTTTTCCTGGAATAGATCCAGCGCTTTCAAAAACTCATCTAGAAAGTCCATGAGTCCGAACAGGTTAAGGGTGTGGCCGCTGGGGGCCATATCCACCACGACCCGATCCGCTTCTTGATCTCTCAGAATGCGCTGAATCTCCAAAATGCCCATCAATTCATCGAGCCCTGGCCAGCTCAAATCCCACACCGGGCTAAGGTCTTCCCCTTGAACAAAACTACCCCGCTCCACGAGTAGTTCCAAAACCTTGCCGTACCGATTCTTGAAGTCGGCTAGAAGGCGTTGAGCGTCAAGCGCGCGCACCTGTAGGTTGGGCAGATTTGGCATGGGGTGGGGGCTGTCCTCCACCGTCATTTGCAACACATCCCCTAAGGAATGAGCCGGATCGGTGGATAGCAGCAAGACCCGCTCGTTGGGAAATTGCTGTGCCCAGGCACGGGCAAAACCACAGGAGAGGGTCGTTTTTCCGACGCCTCCTTTGCCGCTAAACATTGCCAGGTGTAAGTGATGAAACGGCGTTAGCCCCACGGGGTACTCCAGTGTTATTGGCATCTGAGGTGTTGCTTCTAACCTATTGATTCCAGAGTTGCCATCCGTTTCAGGGGAAAAGTTGCGATGAAACGTAACGTCCATGTTTTTTTAAAGGTAATGGTTTCCTGGTGCGGGGAATACTAGGTCGAAGAAGGGCTTAGGCAATTTTTGAATCGGGGCGCGACTTTTCAATAGATCAGCCTACCGGGCCATTCCTGAAGTGATTGCGCCCCTTTTCAACAGCCACTACCCAACGGTTGTCACCGGACTCACCCATGAGCGACTTATTTAAAGGCTTTGAGCAACTCCTGGAATTGGCAAAACTTCTAGAAGAGAAGGCGGAGAAGGGAGAACTCCAGACTAATGTTCAGATCAACACTCGCCCTCTGAGTAGTATTCCCCGTCAGGGGAATCGACCTACCAATATCGGCACCAGTCGGATTCGCCCCAATGCCCCCGCTAGTACTGCCGATGATCCGGTGATTATTCCCCCACCCCCCAAGGACTCCGGTTCTACAACATCCTCAACATCCTCTGAAGACGACCAGCCGTCTGCGGAACCACCCACTCTCCAGGATGTGGGCGGCTTAGGGCCAATCTTGCAGGAATTGCGTGAGTTAGTGGAGTTGCCCCTAAAACGCCCTGACCTATTGAAAAAACTTGGGTTGGAGCCGACCCGTGGCGTTCTGCTGGTTGGGCCACCCGGAACGGGTAAAACCTTGACCGCTCGTGCTCTGGCCGACGAATTGGGTGTGAATTACATCGCTATCGTTGGCCCTGAGGTGATGGGCAAGTATTATGGCGAGGCTGAAGGAAAGCTACGTGGAGTCTTTGAGAAGGCCTCGAAAGCAGCTCCCTGTCTGGTATTTATTGACGAAATTGACAGCCTTGCCCCTGATCGCAGCAAGGTTGAAGGGGAAGTCGAAAAGCGCCTCGTTGCACAGCTGCTGAGCCTGATGGATGGTTTCGCTGCTACCAATGGTGTTCTGGTGTTGGCGGCTACCAACCGCCCCGATCACCTGGATCCAGCTCTACGTCGTCCGGGTCGTTTTGATCGAGAAGTGCAGTTCCGCGTGCCCGATCGCGATGGTCGTCTGGAGATTCTGCGGATTCAGACACGGGCCATGCCGTTGGATGAAACGGTGGAGTTGGGAGCGATCGCCGACCTCGCCGTCGGGATGGTTGGAGCTGACCTCAAAGCGCTTTGCCAAAAGGCCGCCTACACTGCCCTGCGCCGTCAGGTGCCATCTCTCAGCGGTCCCATTCCCGACGATATGACGGTGAACCAGACGGATTTTCTCCAGGCGATTCGTGAAATCAAGCCCTCGGTGCTGCGATCGATCGAAGTTGAAGCTCCGAAGGTGGAGTGGGATGACATCGGTGGGTTAGAACTGGCGAAGCAGAAGCTTCAGGAGTCGGTTGAAGGGGCGCTGTTGTACCCCGAGTTGTATCAGAGAACAGGGGCAAAGGCACCTCGCGGCATTTTGCTATGGGGGCCTCCGGGAACCGGAAAAACTTTATTGGCCAAGGCGATCGCCACTCAGGCCCGAGCTAACTTTATTGCAGTGAATGGCCCCGAGCTGCTCAGTAAATGGGTCGGCGCTGCCGAACAGGCTGTGCGAGAACTGTTTACAAAGGCGCGTCAGGCATCGCCCTGTGTAGTGTTTGTGGATGAGATTGATACCCTGGCTCCGGCTCGGGGTAAGTTCTCTGGAGATTCAGGGGTGAGCGATCGCGTCGTCGGTCAGCTTCTCACGGAATTGGATGGGCTTCAGGACGCCACGAATGTGCTGCTTGTGGGAGCTACGAACCGCCCTGATGCCCTGGATGCCGCACTACTACGAGCGGGTCGTCTCGACCTACAAATTAAAATTGACTTGCCTGACGAGCCGAGCCGTCTGGCGATTCTGCAAGTCCATAACGAAGATCGCCCCTTGTCCGAAGTGGATCTTGCGGCTCTGGCTGCCCAGACCGACGGTTGGAACGGTGCCGATCTGGCTCTCCTGAGTAACCAGGCTGCCCTGGAAGCCATTCGTCGCTTCCGGGCGGAAGGACAGGAGGACCCCAGCACCCTGCAAATCACCACGGAAGACTTTGCCCACGCGTTTGAGCTATTGGAAGCTCAGAAAAACCGTGCTTAATCCTGACCACTCGCAAATGGTATCCGCCTGAGCGAGCGTTCTTCAGAAGGATTTCAACTGTTAACCTCTGCAATTCAAAAATTCCGATGATTACTTCACCCACGCCCGACCCCGTCAAGCAGCAGGCTCTGGCTGTACTAATGGCGAGTTTTGTTGCTCAGGGCCATCCAGAGCAGTACGCTCAGCACATGGCGATCGCCACCATTTTCCAGGCCGATTTGGAACTGCGAAACGCTCAAATTAACCGTCTGTTGGCCTGGCTCAAAGCCGAGCATAGCGAGTTGTATACCCAAGCTCTCGCACAGGTCGAAGATACCCGTGCCGAATTTGAACGGCGCGTTCAAGCGTAGTCTTAGCGAAAGAACCAAACGATTGAGGGTGGCGCAAAAACGTCACCCTCAATCGTTGTTAATGGAGTTTGTGCCGTTGTATTGCTGCTAAAGCTTACTACGTCTGGCATCAGCGCTGATTCAATTGCAGCCGAATAGCAATATTAATCGCTAGAGCTGGGTTTGGTCGGTGTGCCTGTGTTCCGTACCCGCACGATTTTGCCCAGCAGGTCAAACCAGAAGCTCGAACCCATAGAGATGGCAATTCCAGTAACCAGCCAACCCAGAAGTGACTTGGGTATGGTGAGAAAGCGGTTGCTCTCTGCTGGAAATTGGCGTCTAAGATTGTCAGAATTCCAGCCCAGGGGAAGCGGAATATCACCCAATACATCACCCAAAGCGTCTTTGACACTGCTCAAGTTTTGCTCTAAGGCACGGGCATCAGCTTCTCCAGTAGTGGGTACTTCGGTTGGATTGCCAGGTTCATTGGTTGGGATATCTGGGGTTGTTCCACCCACGGCATCGGGGAAGTTATCTCGTTGAAACTGCTGGCTAATCAATTGATCGGTTGTTTGTGTGAGGGCCGTCCGAATGGCTGTGTCTTGGGATAAGCGTTCCACCATCAGAAACGCGTCAGCATTCGTGGCCATTGCTGTCAAAATGCCCAGAATGATAGCAAACCCTTTAGCATTGCGGCGATAAACTCCCGATGCCCGATCCATCGAGCGGTCAAACCAGGTTTCTATCTCGGCCTGCAATTGGCGAACACCGTCCCGCAGGTTGCTTGCTTTTAATTGGGCTTGCTGGGCCAGTGACAGAATGTTAGAGCGCAATTCTGGAGGAATAAACCGGAGCCGTTGACGCAATTCCTGAACTGTCTCGGCTAATTCCGCTGGCACCTCTACATCATTTCTAACGACGACCTCTAGAAGTTCATAGATCGTGGGTTCTAGTTTCTTCTGAAGGATTGACTGACGTAAAAAGGGCAACCGTGTACGAATGATGGCGTAATTTTGGTCGTTGTGATCCAGGAAGCGCTCTGTATTGTCGAGGAACTGAGAGATTTGGGCGATCGCCTGCTCCAGGGCCAACGACAAAGGAATTCGGTTACCTTTGAAATCTCGAGTAATCTCAATTAGTTGGCGCTTTAAACTTTCAAATTCTATTGCTAGCAGTGAATCATCGCCAGCACTATTGCGAAGGGACTGAAGGAGTCGCTCTAGCATCGTTATCCGTTCGCGGCACAACTGTCTCAAGGTTAGTTCGCTGGCTTGCTGTGCTAGGCCATCGATACCAAGCTTTTGCAGTAATGCTTCTGCAAAGCTTGGAGCAGGGATATAGGACGGCCCGGTTCTGTTTCCCCCGAACGTTTCCTGACGACCCGTCACAGAACGAACTACACTTCCGCTTCCATGTACAACATCCCGGAAGAAGCGAGGAAGAATTCCTTTGGCTTCCTGATTCAAGGCTCGGATTAACGGGCTTCGGTATAGTTCATTCACAAATTCCTGATAAGCCGGATCCTGTTCGCCCTGGCCCAGTATCAGGTTTTCAATGGAGCGCTTAAGATGTTCTGCCCGCCACTGAAGCAGGGTTGCAATCAGTTCTTGGACTTCTGACGCTAACAAACTGAGAGTTAGAAATATAAAGATGAGCCCTAGTGCAATATCAAATACTAAGGGGAGATTCATAGAAGTTTGACTTGCTAGAGAAAACACCCAGAACCGTATCACAGGTACCGTCGGAGGTACAACAGCCCAGAGCCCTCGCACCGGGTGCATCCTACTTTTGTAAGTGGGTTTCCAAATTTGCAAAAGTGGGATGCACCCCTCGCACCTGTTATCTACAGTTAAAGATCTCAGTATGGGACAAAACCTCTAAAACCCAGTTTTTCCATTGTGGCGATGAAGCCCTCACAACGAAAAAACTGGGTTTTAGAGGTAGTTTTATGTTTCGTCCTGTCCTGAGGCTAAAGATGGCTACTTTCAGCGGAGAGTAAGTAACCTGAGTTTGGGTTAAGGGCGTTTTCGAGTGCCGCGCAACGCGCGGTACTTGAAAACGCTCATTTTGGCGTGCGCTTTGCGCACGCCAAAATGAGCATTTCAGCTTATCCCGAACTGAGGTTAAGTAGATGAATACGAGAAAAGGGTTAAGGTAAACCCCTAACCCTTCCTTGTGTCCTATCAAAAATTAAGTAGAGCAATAAATGAGGGTTTGAAACTTGATTAGATCGGTTTTTCTAACAAGCAGCCCGAAAAACCAACCTTCATAAACAAAACTTAAAACCCAGCATAGGACAGCACTTGAGGCTTAGGCCGAGAGTTATCTGCACTTGTCAAAACTGCCGCTTGAGAATTAGCCAGAATCAGCGTGGAAAGATTTGGCATTTCTTGATGGCAATGGGGGCAGAACCAGTAAATGCGGCCACGTTGAGCATGACGCAGTAGTGGTTCGGAGCAGCAAGGACAAGTATTCATAGTCATCAAATGCCAAATAGGTTAATTAAAATTGTTTGAGGTTCCGGGAACAATCCCTCAGCGTCTGCATCTTAAGGTGAAGACTTCTTAATGTCTGGACCTTTAGATAGCGCTGGATTGAAAGCGGTTGCACGAAGTAGATAGCTACAAAACAGGAAAAAGAACAATTTTTAGCAGATAGTCAGGGAGCTTAAGAGAACAATCAAGAGGGAGATTTTGAAAGAAACAATGCCAAGAAGTAGGGAGCAAATATCTTAGCTTCTCGTTTCTTAGGCAGTTGTCAAAACTGCTTCTACTAACCTCTGAAAGTTATCGTAACTTAATGCTTTCAGGAGTTCTACTGCCGAGGGATTACTTTGGTGTAATTGAACCAGAACTGATAACCGAGTAATCCCTGATTTGCTAATATTAAATCTAATTTAAATAGAAGCAAAAATACAAGAAAACTAAAGAGAAAGTTACAAAGCTCTCCGGTCATTTACATATCCCTCCTTTACCTATTACACCTGTCTTTAGGGAGACTTTTCAGTTAAACCGTATACAAATAGCAGAAGGCATCTATCAATACGTTCAAAAGCCCTGAATTGCAGGTATTTCCATCTTAGATGTGTTTTTCAGCTAGAGCATCAGTCTTTAGAAAATGGTTCAGGTTGTTAATAGATAGTTTTAAGGAATACCATTAGGTTGTATCGAGGTTTAAGGGTTTTAATAAGACCAGGAATTAAGCCTTTGCTTCTATATGGCTGGCATCCCTCTTTAGATAGAAACTGCTTCTTGCAAGACTAATTGTCCGGCTATGCCTTTTGGATGAATTAATTTTGTATCAAAGATGTCATTACTCAAGTGGGTTGCTTTTAAGAAATTGCAAAGGTTAAAGGTTGATATTACTTGTCAGTAATTTGTTCTTGTTGCAAAGCTCAACTTGATCAGGAAAAGAGAACCTGAGGTTAACCTCAGGTTCTCTTTTCCTGATCAAGTTGAGCGAATATGCATATTAAATAACCCGAGTTCGGGTTAAGGGTATTTTTGAGTGCGCAAAGCTCGCGCTAAGGGCACTTCAGCCTATCCTGAACTGAGGTTAAATAATGACTTCATGGATGTCATTTAGAGCGGGCAATGTAGCTTCTGACGTGCGATGGATAGAACTGCGATCGCACCGTATTGCAAAGGGACATGCTTCACAATGCCCATTTCCGTCATCAACCTGGGGAAGGAACTGTCCAGCCCGGTAATCTTCCAGGTATTGCTCTAAGCGGGCCAGTAGGATGCTAAGTTCTTCGGCGATCGCATGATGTTTCTCCGCCGCATAGGGAAATCGCATCATTTGAGGGTTTGAAGCTTCGTCAGGCCCTCCCGGTTGCACAAACCAGTAGGTCATTGTGATTTGTTCGGGTAAGTAAGAACTCGTTTTTGCCAGAACGAAGGGGTACAGCTTGAATTGCCAGTTGCGTTCTAGCTTCTGGGCTGATGGTAGACCCAAGCCTGTTTTCCAGTCCAAAATATCGGCCTGCTCTGGCTCCAGAATCAACAGGTCATAGACAACGGTCATCAGAAAATCTTGAAAGACGATTTGACGGCGATGTTCACTTTGCCGAAATAGCGCATGGTCGCGCCGCATCACATCTGGGGCCGTTGCCAGAAAGCGTTCCATTAGTTCACTGAGGGCCGCATCTTCACCCAGCACCTGGGTAGAGAGCCCCAATTCGTGCTGCTGCATCAATGTGTGGAAGCGGCTACCTCGGGCCATCGCCTCCTGCTGCTCAAAGGTCAGTGGAATACTTAATTGGTCGAGGTAAATATGTTGAAAGAGCCGGGGGCAATAATCCAACGTATTTAAATGCCCTTGAGAAATTTGCATCATGATGCAGCGATGTTAATGATGTTTGATTGTTATAACGTTCCTGGGTGATTCAAGCATGTTTTTGAGCCTGGCCAGGCTGCACTCACTCAAGCTCTCAAAGACATGCCTGCACTAGAGGGTCATCGTTATAACTGGCCCCTTCCTTCACCAGTATTCCCGCACTATCTGGCATACTGAGCAGGATTAACGCTTTTGCATAGACCGACGCACGCTCCATGGCAGAACAGCCCGACTCGTTGTCACCGACTAAACGTGCCTTACTTGCCCTGAAAGAACTGCAAGCTAAGGTTGATGCCCTGGAACAGGCGCGCACCGAACCGATCGCCATCATTGGCTTGGGCTGTCGTTTGCCGGGAGGCGTTGATTCGCCCGACAGTTTTTGGAGTGTTCTGCATCAGTCGCAAGATGCCATTACTGACGTGCCGGGCGATCGCTGGAACCCCGATGACTATGACAGCCCTGATCCAGCGTTACCGGGCTGCCCCCGGCGCGGTGGGTTTGTGCCTCATCTGTGGGATTTTGATGCTCCCTTTTTCCGCATGGCCCCTCGGGAAGCCCTTTCTCTCGACCCACAACAACGGCTACTCCTGGAGGTGAGCTGGGAGGCTCTAGAACATGGAGCGATCGCCCCCGATTCCCTAAATGCTTCCCTGACCGGGGTTTTTGTTGGAATTTGCAGCATTGACTACTGGCAACAACTCCTCAATCAGGCACCGGAGCAGATTGACGCCTATTTGGCCACGGGCAACACCCACAGCGTGGCTGCTGGCCGTCTCTCTTATCTGTTAGGGTTGACAGGGCCTAGTCTGGCCGTGGATACGGCATGCTCTTCTTCCCTGGTATCCGTTCACCTGGCCTGCCAGAGTCTTCGCAATGGGGAATGTAACCTCGCTCTGGCGGGAGGCGTGAACCGTATCCTGTCACCCGAACCCGGAATTAATTTTGCGCGGGCACGGATGCTCTCGCCCGATGGGCGTTGCCGCAGCTTCGATGCCGACGCCAATGGTTTTGTGCGAGCGGAAGGGTGTGGCATGGTGGTGTTGAAGCGGCTGCGGGATGCTGAGCGCGATGGCGATCGCATTCACGCCGTGATTCTCGGCTCAGCGGTCAACCACGACGGGCGCACCAGTGGCCTGACCGTGCCCAATGGCCCTTCTCAGCAAGCCCTGGTGCGGCAGGCGCTTGACAATAGCCGGGTGCAGCCGGAGCAGGTGAGTTATCTGGAGGCCCACGGTACGGGCACAGCACTGGGAGACCCGATTGAGGTGAATGCCTTGGGGGCCGTGTTTGGAGGCGATCGCGCCAGTGGTAAGCCTCTCATCCTGGGCTCTGTCAAGCCAACCATTGGGCATCTGGAAGCAGCCTCCGGGATTGCTGGATTGTTAAAGGTAGTGCTGGCTCTGAAACATCAGCAAATTCCGCCCAACCTGCATTATCAGACGCCGAATCCACATGTACCCTGGGCTGAATTGCCGATTCAGGTGCCTACAACTCCGGTCGCATGGCCGCAGGGGAGCGATCGCCGAATTGCTGGCGTCAGCGCTTTTGGATTCAACGGTACCAATGCCCATGTGGTGCTGGCCGATGCCCCTGACGAAGCGGTGCCCATTGCTGTTGATCAAGATTTGCCCGGATGGAATGTGCTGTGCCTTTCTGCCCGTGATGAAACGGCCTTGCGGCAACTTGCTGAGCGCTACCAGGCTTATATTCAGAAACACCCTGAGCTACGGTTGGGAGATGTGTGTTGGACAGCCGCCGTAGGGCGATCGCACTTCCCCCAACGGCTCGCAATTGTGGCGCAGTCTATGGCAGAGTTGAGCGATCGCATTTCCGCCTATCTGCGCGGCGAATCAGACGCTTTTGTCTATCAAGGGCGTGCTGCAACGTCTGAGTTGACAGAGTGGGAGGCAAAGCCGTCTCTCGAAGCCTGTCACCAACTGGCGGAGCGTTACATCGTGGGATATGGGTTGGAGTGGTCGAAGGTTCATCCGTCCCGTGGGAACCGTCGAATTCCACTGCCGACTTACCCGTTTCAGCGTCAAACCTATCGCATTGTTCCTAAAAGGAATGCTTAGGAGATTTCCAGTAATAAAATTACCTCCGGGATGTGGGTGCTTTCCCTGCGAAGCGGGCAAAGCACCCACATCCCAGATAAATTCTTATGTAGAAATCTCCTTAGTTCGTGCATTTCTTTTACGGCTGAGGCGCCGCGACTATCGCTATACAATTGTCCATAACTTCTATCCGGGCGTTTTCGCGAACAAAGAGACAAAGACTGCCGTCTCTTTCCTGTAAACCTTTCGTCAACGTTTGAACTGTGAAATTGTTTCCCCTTCGTTTTCTTTCGGTTGTGGCGATCGCCCTGATCCTCCCTCTCACCTATCTGTCTGCTAGTCAGGCTCAAACCGGCACATTAGTGGCTCAAACGGCTCAGAATCGAGATTTGCAATCGGGCCGGCCAGTGGTATCAGGAGATGAGGGGCAATTTGTAGGCCAAGTGCTGGTCAATGTTCCAGCAGAAATGGCCTGGCAGGTTCTGACCGACTACGACAACTTTGAGAACTTCCTACCAGGTGTGGCCTCCAGCCAGTTGTTGGCCAGTGAAGGTAACCGCCGGGTATTTGAGCAGGTCAATGAAGTGCGAGTGGCCTTTTTCAATCGCCGGACTCGGGTCCGGCTTGCAACCACTGAGAACTTCCCCCGGGCGATTGACTTTCAACTGGTCGAGGGCGATGTCGAAAGTGTCGCTGGCAGCTGGCAGATTGACCCTGTACCGAACAACCCAAATCAGGTCGTGGTGACCCATCGGGTTAATGTGGATCCAGGGCCAGATAACCGAGGCCTCTTCTTTAATATCTACCGCAATAGCTTGCGGGATACCCTGGGTGCCTTGAAGCAAGAGATGGAACGTAGAGCAGAAGGCTAAGGCAAGTATGGCTAAAATGCAGAATTCAGGGAGCATCGTTGCCGGGGGACACGCCATTATTACGGGGGGCTCGAGCGGTATTGGCTTAGCAACAGCCCATCGTTTGGTGCAGGCAGGTATGAATGTGTCACTGGTGGCCCGTGACCCCGGCAAGTTGGCGATCGCCCAATCCGCCCTCACCCCAAGTTCAACCCAGGTACAGGTGTTTTCAGCGGATGTTAGCGATCGGACCCAGGCAGAAGCGGCGATGGCAGGAGCGATCGCGGCTCTGGGTACCCCTGATCTGCTGATTACCTGTGCTGGCATTGCCCATCCCGGATATTTTCGGGAACTGCCTATCGATATCTTTGAGCAGACCATGGCGATCAATTACTTCGGCACCCTCTATTGCATCCGCGCTGTGCTGCCTGCTATGGAGGTACGGCAGCGCGGTCATCTGGTGCTGGTATCGTCCGGAGCTGGGTTGGTTGGGCTGTATGGCTACACACCCTACAGCCCAACCAAATTTGCGTTGCGGGGGTTGGCGGAAGCCTTGCGGGGAGAAGTGAAACCTTCTGGCATTGGCGTTTCCATCGTCTACCCCCCCGATACCGATACCCCTCAATTGGAGGCTGAAAATCGGACCAAGCCTGAGGAAACTAAGCGTATCACCGCCACCGCCGAAACCTGGAGTGCGGATGGCGTTGCCCAGGAGATTCTGCGTGGGGTAGAGCGGCGGGTCTTCGCCATTACTCCTGGCACGGAAATGAGTGTCCTCAACCGTCTCCACAGCCTTCTGGCCCCAGGGCTGAACTGGTATTTTGACCGGCTAGTGGCTGAGGTCGCTGCTCAATCTGGTCCTCGCTCTCCTCAATAACCATGCGCTCTTTTGCTCTGACTCGCCGTCAGGGATTGCTAATTAGCCTGCTAATTCCCCTGATTTACGGTGCGCTCTCCGCTATCTTCTGGCTGAATCAACCCTATGTGATTCAGGATGACGTACGCCATCACATTGTTTGGATGCAACGTTGGGCTGATCCGGAGTTGTTCCCGAATGACTGGAGTATCAACTATTTCCATTCCGTTGCGCCGCTAGGATTTAAGGCTGTTTATCGTTTTGCGTTTCTTCTTGGCATCGCACCGCTAGCTTTTGCCAAAGTTCTGCCGACCCTGTTAGCTCTTGTCGCATCCTTTTTTATTTATCGCCTCACTCTGCGACTGTTTCCAGTCACCGTAGGCGCGGTGCTGGCGGTGTTATTGTTCAATCAGCAAATTTGGCTCAACGATGACCTGGTGTCCGCCTCACCTCGGGCCTTCGTTTATCCCATCTTTGGTGCTTTTTTAGATTTTCTGGCGGCCGGAGCGGTGTGGCCCTGTATTGGAGCGATCGCTCTCCAGGGTCTGGTTTTTCCCCAACTCGCTATTCTCGCAGTGGCAGTGCTGACGGTGCGTCTGATCAAAGTGTCGAAGCGAACGCTGCAGTTGTCCTCCAACCGGGCAGATTATCGGTTGTGGGCGTTGGGACTGGGGGTCGCGATCGCCGTTCTCATCCCTTTTGCGTTGGATGTAAATGTATCAGAGTATGGCCCGGTGATCACCGCAGACCAAATGCGGTCTATGGCAGAGTATTATCCTGGGGCACGCAATGTTTATTTTGAGCCACTTGCGTTGCGCCTTCTCTTTAAAGGCTCTATTGGGCCTGGGTTGCCTTACTTCCCAACCGTCGTTCTGTTGGGCTTTGCGTTACCCTTCCTTCCTAAATCGCGCTTTCCGCTAACGTCTCGCATTCAACCCCAAAGTCGGCTGCTCTTCGATCTGGTCGTTGCCTCACTCGGCTTATTTGGGCTGGCCCATCTGCTGCTGCTGCGGCTGCACTTCCCAAATCGCTACACGTATCACACCTGGCGCTTTGTGCTGTCCATTGCCGCTGCGATTTTCCTGGTGGTTCTGTTGGAGCGGTTTCTACATGGGTGGAACCATCGCCGTATTGCTCGTTCTATAAGGCACAACGTTCAGGCAGGATTGGTCGCCCTGGGGCTGGCAACGATCCTGTTCGTGCCTCTCTACCCTCCCCTACTGCGGGTTTTTCAAATCTGGATTGTGGGCAAAGCTCCTGTTCTGTACGAGTACCTGGCCCAGCAACCCAAGGATATCCAGGTTGCGTCCCTGGCTCTGGAGGCCAATAACATTCCAGCCTTTGCGGGGCGATCGCTCCTCGTAGGTCGCGAACTGACCCTGCCCCACCACATTCGCTACTATGCCGAAATCCAGAAACGAGCTACGGCTGTGATCCAGGGCCAGTACTCCCCCGACCCGGCTGCTCTGCGGCAGGCGATTGAGACCTATGGCATTGACTACTGGTTGCTGGATGCGAATGCCTTCGACCCCGGTTACTTCCTGCAACCCTCGCAGGATTGGCTCTATCACAGCTCGTTTAATGCTACGGTGGAGGCCGCGATCGCCCAGCTTAAGTCTAAGCAACTGCCTGCGATCGTCCCATACATTCCAACCTGCACGGTTCTGCAAACCCCCGATCTAACGTTGCTCGATGCCCGCTGCCTGCTGGCATCGACCGCTAGCGTTCAGCAAAAAAATCCTTAATTTTAGTATCGCTTCCAAACCCTTAAAAACTGGCAGGATACGAACACTCCACTTTCCTCTACCTCTGCTCCGTTCCATGGCTAAAGTATTTGACAGTATTACCGATGAGCTTCAGGCTTTTATTGCCCAGCAGCCCATGTTTTTTGTGGCCACAGCTCCCCTCAGCGAAACTGGCCACGTTAATATGTCTCCCAAAGGGTTAGATTGCTTGCGTGTCTTGTCACCCAATCAAGTCGCCTACTGCGATCTCACCGGAAGTGGCAATGAAACCTCGGCTCACCTTCAGGAGAATGGGCGCATTACGTTTATGTTTTGTGCTTTTGAGCGGGCTCCGTTGATACTTCGTCTTTATGGCTACGGCAAAACTGTGTTGCCGACCATGCCCGAGTGGCAAACCCTTGCTGCTTGTTTACCCGAAATCCCAGGCACCCGCCAAATCATTGTAGCTACCATCGATCGGGTTCAGACCTCCTGCGGTATGGGTGTGCCGCTCATGACACTGAATGAGCAGCGGGATGACCTGCTACGATGGGCCGACAAAAAGGGCGAACAGGGGTTACTGGACTACTGGAAACAAAAGAATGTCATCAGCATCGACCAGATGCCAACACCGCTGGGGGCTGCCATCTCAGAATAATAATGCTGTGTCTCTTGCGAAGCGAGGGACACAGCATTTTGGATTTTATGGTTAATTGCGTTGAGCTATCTAGTACAACTGTCGGACGGCTTCCTGCATAGTACCCGATTCTTCAATGCACACCGCATAGAGCTGAATAGCATCCAACCCAATTTGTTGTTGAGCGGCAGCGATGTCCATCCCTGGCGAGGCACAGAACTGGCCCACCGTCTGAGTGTACTGTTCAGGTGTTCCTAGCAGGCTGTTGAGGCGGGTTGGGTCTTGCAAATTATCGACTAGGCGTAATACGACCGCATCGGTCAGGACTGCTGCTGACTCTAGCCTATCGCCGGGCTGCAATCCTCCCTGCACAATAGCCGACTGCACAATATTTTGAAGGAGCTGACTACCCTGGTCAGTGTTAACAAACGTGGCCAATACCTGAGGTGTGAGACGAGGGTCAGCATCCATCGCGGTTCGGAGGCCCACCAGGGTACTGGCTGCCATGACATCCGCGACTGTTGAGAGGTAGTTATTGTAGGTCACGCCTTCAACAACACTGCCGTCCTGACAGACCACCCAACCATTAACCGGGGTGGTCTGCAGGTTCACTTTCCCCTGTTCCCAACAAGCAGCCACCGTTGTCTGAATTTGGGGTGAGAACATTGAGCTCAAACGCTGCAGGCTATCTTGCGAAACTGCGGGGCCACCTGCAGGGGCTTGCACGTCCGGTGTGGATGCCGGAACGGCAAGCCCAGAAGGGATAGCTACAGAAACGGGTAAGCCCAAACCTAGCCCTGCAAGAGCCACTGTGAAGAACGAACGCAATCCCATAAATATCTCCAGAGGTAATAAACTAGCCTCGTAGCAGCACCCGCCGCATCTGTTCCATGTTAGCCGGCAAATCCATACGGATGGCCTGCTGGATAAAGACCGAAGGGACAGGAATGGCTGGCGTGGCTTTGACTTGATAGGTGAGCAAGGTGCCGTTCTCGTACTGCTCCAGGTGTAAATCTGCCGAGAAGTCATGGAAGCTGCCCCGCTCCATCCGAAACTGGATGCGGCTGCGCTGACCTTTCAAATATTGTTCAAAAACTTTGAGGTGAATATCTACCTGAGCCTGAAATATGAAGAAGTTTTTTGTGGCTGCCTGGTAGAGGCGCTTCCAACTGCGATCGCTCCGCTCCAACACCACTTCACTACGGGTAATATCAGGAAAAAACTGCACCCAACGGGGGTAATCCGTGAGCTGTTCCCAGGCAGCGGTCAAGTGCATCGGTAGAAACATGCGGGCGGTAACAGCAGCTCCCCAGGCTGTATGGGTCTGGGTATCGACTAAAATTTCTCCCTGGGTGAGCCGGGCTCCTTCGCCGGGGTGTAGCGTGGCGATCGCGCTCGGCTCTTCTGCAGGAACATCAAATCCGTGAGATGCAATTCCACCAACCATGGCCTGTACTCCAAGTATTTCCAACCCTTCCAGCACCCTTATGCCCATCTGCTCACACTATGCACCAGACTTTGCATAGAATGGCTCAAGGTTTGATAAAGAGTTGAAGAAATTGCAATTGTCTACGCCTGTCGCACACCCAACAACTCTCGTGCCACAATAGCCCATGTTAACGTCTCAGTAACATCCGTAACTGTATTGGAGACGGATGTTCTAAGCCGGAAGCCGTACCGTAAAATTGCTGAAGTGGGTCAGCTCAGTACCCGTTTTCAATGTTCGACATCATGTGGAGTGAGGATTGTGGGACGTAATCCCAACCTGGCCATTACTATTTTTCTCTATGTCACCGGCATCCTCCTGGTCATGATGGCTCTGCTGTTGCTGTTTCAGTCCTTCGGTTGGCTGCGCGAAGTTCCCCGTGAAGCGCTCTGGGCGCTGGTTATGCTGGCGATCGGCTCTGGGATTTTGGCCGGTATCCGCAATGCCCGTTGAGTAGGGTTGAGGAGTTTGGGAAACGGTTGATTGTTCGCGCCGATAAGGCACGGCATCAGCTGTATAAATACCCTTTTAGATGGCTGCTTGATTTATGAGACTCGAAACCACCCTATTTCTGGCATCCCTTGGTATTTTGATTGCAGTCTGGGCACTGCGGGGCTTTGGGATACTGACCTTTGTTCCCGGGTTGGTCATCTGGCTGTTGATGTTCACGACGATTGGGTCAGGCATTGTCGACATCGTGCAGCGGACGCGGCGCTGGTAATGATGAATCGCTCGGCTCATTTCATCCCCTCCCCCCTCCGGAGTAGCCTCATCCACTCGGTTCTTCGTATATGCCGCCTGTTCCTGGGGATTTGCTGGGGCGGAATAATCTTATGCGGAATCGTGTCTCCTGCCTGGGCTGCGGATGAGCTATCCCCGTTGCCAGATGTTGCCCAGCCCCTTCCCCCAGCAACCAATCCTCAGGCAGAGGATATTTCTTTTGAGAAGGTCAGTCAGTTTGTCCGGGCTTACTTGCAAGTGCTGGCCCTGCTTGACCGTCGTGAGGGCGACCTGCAAGCCGCCGAAACCGAACTGGAATCGCTCCGGTTACAACAGGAAGTTGAAATAGAAGCCTTTCACTTAATTGAAGCGTCGGGGTTGACTCTCCAGGAGTACTTGCAATTGTTGGGTCTAGCTAATACCGACCCAGAATTTGGTGAGCGAGTTGCAACTCTACTTCAGGAAATTCCTTTGGATTAACACCGGGATTAAATGAGTGCGTTTTAATAGGAAGGGCAGCCCCTTTTAGCCTGTCTTGAAGTGGCTGTCATTGCCTGTTGAGAGGGTAGTTGAAATGTTGATTTTGTGTGTACTAAGCGCGCAAGAAAAATGGTCCTTTTAGGGCTTTCAAACCACCTCTAAAAAACTATTCAATTATTGTGAGTTGAGGGAGCACTGTGGCTGATCCTCAGGTGTTGTGTTTAGGCGAAGTGTTGTTTGATAAGTTGGCAGATCAACCAGGGTTGCCACTGGACCAGGTGAAGTCTTGGACGGATTATCCGGGCGGAGCCCCAGCAAATGTGGCCTGTGCGCTAGTAAAGTTGGGTACCCCTGCTGCTTTTGTTGGCTGCGTTGGTTCCGATCAAACTGGGGATACCTTAGTCGAGCTATTAGAAACCATTGGAGTAGATCTCCGGGGCCTCCAGCGGCATCCAACGGCTCCTACCCGAGCGGTGTTTGTTACCCGTACGGAAGGGGGCGATCGCCACTTCGCTGGCTTTGGCAAATACCCGACATCTGAATTTGCCGATGCCTTCCTCAGTGCTGATACCTTACCTGCCGAGCTCTTTACCCATGCCCAATTTCTCGTCATGGGCACGCTGGAATTGGCCTATCCTGAGACAGCGGAAGCCGTGCGGCGATCGCTCGATCTAGCCGAGCAACACTCCCTGCAGGTCTTAATGGATGTCAACTGGCGGCCTATGTTCTGGGATGCGCCGGATACCGCGCCCGAGATTATTCGCGGCTTGCTGGATCGGGTGCAGTATCTTAAATTGTCAGCGGAGGAAGCAGATTGGCTGTTTGAAAGCCGTAATCCGGGGGCGATCGCGGCCCAACTTCCCCAGGCGAGAGGTGTTTTGATTACCGATGGAGAACGGGGCTGCACCTACTCGATCGCAGGTCATATGGGAGCTGTCCCTGCTTTTCCCGTAGATGTGGAAGATACCACCGGGGCTGGTGATGCATTTTTAGCGGGGTTCCTGCATCAATTGTGTCAGCAGGGGGAAACATTGTTTCAAACCCCGGAACAGACTCGGGAATGTATCACTTATGCCAGTGCAGTAGGAGCCTTGACTACCATGCGGGCAGGAGCAATCGCAGCCCAACCGGACCCGCGGGAAGTCGAAGCCTTCCTATATATGCACTCACTCGAGGAGGTGTGAAGCTGTGATTTCGTGGGCCAACCTACGAAATCATGTGCAGCCGATTGATGAAACCCAAGAGAACCCAGTTTTGAGGGTAAGCTTATGCCTTTTGAGATTGAACGCAAGTTTTTGGTGGTGGGTGACCAGTGGCGAACCTTGGGGGAAGGTGTCCCCTACCGACAAGGGTACTTAACGACCCAACCCGAGCGCACAGTCCGAGTTCGATTGGCGGGGGACCAGGGGTATCTCACCATCAAAGGAGCAACGGACGGCATTTGCAGGCGTGAGTATGAGTATTCCATTCCCCCATCTGAGGCGGAGGAATTGCTGGATCATCTTTGCGATCGCCCTCTCATTGAGAAGGTACGCTACCGAATTCACTGGGGCGATCGTCTCTGGGAGGTGGATGAATTCTTTGGAGAGAATGAAGGGCTAATTATGGCAGAGGTTGAGCTAACCAGCCCTGAGCAAGCCGTTGAAATTCCTGATTGGATCGGCAAAGAAGTTTCAGATGATCTGCGCTATTTCAATGCTTACCTGATGCGGCATCCTTACAAAACTTGGGCCACGCAGTAGAGGGTGTGCGCTAAGGGTACACCCTCCTTTACTGGGAATGCTGAGAATCTGAGCAACTCAGTAAAGAGGGGGATAGGTGTGGATACCTTTCCCTACTGAAATGATTAGGCTCCGGTAATCTGGCGATCGCTCGTATCCTCGACCACCTGTGCTGAAACCTCGACGGCCTGCACGTCCACCGTTCCCGGAGGCGTGAGCCGGATGAAATGCTTTTGCTCAACTTGCAAGGGTTCACTGCAATTGGGGCAGCGCAATTGGGTTCCGTTGAGACCAACGCTTGTGTAGTTGCAAACTGGGCAAGCGTCTTCTACCAGGTTACGGCGCAACCACCAGCGGAATCCTATAAATGCAATCACAGGAGCAACCGCTAGCAAAACCAGGAGGATGGCCACTGACTTGACTAACCATCCCAAACCAACGGCGCCCAGGAGCCAGATCACCGCAAAAATGGTCAGCCAGAGGCCAATCCCAGACAGGTTAAAAGATAGCCTGGTCATATTGTTGGGGTTCATCGCAGACTCCTATTGCACGGGGCAACCGACGTCGAGGGGACATGCTCTTCCGGTTGTGGATTGTATAGTACCAGCATAATCTGCTTCGATGGGTCGGGTATTGGAAAGATTTCCACACTCATTGCTAGGGTCATTTCCCTATACCTGATCTTCCAATTGAGCAAAGAGGGAGGTGGAACAAAGCCCTACCCCCCTCTCTGCTGGATTAAAAGAGGATTAATTTTCTTCACCTTGCTTCACAATAACCAGACAGTTTCGGCCATCCTGGCTTCGTTCATAAACGGCTTTATCAGCAAGACGACGGATCAAAAACCATCCGTAGCCGCCTAAGCGAGGTACACCCAGTTCGGGTTCTTCGATGCTATTGGGGTCGAAGGGTTCACCACGGTCCCAAATACGAATTTCGATGCGATCGTTCCACAGAGCAAGATCCAGGTCGATTTCCGTCTCTGAAGGCAATTCCTGGTGAGCATGACGAACGGCATTGGAAAAGCCTTCCGTTAGTGCCAGGTGTAAGGGATAGAATTGCTGTTTGAGCCAGTTGAAATCGCGGACGTAGGGATTGCAAAACTGCCGAAACCAGTCTTGCACATCATTTATTACAGAAAGATCGCTACTGACGGTAATATGAGTTCGCCGAAACACGCCTCTAACAGATCCCCTAATTAAGTAGCTAAGAACACACTAGGCACAGTTTAACGTCTGTTGTAGCGAATATAGCCAAAAGGCTATGATTCTCCAAGGGTTTTGTCATTGATTGATAACACGTGGTTTTTGGAGCGCCTGACCACCACCTCATACTAAAGGCTGAAGTTTCCGGAGAGATAACCCCTGCCTTTAAGCCCATTCTATTCTAAAAAGTACCTCTTGAGACGTACTACCTTTAGTAACAAAGGTTATAGTAATTTCCCCATCTCGCATTAAAGCCTTAATACTGCCGTCGCAAAATGATGGCAGTATTAAGGCTCTGGTTCAACGAAGAACTGCTCGTACGCAAGCGCACGAGCAGTTAATGTTTGAAGATGAGTCTAGAGCGCGTTTAATCGCTGAAAGCGTTGATTGTTTGTACGTGAAGCGCACGAATCATCAACTTTTAAAGCCGACTCTAGAACAGGCCCAGCGTCAGAGACTTATCGATGGGCATGGTTGCGCCGATACCTAGGTAGAGGGTGAACGCAGTTCCAAACAAGAACAGCGTGGTCGCAACAGGGCGACGGAACGGGTTCTGGAACTTGTTAACGCTCTCGATGAAAGGAATCAGCATCAGACCGAGAGGAATCGCAGTTTGTAGCGAAATTCCTAGCAGTTTGTTAGGAACAACGCGCAGGATTTGGAAGGCAGGGTACAGGTACCACTCTGGCAAAATTTCCAGAGGAGTTGCGAAGGGGTTAGCAGGCTCACCGACTACTGCGGGATCTAGAACCGCAAGGCAAACGACGCAAGCGATCGTCCCCAGAATTACCACGGGGAAGATGTACAGCAAGTCATTTGGCCAGGCAGGTTCACCATAGTAGTTGTGACCCATCCCTTTCTTAAGCTTCTCGCGCAATGCGGGATCGCTCAGATCCGGCTTTTTAATCGTGGCCATGTCTCAAATGTTCTCCTTTAACAAGGCTTGCAGGGAGTTGAAAAAAGGGAAGTAGCGACCAAAGGGGAAGGATAGTTATTCTACCCTGCCCCTGCGAATCGTTATTTACAACGGCCCAGAGATCCCTTGCTTCCGGATCATCAGGAAGTGGGCCAGCATGAACACAGCAATCAGCCAGGGCAGCACGAAGGTGTGAAGGCTATAGAAACGAGTGAGAGTCGCTTGACCAACGCTCTGACCACCCCGCAGCAGTTCTACCATCAGAGAACCGACAACCGGAATAGCTTCAGGAACGCCAGAAACGATTTTCACTGCCCAGTAGCCAACCTGGTCCCAGGGAAGGGAGTAGCCCGTTACCCCAAAGGAAACCGTAATCACAGCGAGAGTTACGCCCGTGATCCAGGTCAGCTCACGGGGCTTCTTGAAGCCACCTGTCAGATACACGCGGAAGACGTGCAGAATCATCATCAGCACCATCATGCTGGCAGACCAGCGATGGATGGAGCGGATCAACCAACCAAAGCTCACGTCAGTCATGAGGTATTGCACAGAGGCAAACGCATCAGTAACGGTGGGCTTGTAGTAGAAGGTCATGGCAAAGCCGGTAGCAAACTGGATCAGGAAGCACACCAGTGTGATCCCACCCAGGCAGTAAAAGATGTTGACGTGAGGAGGAACGTATTTACTGCTAATGTCATCAGCGAGCGCCTGAATTTCCAGTCGTTCCTCAAACCACTGGTAGGCTTTGGAGTCAGTTACCTGCTTTGTAAACATGAAGCAAGAGGGGGGATATAAAATACTGCGATTTCTTAAAAATGTAACACAGTCTATCAGGGTTTTGATCCGTTGCCCCTTGCGGCTTTCCGCCGAAAAAAAATGGGAATCCGCTGAGCAAACTGTGCCATTTTGAGCATAGAGACGGGCAACATATGAGAACCAGGGGTAGGCAAGCGGTACTCCTTTTGAACAGCTCCTGTTGCCAATCGGTATCTATATGGAAGATTCTGCAGTCCTCCTAAGGCTGGAACTTCTAAATGATTGTTTGGCCGGTGATGTCTTAAGTCTTATAAGTCAGAAGTAATCAACTTCTCCGAAGCCTTATTAAATGCTGAGAAAGTTTAGTCAGGTCTTTTGAAACCCCTAATTTGCAAATCCTGTGCACTGAACAAAATCATAGGGTTCTAGAAAAACTGTCCAGAGGATTGAAAAGTGTTGGTTTAAGATGAGCTTATGAAAAGATGGATTTTGCGATTCGGATTGCTCCTGCTTGTGCTGGTGGCCAGTTTGAGCCTCTGGACTCCGGCATCCTCTGCCTTCACGGATGAACAAAAATTACTCAGCGAAGTCTGGCGGATTGTGGACCGGGCTTATGTTGATAGCACCTTCAACCATCAGAACTGGTGGATGGTGCGGCAAAAAGCTCTGCAACAGCGTCTCGATACCCGGGACGATGCCTATAGCGCCATTCAAAAAATGTTGGCATCCCTGGATGACCCCTACACACGTCTGCTCAAGCCTGACCAGTATCGGAGCTTGCAGACCAATACATCGGGCGAGTTGAATGGTATTGGCCTTCAGATTACTCAAGAGTTAGAAACGGGTGATTTGCGCGTAATTGCGCCTATTGAAGGCTCTCCAGCTGATCGGGCTGGGATTCAGCCGAACGATCGCATTCTCAAAATCAATGGTGTTCCTGCCAAAAATCTGACTTTGGACGAGGCAGCCGAGCGTATGCGCGGTCCTGTTGGGACCATTGTAGAGCTGACCCTAGGGCGGGACGAGGGTAGCCCTGAGGATGTGCAGTTGGTGCGCGATCGCATCACCCTTAACCCCGTGGTCGCCGAGTTGCGAAATGAGAAAGACTTAAAGATTGGTTACATTCGTCTCAGCCAATTCAATGCCAATGCTGCCAGTGAAGTGGCCCATGCCGTCGGCAAGTTGGATCAGCAGGGAGCGGTGTCGTACATCCTGGACTTACGCAACAACCCTGGTGGCCTATTGCAAGCGGGGATTGATATTGCGCGGCTGTGGTTGGATGATGCGACGGTTGTTTACACGGTTAACCGCGACGGCATTCAAGACAGCTTTTTTGCCCATGGTCAGGCATTAACGGACAAACCCTTGGTCGTGCTGGTCAACCAGGGAACTGCAAGTGCGAGTGAGATTTTGGCGGGGGCACTGCAAGACAACCATCGGGCGCAATTGGTTGGCGATCGCACCTTTGGTAAGGGGCTGATTCAATCTCTATTTAGCCTGTCAGACGGCTCCGGATTGGCGGTGACCATTGCCCGCTATGAAACACCCGACCACCACGACATTAACCGTCAGGGTATTATGCCTGACGTCGTGATTGAGGCAGACCCCCTGAATCGGAACCAGTTGGGCACCGATGTTGACCCACAGTTTCAGGCGGCAGTTGAGTGTTTAACGAAGCAGGTTACCGTAGCTCAAGCATCCTGAAGCGATTACAAAATCCATCCAACTGAAGAGCGGGGGAACTTAGTTCCCCCGCTCTTTAGTTGGATGCTGAGTACTGCGTCGATTAAGTACAGCACATTGCCATTGCTATAAAACAGGCCCTAGCTCTTGGAGGACGTCAGAACCAAAATGGGTGGGCTTTAATGTGACTAGAGCGTTGGTACTATTCCCATGACTGCCTCCCCGTCCCGGTCGTCTAGCCGCACCTATCACGACCCGTTGCATGGTGCAATTACATTGAACCGCCAACGACCGGATGAAGCCCTACTGGTTCACTTGATTGATACGCCTGAGTTTCAACGACTACGCCGCATTCGTCAACTGGGAGCCGCTAGCCTTACGTTTCATGGGGCTGAATCCTCTCGGTTTACCCATTCGCTGGGGGTGATGGCGATCGCCCGTCGCGCCTTTGATCTACTGGCGCAAGATAACCCGGAGCTACAGCCCTACCGGGCCACTGTCCTCTGCGCAGCGTTATTGCATGATTTAGGACATGGGCCATTTAGCCATACCTGTGAAGACATTTTTGGAACCCATCACGAAGTCTGGACAGGTCGCATTTTAGGAGAATCCCACGCTATTCGAGAGGTGTTGGATAGCTACGACCCGGAACTGCTGGGGCAACTGCGACAGGTGTATGCCAAGCAGCATAACGTTCCGCTGGTGTGGCAGTTGGTGTCGAGCCAGTTGGATTGCGATCGCCTCGATTATTTAATGCGTGACAGCTACTTCACAGGGGCTTCCTATGGGCGGTTGGATTTAGACCGGATTCTGATGGCTATGAAGTTTGATCCAGCGAGCCAGCAGTTGGTGGTGGCTCGCAAAGGCATCACTGCGATTGAACACTATCTCATCGTGCGGTTTTTTATGTATGCCCAGATTTATCACCATCCGAAAAATATTGCGGCGACCTGGGTTTTAGAACAGGCATTTCGGCGGGCGAAAGAACATTTTGCCGAGGGTAATCTGGATGCTGATGAGGTAATGGCAGGTTGGTTGCGGGGCGACGGCGATCGCCTCCCCCTGAAACACTATTTAGCGGCTGATGACAACCTTTTCGTCTACCATCTGCAACGGTGGCAACGGCATGCTGACCCGATTCTTGCAGATCTCTGCCGCCGCTTTATGAACCGCGATTTACCGAAGACGCTTGATATTAGCCCCTATAGTTCTAAGGCCCAGCAAGCCCTGCTGGAGGCTCTCCAACCACGCTTGCAACAGGCCGGTTTTGTCCCCAATTATTACTGTGGCATTCGCGTGGCCTGGAATCGCGGTTATACCCTTTATCAGCGAGGGATTAAACTGCAAACGGAGGATGGTTTGCAGGAAATTAGCGATGTGTCACCGTTGCTTCGTACTTTGACACAGCCCCTGCAAAAGATTTGGTTAGTGTATCCTCGGGAGATCGATCCGAAAGTGGAAATGGCGATCGCATAACGCATGTAAAAAAACGTCAGTTTAGATTAAGGGAATCCTCGGGGATAATGCACAATGTAGGGGAAGATGGTGCTCTAAATAATGCCGAAATGCCGTTCAAAACAGTCGTATAGAAAATAGGATGTTCCTACATAAAGCTTCTCAATTAATGCCTGGAACCTTTATTCCATAATTACTTGGCGTCGATGAGTTGAAGATTTTATGTTCTTCTGTAAGAACTGTTGTTGGCTTTTATGAAGGGGTATTTACTTTCTACGAAGGATCTCGGATTCCTGACAAATTGCTGCACCATAGAATGGCCTAAAGATTACCCCCTTCCAAAAATGCTTGCATCCTATGATTGCCCAGCATATCCCCTGCCTGCCGAAGCTCCTGATCGTAGATAATTCGCCAGGCAACCGGGCAATTTACATTCAATATTTGAAATCTCAACCGAAGCAGTCCTACTACTTTCTCGAAGCTGAGAGTTTGGAGGGTGCTGTGCAGGTATGGCACGCACAGAGCCCTGACCTGGTGTTGTTGGATTTGCAGTTGCCTGATGGGGATGGCTTGGAATTTCTCAAAGCAATCCGTACCGAGCCAGCCAGTCAGTTGCCGGTCATTATCGTAGCGGATCAGGGAGATCCACGGGTTGTGGTTCAGGCTATGAAGCTAGGAGCCGCGGAGTACCTGCTGAAAGAAGAGATTACGTCGGTTTCACTGCAGGCCTATTGCCATCAGGTATGCGATCGCGCCCTCCTCACCCGCCAACTCACCCGATCGCACCAGCAGGAAGCCGTCATTGCTGAAATGGCACTTCGCATTCGAAAATATTTGTCTCTGGATGAAATCTTTCAGGCGATTGTTGAAGAAGTTCGGGCATTCGTCAATGCCGATCGCGTCGTTATTTACCAATTTAACCCGGATATGAGTGGAACGATTGTCGCGGAGGATGTGATTCCTCCCTGGCAATCGTGCTTGCTGATATCCGTTATGGATACGTGCTTCCAAGAAAATCTGGGTGGAAATTATCGGGATGGCCATTATTCGGCGGTCTCTGATATTTACGCAGCCAATCTGACAGCTTGTCATATCCAGCTTTTGGAACGGTATCAGGTGCGGGCCAACCTGGTGGTGCCGATTCTGTTGCCAAACGCAGCCAAGCCGCTTTGGGGATTGTTAGTTGTGCATCAGTGCGCTGCACCCCGTGATTGGGAAGCAACTGATATTCGATTACTTCAGCAGTTGTCCGTGCATCTGGCGATCGCTATTCAGCAGGCAACCCTCTATCAAAACCTTCAAACCCTAAATGCCTCCCTGGAGCGGAAGGTTGCCGAGCGTACTCATGCCCTGGCTGCTAGTGAACGCAAATTTCGAGGCATTTTTGACAACACATTTCATTTGACGGGAGTGCTGGCTCCTGACGGAACACTGTTGGAGGCCAATCAAACGGCCTTGATCTTTAAGGGCTTGCAGTTAGAGGACGTTGTAAACTGCTCATTCTGGGAAACGCCCTGGTGGGACGTTTCTCAGGTCGTGCGCGAGCAGTTGAGGGGCGCGATCGCTCAAGCGGCTGAGGGCAAATTCATTCGTTATGAGGTTGAGATATTAACGGCTGAGACGCAGTTGGTACCTGTCGATTTCTCGCTCCGACCGGTATGGGATGAGGCAGGGCAGGTGGTTATGCTCATTGCCGAAGGTCGCGATATTAGCGCGGCCAAGCAACTAGAAGCAACTCTGCGGCACCAGGCGCAAGTCCTGGATCAGGTCACAGATTCGGTCATCGTCAGTGAAGCGACCAACCGCGCCATCATCAATGCCATTCCCGATTTGCTCATTCGCATGAATCGGCAGGGCGAGTATCTGGAGATGTTAAGTGGTGGTTCCCTGCGGAAAGTGTTGATGCCGCCCGCTGGCCTGGAATTCCCAACAGGAGATGATTGGCTGCCCACATCGATAGCGGTTCAGCGATCGCAAGTCGTTGAGCAAGCCTTCAAAACTGGCATGGTGCAGGTCTATGAACAGCACCTCGAATTGGATGGAGAAATGTGCTGGGAGGAGGTACGCGTTAGCCCGATTGATCAAAATATTGTGCTGATCATGATTCGGGATGTAACCGAGCGCAAGCAGGCTGAGGTTGCTCTCGCTCAGCTTAATCAGGAGCTAGAAGTCAGAGTTGCACAACGTACAGCAGCCCTGCGCGAAAGTGATGAACGTTGGCAGTTGGCACTGCAAGGCAGCGATGCTTCCCTATGGGATTGGAATATAAAAACGGGGGAAACTTTTCGTACAAAACGCTGGCGGGAACTACGAGGTCTGTCTGAGCATGAGTCAGGCAGTACACCGGAGGAATGGACTGAGCGCATTCATCTGGATGATCGCGATCGCGTCCTGTCGGCTCTTGCAGACCATCTGGCTCAGAAAACCGCTTTTTACCAGGAAGAGTACCGGATTCAGCGCAAAGATGGCAGCCACATTTGGATTCTCGACCGGGGGCAAGCCCTCTGGGATGAAACGGGAGTCCCGATACGGATTATCGGTTCTGAAATGGACATCAGCCGACGTAAAGAGGCGGAATTAGAGGCCCAATTGCTTTGGGAACGGTTGCAATTTGTGCTTTCTTCTAGCCCTGCTGTGATCTTTACCTGTCAGCCCTTTGGAAACTATGCAGCGACGTTTGTCAGCGACAATATCTTGAACTTGAGTGGCTACACGGCAACCGAGGTGTTGGCGAATGCAAATTTCTGGGTTGAGCATATTCATCCCCAAGATGCTCCCCAGATTCTTGCAGGAATGCCCCTTGTGCTGGAACAGGGGAAGCATATTCAGGAATACCGCTTTCTCCATAAGGCTGGGTATTACTTGTGGGCACGGAACGAACTGCGGCTGGTACGAGATGCCCACGGAAATCCCCTGGAGATCGTTGGCTACTTTGCCGATATCAGCGATCGCAAACAACTGGAACTCGCACTCCGGGCCTCTCAAAAGCAACTCAGCGATATTCTCAATAGTGCCGATGCTGGGATTATTGGATACCGGCTATTGGCAGACGGGACGTTTGAATACGACTACTACTCCAAAGGGTGCGAAGCCATTTTTGGATATACCGAAGATGAGTTTGTAGCCGATAAATCTCTTTGGCTTTCTCGGGTGCCTCCTGAGGATTTGCCTGTCATCGAGACGGTGTTAAAAAACATTCAAGCTAAAGGTGAATCCGGCCTGCTGGATTACCGATTTCGACATTCTAATGGCTGTCTCAAATGGATTTCCGCTACCTACACGACTTACTACAACGCTGCTGAAGCCTGTTGGGTTGTGACGGGAGTCAATGTTGACATTACCCAGCGCAAAACGGTAGAGGAGGCTCTGAAGCAGAGCGAAGCCACAAATCGTGCGCTCATGGAAGCGATTCCGGATGCCCTGGTACGAATGCGCCGAGATGGGCAGCAAATGGGAGCTACTAACGTAGGAGCAATTCGTTATCTGGGGGGGCATGGCGCGGTTGACGGACATTCTATTTTAGAAATTTTGCCTCTGGATATTGCCCGAGAACGGATTTCTTTGGCGGAGCAGGCGCTTCAAACGGGACAACTGCAGCGCCAGGAGTATCAGTTTCTCAACCAGGGGCAAGTCTGTTGTGAGGAAGCCCGCATCGTGCCTTTACTCAAGGATGATGTGCTGGTGGTTGTGCGCGATATTACCAGTCGAAAACGGGCTGAGGCCGAACTGAAACGGCTTTCGGAACGGCTCACCCTGGCTCTCAAGTCGGCAGCAATTGGCTGTTGGGATTGGGATCTTACAAACAATACAACCATCTGGGATGATCGCATTTGTGAGTTGTACGAAGTTTCACGCCAAACGGATGCTCCATTCGACAATGAAGTTTGGCGAAATAGAGTTCATCCCGATGATTTGGCCCCTACAGAAGCCGCCCTTCAGCAAGCACTGATGGGTGAGGCAGACTATGATACCGAGTTTCGAATTGTGCTTCCGGATGGTCGGATTCGGTTTATTAAAACCTACGGCATGGTGGTACGGGATGCGGAGGGCAAGCCCCGCAGCATGATTGGTATTAATTTTGATATTAGCGATCGCAAACAAGTTGAACTCTCACTTCGCCAGAGCGAAGAGTTTAAGCAACGACTAATTGAAAGTAGTAGTGATTGTATTAAAGCGATCGATTTGAATGGTTATCTTGTCTATCTCAATGAGGGGGGGAAATGCCTCTTAGAAGTGGATGATTTAAGCGTTTTTCACAATACAAAGTGGGTGGATTTTTGGCCTGCGGAGTACCACCCATCTGCAGAAGCCGCCCTCATCCAGGCAATTAATGGCGAACTGGCACGCTTTCAAGGGTGCTGCCCAACTGCCAGAGGCAACCTAAGATGGTGGGATGTCGTCGTGACTCCAATTTTTGATGACAACGGTCAAGTCTTTCAAATTTTGGCAACATCACGTGATATTACAGAGCGTAAACAATACGAAGTCCAATTGCTGCAAACCAACGAAGAGTTGGCCCGTGCTACCCGCCTCAAGGATGAATTCCTGGCGAATATGAGCCACGAACTACGGACTCCCTTGAATGCAATTTTAGGGATGTCAGAGGCACTTCAAGAAGAGCTTTTAGGATCGCTGAATGAACGGCAGCAACAGGCACTGAGCATCGTTGAGAAGAGTGGGCGACACCTGTTAGAACTGATTAACGATATTCTCGATTTGGCTAAAATTGCCTCTGGCAATATGGAATTGTATTTAGATTCGGTGTTGGTCGAGAATCTCTGTGAATCCAGCTTGCTGTTTGTTAAACAGCAGGCTTTTCAAAAGGGCATTAAAATTACGAGTCACATTTCAAAGAGCCTCAAGGCTATTACGCTCGATGAGCGGCGGATGCGGCAGGTTCTAATTAACCTGTTAACGAATGCGGTGAAATTTACGCCGGAGGGCGGTCAGGTGAGCCTCACAGTGGTTGTGGGCCGGGGCAACACCTGGGATGGCCTGGCAACGGTCCCACCTCAGTTGGTGGCTCAAGATTCGCCACTGGTTTTATTTCAAATTACAGATACTGGGATTGGCATCACCGAAACAGATTTGCGGCGGCTCTTCCAACCCTTTGTGCAGATTGACAGCAACCTGAATCGTCAACAAACAGGTACAGGGCTGGGGCTGGCGATGGTTAAGCAGATTACCGAACTGCATGGGGGGCAGGTGATAGTTGAAAGTTCCCTGGGTCAAGGGAGCTGTTTTACCGTGGCGCTTCCATATCGTGTGCCTGTGTCGAGCGAACTGGTGCAACCTCTGGCGGCTGGGTTTGTAGAGTGCATGGAAGCCGAGATAGAGGGGGAGGGGGCGATCGCCCCCCTCATTCTGCTGGCTGAAGACAACGAAACCAACGTGGCGACCTTCAGAACTTATCTGGAGGCCCGCAACTATCGCATGTTGGTTGTTAGGGATGGTGCAGAGGCTGTTGCGATGGCCCGCACTCATCGGCCTGATTTGATTTTGATGGATATTCAAATGCCCGGAATAGATGGTTTAGAGGCAATTCGCCGTATTCGCGCAGATGCAAGATTGGATGTCATTCCTATCATCGCGATGACTGCCTTAGTGATGCCAGGCGATCAGGATCACTGTATGAATGCGGGTGCGAATCAATATCTGAGTAAACCCGTTAGTCTGAAACATTTGTTGGAAGTTATTCGGCAATTTCTAGACCCTTAGAAATACAGAATTTAGTGCATGTTTTGTGTGTGGTGCGCGGAACACCACACACAAAACATGCACTAAATTCGGAGGTGCGTCGCCCTCCAAACCTCCCGACCGGGAAACGGCGGCCCGTCCCCCAGGCCCCTTCGGCCTAGGAGGTTTTGCATTTTCGGGAGGCTGCTTCGCGCGCCCTTTGACAAAACTTATTTTGGTGGGCGCTTTGAGCACGCCAAAACAGGCACGTGAGCTTACCTTACCTGAGTTCGGGTTAAGGGCGTTTTCGAGTGCCGCGCGTTGCGCGGCACTCGAAAACGCTCATTTTGGCGTGCGCTTTGCGCACGCCAAAATGAGCACTTCAGCTTATCCCGAACTGAGGTTACCTTGATGAGGTTATGGGAGTAGCTCGCCGTAGAGGTGGATGGGATCTAATTTGTCGGAGAGGGTGAGCAGGGATGGGTGGGAGCCTGGTTTGCCGTGAGGGATCGGTTTTTTGAGTTGGCGGTAATGGTTCACCCAGTACTCAAAGAACTCGCCTGTTGCCGGATCTTTGAAGTTCATCGGGGTCTCTGGAAACAGGGGGATGCCCTGGTTGGCGTAGCGGAAGCTGTCGAGAATGAGCTCGCTGCAATAGTAGGAGTCTTTGCGATCGCCAAAATCTCGGTTATAAGGCAGACCCAGGAGCGTTTGGGCGTGGGCGATCGCTCCCCGGATCAGATAGCGGTAGGCGGGTGTCAGGCGAAACACCCAAACCCGAGGTCTTTCATAGGTGTCTTTGCTCGAACTGTTGAGAAATACCGAGATGTCGGTGTATTGCACAGTAGGAGTAGTCGCCTCAACGACGCGCTGTTCATCGATGCAGAGGGCGACGTGGTTGAAGGAGTAGCCTCGATACCCTCGAAAAGCTTGGCTGATGACGCGATGGATGGGGGACATATCCTTTTGCTGAAACAGCAAGTCCCCAGGTTGGGGTGTAAAACTATCCGTCATGCCTCCCAATGACGGATAGTCCATCCACTGTGATTGAGGGGGTATAGCAGGCTCCATTCCAGACAGCATCTTCACCAATATCCACGACATTTTTTAGAGCGGTGTAAACGTTGCCGGCCACCATCGTGTCTTTCACGCGCCCCAAGATCTCGCCATTTCGAACGTAGTAGCCTAGATCGACGTTGATCGAAAAATCTCCAGAAATGCCTGCACCGCCGCCGAGCATTTGATCAATGATGAGGCCGTGCTTAAGATTGCCGATCAGATTGTGTAGGGGTTGTACCCCGGCCTGAACCAGCAGATTAAACAGACCGGGAGCCGGATAGCTGCCCAAGCCCGGACGGAAACCGTTGCCGGTTGTGCCACTTCCCAAAGCCCGACCAATTTTGTGATCGGTGTAGAAGAGCTGGAGTACCCCTTCTTTAATAAAGGTAATGGGCTGAGTGGGTATGCCTTCGTCATCAAACGGACAACTGAAGGGGCCTGCATCCGGGTCTTGGGTAATGGTGATGAGGGGAGAAAGGACGGGTTCACCCAGATGCTCGCTCCAGGGGGATGCCCGTTCAATCACCTGCTTGCCACTCATAGCGGCCTGAATGGTGCCCCAGAGCATATCTGCGGCTTTGGAGGTGAATAACACGGGCATGCGACCGCTGGGAGGGTTGATGTTGGTATGGGCCCACTCCAAGCGCTGCACAATTTGCTCGGCAAGGCCGATGGGGTCGAGGCTACCCCGTTCGGTTTGCCCATCCGCAATGTTCAGAAAGTCGTCGCCGCGGATCAGTTCTGCTTCCAGGTAGCAACTCAGGGTTGTGTCGGTGTAACCGCAATCTAACCCTTCGGAGTTGAGCAGGCGAGTCGTCTCGATGTCGCATTCCCACTCGGAGGAGCAGAGGATTTCGGGAACGCGATCGCGCACATAGGCGATCGCCTCTTTCCCCCAGGCGACGAGCTGCTCTACAGGGACGGTCTCTCCCACATCGGGATAAACCTTCGGGGTTGCGGCTGATAAATCGATGGTTTCAGGTTCGTTTAGGGTGCTGAGAGCGATCGCCCGATCCACTAAATCTTGTGGTTCGACTGGGCCATAGGCAACGGCTAGCCCGGGCCGATTGTCACGCCAAAGCCGTAGGGCAATGCCTTCGGCCTGGGAAACCTCCAGTTGCTTAAGCCGATTGCCCTCAAAAAACACGGGCCGTGAGAGCGACTGAGATTGATACACCTCTGCCGCCTCGGCACCTGAGCGGAGCGCAAGCTCTAGTAATGCTTCCGCTCGTGATGAAGAATCGAGATAATCTGACCCCATACCTGTGTCACGAAAGACCTCAGACGTTAAAACCTACGAACCCACGAACTACCCGCAAGACAACTCCTACGGTGCTGCCTTGACTCCGTTAGACCATCGGCGCGTTGGCGAAGCCTCTCTGAAAGAGAATCGCCTCCCCGTTTTTCTCTCTTACCCATCTTCTGGGATCGGGGGACATTACGCTAGATTCAGTTCCTGCAACAGCCAGAACCCGGTAAAACTTTCGGAGTCTGGGTCAGTCTGCACCCCGAGAAAATGCACCTGATTTGCTTGTTGCTTGGTCTTCTCAAAGTTCTCGGCTTCCTGCCGCATATCAGCAGTATTGAGATTTGAGAGAATCCAGGCCTCATTGCTGCCTGATTCCAGCAGCAGTTGCGGTGTGTCTCCTGGCAAATATTTCACGCAGGCCAACTCCAGCCCTGACATCCATGCGGCCAGGGGCAGCGCTCGTGGGGAAAAGATCAGCAGACCCGGCACAACTGTATCAGGGCTGAGGTCAGCCAGCTCTAGCGGAAAGGATTCTCGGAAGTCAATGTCCCACTCGGGCATCTCGGCGAAGGCGGAGGCTGCCAGGGTGACAAAGGCCCATTGCTGGCCGATAAGTTGGTCGGGTAAGGGCTGGGGCACCGGCATTCCCATCGATACCGAGGGGTTTGGGCTTTCTTTGTAGTTGGGGTAGGTGGGATACACCTCGGCCATGCGCTGCTCAATCCAACGGTTGAGGGCGATGGTGCGGCGGCTGGCTTGGGCGGGTAGTCCTGCTCCCTCGCACCCCTTGAGAATCATATTTGTCATTTGCCGCCGGAAGAAGCGGATTTTGTCAGGGCGCCTGGGTGCCTGGGCGATCGCCTCCTTAATGGCTTCTTGCAAAAAGACCGAGTTAACTTCTGTGTTGGCGCAAAGTTTTGAAAATTGGAATAAAGAGTCTACTGGCTGGGTAATGTCCAGGGGACTTTCGCAAATTAAAACTTCCCAGAGTTTCTTCTGGTTCTCATCCACCAGGGGGCGTGAGTAAAAATCTAATTCCCAAATAACGGGCATTGTGATCTAAATAAAGGCCAAAGGCATAACGCTGCTGCCCTTGATCATACGGGGTTGTGGGTGCATTCGCGGCAGGAAAGTGATAGCAACTGCTGAGGCATAACTATAGAGATTCAGGAAGGAAGGATTAAACCTGCTGCGTGAATCGTTGCATGGCAAAGCTGTGCAACGATTCACGCCCTCAGAAACCGATTGATGCAGGAGGTCTATTGAGGAAGGGTAGGGCGGGAGGTATCCCACTTGTTCCTGAGCTCGACTTCAACTTCCATCTCTGGATAGCTCATGAGCCTCACATCTCTGTCCTGTATCGGTTTTTTTGTGTATAGGGCTTCATTATGCTGACCCATACTAAGGACTGTTTTAGACGTTGATTTGCCGTACGCTTCGTGGCGGGAAATCAGTCCCTCCAGACGGTTTTGAGATATGCCTTAGTGTTGCCCCCTCAAACGCAGGCGATCGCTCCACTATGCCCAAAGCAGCCAAAGCAAAAACACCCAACCTCCATCAACTTGCTCAGGAACGGTTCGGCTATGACAAACTTTACCCCGGTCAGGAACGGGCTGTGCAGGCAGTCTTAGCAGGGCACGATACCCTGGCTGTGATGCCTACGGGCTCCGGCAAGTCGGCTATTTATCAGCTGGCGGCCTACATGATGCCGGGGGCGACGGTGGTGGTCTCACCGCTGATGGCCTTGCAGCGGGACCAGGCTCAGGCGATCGCCCAGCAAGATGTCGGCGAAGCCACTGTCATCAACTCGTCTTTAAGTGCCGCGGAGCGAGAGGAGGGGTTTGCAGCCTGGGAGTCAGGGACGAGCGAATTTCTCTTCCTTGCGCCCGAGCAGTTTAACCAGAGCGAAACTTTAGAACGGTTGCGATCGGCAAAACCCTCGCTGTTTGTGATTGACGAAGCGCATTGCATTAGTGCCTGGGGCCATGACTTTCGCCCCGATTATTTGCGTCTGGGACAGGTGATTGAAGCGCTCGATCATCCCCGTATTCTGGCTCTGACAGCAACCGCTGCGCCTCCGGTGCGAGATGAAATCGTGCAACGGCTGAATATGAAGAAGCCCGAGGTCATTGTAGAAGGGTTCGATCGCCCGAACATTTTCCTGGCTGTTCATCGGGTGCAGGATGAAGCTGAAAAGCAGGAAGCTTTGGTTAAACAGGTGATGCAGTCGGCTAAGCCGGGTATTGTTTATGCTGCAACTCGCAAGCGTACTGAGGAGATTGCTACCCTTCTACAGGAGCAAGGCATCCAGGCTGAACACTATCATGCAGGGTTAAAGCATGATGATCGAGGGGCGATTGAAACTCGCTTTATGACTGACGAAATCGAGGTGCTGGTGGCTACTACGGCCTTTGGGATGGGAGTGGATAAGCCCAATGTGCGGTTTGTCTTTCATGCCGACATTAGCGACTCTGTAGACTCCTACTATCAGGAGTTTGGTCGTGCTGGTCGAGATGGCGAAGCGGCTCAGGCTATTTTGTTCTACAACACTGATGATTTGAAATTGCGGCGCTTTTTTGCCAGCAAGACTCGGATTGAACCTGAGCATGTAGAACAAGTTGCTGAGGTTTTGCAAAATCAAGATGAGCCCGTTGACCCCAAGGATTTAGCCGAGCAACTTGATTTATCTAAAGCCAAGCTGAAAGCAACGTTGCAGCGTCTGGCGGAAGCGGAGGCGATCGAACTGACCCCTACGGGAGAAGTGGTTGCGGGTGGCCTGGAAGATACATCTACGGCAGCTGAAGCGGCGATCGCGGCTCAGGAGCGGCGTCAGAACTTTGAGCGATCGCGTCTGGAAATGATGCGCGGTTATGCGGAAGTGCGCGATTGTCGCCGTAAATATTTGCTCAATTACTTTGGTGAAGCGTTTGAGGCTCCTTGCGACTATTGTGATTCCTGTAGGGCTGGGGTCGTGGTGGAGGAGAGCGATCGCCAACCGTTCCCGATTGCCAGTCGGGTTGCCCATAAGAGCTGGGGTGAAGGTGAGGTGATGCGTTATGAAGGGGACAAGATTGTTGTGCTTTTTGAGCAGGTTGGGTACAAAACTTTGGGAATTGATGTTGTACTCTTTCGGGATTTACTTCGGCCTGTGGCTGATTAGTATAGGGCTAGGGTGCACCCCACTTCTGCAAATTTGGAAACCCACTTTTGTAAGTGAAGCGGGCGAAGCCCGCTTCACTTACAAAAGTGGGATGCATCCTAGGGTTACGTGTTCAGAACTGGGAGGGTTATTGCTTGAAAAGCTTTGCTCCGCACGGCTTTTCAAGCAATAACTCTGATGTAAGCTGGGGTGTTTGCCTACGCTTGGCTTGGGGGCGCGTCGCCCCCCAAACCCCCCGAGTGGGGGGACGGCTGCCCGTCCCCCCAGACCCCCCTCGGCAAGGAGGCCTTGCATGGGAGGTGTTAGGTCGCTTCGCTTTGCTGGGGTTTTGAAGCAGACCCCGAGTTTTTGGGCCCCCAGGTTTGGGCGTGTTTCACTGCTATTTGTATGTGTGCTGAGCTTTGTAATTAAACGCCCATGGGGCCGCGAGTTACGCCGAGCTGGTTTTGCAGCTTTAAGGTTTTCCAGAGTTGGGCTCCGCTGATTTCGCTGTTGAGGAGTTGATGATAGAGGGCGATCGCTCGTCCGACTTGTTCGGGTGATTCGTTTAGGAATTCTATGCGGAAATGACGTAGACCTAATTGGAGAAGCCGTTGTACATATTCTGCACCGGTTTGTGCAACGCCGTTGAAGACGGTGTTGCGGCAGCCTGCGTCGGCTTGGAGAATGTGTTCGGTGTTGGTGCGATCGCGCAATTTCACATCATGTTGTTCACACGGGCGACCACAATTTGTAAAGTCGGTGCCTTCGGAAAGGAATGCACAAAATACACAATGCTCCATGTGGAACATCGGCATGTGTTGATGGATTGTGACCTCTAACCAGGAAGGCGGACACGCTGTTAGCAAATTCTCAAGTTGATGAATGTTGAGGTCGTAGGAGGCTGTTAGCCGTGGAATTCCAAGGTTGTGGAAGTGGCTGGCTGTGATGGGATTGGCGACATTGAGGGGAAAATCTCCGACACAGGGAGCATCAGCAAAGTAGCGCAACTGATCATAATTACGAACGAGATAACCGTCAGCTTGGCTACTACGCACCTGATCCAAAATCCAGTTTTCTCCGGGTTTGGTGATGCGTGGAGGCGCGACGAACAGCTTCGGTGTGGCGCTTTCACCTCGAAACTCTCGGACGCGCTGCATCGCTTCTCGATAGCGACGGGGATCTTCGAACTCGCAGTAAAGGGTTTCGATGCCAGCTTGTAAGGCGGCATCCAGTTGGGCCAGGTTGCGCACCAGCACGATCAGTTCTGGCTTCTGGGCTACGACGGCAGGAGCCATGGGAGGCATGAGCTGGCGGTAGGATGCGTCTGCGTTGAGTGCCCAGCGTTTGGGCTGACGACGCAGGTTTTCCATCTGGCTGACCAGGTCACGCCGCATCCGGTTCATCTCGCTGACGGGCAGCATCACATTGCCGTGAAGATGGGTTGTCAGCGTCTCCAGGCGGAAGGGTGTTCCACCCAAACGGCCAAACTGTGCGGTGAGGCGATCGCCCCCCAACGGCTGCTTTTCCGCTTCCACCAGGGGCATCTCGGATTCCACCTGGGCTACGTGGCCGATCTCGTCACGAGCGATCGCCACCAGGGGCATCCCTACTTCCCCATGTACCTCCATCCAAATAGGGCGTTGGAATTGCGGGGTGTCTCCAGCGTAGGTTTGACGCAGGTGTTTGTCGAGTTCGGGGTCGCTGGTTTTCCAGAGGCGATCGCCCACCTGCACCCGCCGCCAGTCTAGATCGCGCCGCCCAAAGGTGAGGATGGTGTCTTTACCGTGATGCTCAACGCTGTAGACCCGTCCCCCTTCTTCTCGGTCGGCGGGTTTCCCGGCATCGAATACGACACCGTCGCCGGGTTTGAGTGGAGCTTGTTGGCGAATTGTGATGCGATCGCCCTGAATTCGCGTCACGTCTCCCAGATACACGCCCCGTTTCTTTCCAAAGCGAGCATGAACCAACTCTTGATTGTTGATGCCTTCAAACCAGCCTGTATAGAGGCCCCGCGAGAAGGCCATTTCCAGGTCGTAGCGATCGGAGGGTTCCTGTACGGGCAGATCCACCATGGCGCGATCTAATGCCTGCCGATACACGCGGGTTACGTTCGCCACATATTCAGGAGCTTTCAGCCGTCCCTCAATTTTGAGGCTGTGAACCCCGGCTTTTACCAGGTCGGGGAGGACGGCTAATCCGGCAAGGTCTTGGGGGCTGAGAAGGTATTGGCGATCGCCCAATGCCACTGTCTTGCCGTCTGCGATCAATTCGTAAGGCATACGGCAGGCTTGCGCACATTCGCCCCGATTGGCAGAGCGGCCACCCAGAGATTCGCTGGTCAAGCATTGACCGGAATAGGCGACACAGAGTGCTCCATGCACGAATACTTCCAGAGGTAAGGTTGCCCCCGTTTCAGCGACTTGCGATTGGATTTTATGGATTTCTTTCAGGGAGCATTCTCGGGCCAGCACGACCAAGTTGCAGCCCAGGCTTTTCGCAAACTCAACACCGGCACTACTGGTGACGGTCATTTGCGTGGATGCATGAATGGGAAAGTCGGGAGATAGGTGACGGATGAGGCGACAAATTCCCACGTCTTGCACAATGATGGCATCCACTCCAGCGGTGATGATGCTGCGCAGGTATTGCTCAGCTTCGGGCAGCTCTGCCGGGAAGACCAGTGTATTGACGGTGACATAGCCCTTCACGCCGCGCAGATGCAGGAACGCCATCAAATCAGGCAGATCCGCCTCGGTGAAGTTTTGGGCACGCATGCGGGCATTGAAGCGATCGAGCCCAAAGTAAATGGCATCCGCTCCATTTTCGACAGCCGCCTTTGCACACTCCCAGTTACCGGCTGGAGCGAGCAATTCTGGGCGCTGGAATGTACGCGAATGTTCGAGCGGTAAAACCGAAGCAGAATCCATAAAGCGGTATGCAAAGGCAGAGTTTATCATGCTCCGAACCAACCAACCCCATCCCGTATCAATGCGCGCTGCGCTATTACGTGGGGTGACTTGAACCGAAGGGCATCCTTAGCGATCATAGCTCGATAACCGATGGCTTGTTGGGCCCCCAATGCTGATCAACAGCTCTCGCTGACCCCGTGTTGTCATCCGGCTGGGTAAAATGAGGGCTTTAGGTCTGCGGCAGCAAGGTAGACGTTATGGAATTTCGCATTGGGTGTGCACTGTGGGGCTACAAAGACTGGGTGGGCGAATTCTTCCCGCCGAAGACCCGCGCCGGAGATTTTCTCACCCTCTACAGCCGTCGTCTCACCACCGTTGAGGGGAACACCACTTTTTACTCGATACCCGATGCGGATACGGTGAAGCGTTGGGCCGATGAGACGCCTGAAGGGTTCCAGTTTTGCCCAAAGCTGCATCGTGGCATTACCCATCAAGGGCCACTGGTGCCCCATATTGAGGAGGCGATCGCTTTCCTCAAACGGATGCAGGGTTTGGGCGATCGCCTCGGCCCCCTGTTCATCCAACTGCCGCCCAGCTACGGCCCTGAGAACTTCGCTGACCTCACCACTTTTCTGGAAGCGTGGCCTCGGGACGAAGCGGAGTTGGCGGTAGAGGTGCGGCATATCGGCTGGTTCCAACGATCGCAGCAAGAACGACTCACGGAGCTGCTGACCCACATGGGAACGGGACGTGTCAGCCTGGATACCCGCCCAATCTATGACTGCGAGGATGACCCTCAGTTACTATCGGAACGCAAGAAACCTCGCGTCCCCCTCTGCACTGTCTCCACAACTGATTTCTGCCTGGTGCGCTACATCAGTCATCCCGACCAGGATTTCAACGAATCCTATTGGCAGGGCTGGGTTCACCAGGTTGCAGAATGGCTCCAGGCTGGCAAACGGGTTTACTTTTTCGTTCACTGCCCTGTGGAGGAGCGATCGGTTATCTTTGCCCGTCACTTTCAGGCATTGCTCGAAACGGCTGCTGTGCCTGTCCCCGCGCTCCCCTGGAATACGCTGGCTGCTCCACCCTCTCAGCTCAGTTTGTTTTAATCTCATCCAGATTCTGTGAGATGCGCGTCTAGCGCACATCCGGCAAAAATGGCTAATGAGGGGCTAACCATCCTGGCTGCTACTGTCTGTTGCCTTATTGACGTCATCATCGGCAAAGAAATAGGCTGTGCGTAGCTCCACGAGCAGTGGTTCCATTGCTGGATCAAAGCCACCCGGCCGCTGCTGAATCAGGTGTATCCAGGGTAATTTCTGCCCTTGCTGTTCTAGTCGCTCAACCAAGTCTTCAACATGACCAATGGGGCGGGCGGGGACACCCGCTACAATTTGGCCTTCCAAAACATCGCGCGTTACCACGGCTCCTGCCGCCACAATGGCATTCGGGCCAATGGTTACACCTGGCAAGATGACGGCTTGATAGCCAACAAATACATTGTCCCGAATATCGACTTTTCCAACGGCTTCCAACTTTTTATTGAACGCATGATTCAGCATGGCAATGCTGCCATCATGTCCAATAATGGTGCAGGTCGAGAAGTGGACATTATTTCCGAGGCGGGTATATTGCGGATCGGTGAATGTCGTGGATGGTAAGATGCTGCAATTTTCCCCCATGGAGTAGAAATTGCCATGCCGTTGCATATACTGGGCATATTCATTCCCATAAGGGTCACAGACTTTGCAGTAAAGCCATCTGAGTCGCCCTGTGCGCATAGCGATCGCTCGAATTAATGGTTTCAGCATGGTGGATATCCTCATTGCATCCGATCGATGGTACGGTACTGGATTGCTTCGGCAACGTGGTGAGTTTGCAATTGCTCATCCCCGGCCAGGTCTGCGATTGTGCGGCCCACTTTGAGGACGCGATCGGTGGCACGAGCCGAAAGGCCGAGTTTACGGATGGCTCCTTCCAGTAACAGGCGGCTGTTGTCGTCGAGGTGGCACCATTTTTTCAGGTGGCGGCTTTGCATTTCGGCATTGCAGCGCAGGCTTTCGTCTACAAAGCGATGGTTAGCGCGATCGCGCGCCAATTCCACCCGCTCTCGCACGACCTCTGAACTCTCGCCGCCCGATACCTGCACCATTTCCTCGGGCTTCAAGCGGTTGACCGCTACTTGTAAATCAATCCGATCCATCAGTGGTCCGGAAAGTTTAGCCCAATACTGTTCGCGCTGGCGAGGGCTACAGGTACAGGACTGTACCGTATCGCCAAAGTAGCCACAGGGGCAGGGGTTGGTGCTGGCGACCAGAGTAAATTGGGCAGGAAATCCGAGAGACTGACGAGCCCGTGAGATGGTGACGTAACCATCCTCAAGCGGCTGACGAAGGAATTCTAAAACGTCCCGTTTAAATTCTGTTAGCTCGTCCAGAAACAAGATGCCACGGTGGGCCAGAGAGATTTCGCCGGGTTTTGGGAAACTGCCACCACCTACTAAAGAGGGGCCAGAGGCGGAGTGATGGGGGCTGCGGAAGGGGCGATCGCTCACCAACGTTCCTCGTTGCTTCAGCAACCCGGCCACGGAATGAATGCGGGTGACTTCCAGAGCTTCGTCGAATGATTTATCTACAGCCAAAACGCCAAAACCCCTTCTGGTAAAGGCTTTCACGTTGTAGAAGAATTCCACAAAGATGATATAGAAGCACAACAGCAAGAGGTAGAATAATATGAAAGTGAAAGCGCAAATCATTTTGCTCCTAGTCTATCTCCTGCCAATACCATTGGCATGGGAAAAGTTACTTACTTATATGGGGCGGAGTATGAGTCAGATCGCCTTGGCTGACAATGATCTTCTTGAGAATCAGATTCAAGATTTTTTGCATCAAGAATTGGGATCCCCCACAGCGGTTAGCCCTATAGCTCATACCCATGAGCAGGGCAGAACTTACTTAGAGTGGTACTCCTACTTTAAGGATAAGAAGTTCCAGCCTGATGATGGTGAAGCCCCATTAATGGAGAGGGTTTTACGAGAACTTTTTGAAGCTATGGTTCGACAAGCGGAAGTGGTTGCAGAAAATTGGAACGCTGTATTACCATCAACACGTCAAAGGTATCAACGTTTAGCTCTAGCTTTAGCTCGTCGCAAGCCCTCACAAGAGCATGTAAAAAAGATTATCCGATATACTACTCGGATTGGTCGGTTCTCAAAATCTCGAATAAAAGAGCAAATTTTCTTTCCGGGTATTGGGGTTAGAAATGACCTTCTTGAGAAATTCAAAGACACTATTATATTGGCAATCGAAAAACAATTAGAAAAGACTGAATCCTCCGAAGATGGGGTTGAGCGAATCAAAAGAATTCGGGCAAGTGGTAATGCACGCGAACCTGGAAAAATTACCTATAGAGAACTTGTTGAGCAATGGAAGCAAGAATACTCTGAAGAGGAAATGAGAGAGTCTTCGGAGTTTTATAGGAATAGGTTTGAGCGTGATAATCCTACTTGATACAGGTGTATTAAGTCAGGTGTCTAATCCAAACCCTGATAGCCCAAAAACGAAAGAGTGCAAACAGTGGTTTGAGGCTCGGCAGGATGAGTCTTTTCTTTTTGGGATACCAGAGATTTGTGATTACGAGTGTAGACGAGAGTACTTTCAGAACAGGAGTATAGTTAGTATTCAGCGCCTCGATAAACTAACACAACGGACTGATAGATTAGTATACTGGCGCCTCACAACAGGGATTGTACATAAAGCGGCACAGCTATGGGGGGAAGCTAGAAATAAAGGAATAGTTTTAGCAGACAAAAAGTCCCTCGATGGTGATGTTCTGCTTATTGCGACTGCAATAAATATTGTAGAAGAAACAGAAGAGAAGGTGATAATCGCAACTACTGATGAAAGTGATTTGAGTAACTTTAATAACAGAAGATTGGTGAGCCTTAGCTGGGAGAAAATAACACTAGAACTTTGTGTTGCATTTGAAATGGGAAAATATAGGTATGCTTATGGAAAGCTGTGGTAATACTATTTCAAGTCAATAATACTAAATGTAGTTACTAGGAATTTGATAGATTTAGGAAGTGCCAGAACTGATTCTAAGGAGATTTCCAGTAATGAAATTACCCCCAGAATGTTGGTGCTTTGCCCGCGCCGCGGGCAAAGCACCAACATTCTGGGTAAATTCTTATGCAGAAACCTCCTAAGTTTAATTGATGCGGTGGCTGGCATCGAGGTAGATGCTCCTAAAACCAAAACCCATCTACCGTAAGCTGGAAGAATTTCTTTTGAAGAACTACGGATTCTGGATCGGTTTGCTGATGAAGAACGAGTACTTCTTTACTCTCAAGCCCATCACTTTATCAATCATTTGAAGAGTTAATGCTGTGTATTTGCTGAAGCAGGTCATCCTGGCTTTTGTAGACTGCATCCAGATATTTCCTTTGCTTCTCGCACTGCTGCTGGAGCATCATGATGTAAAAATTTATTTCCTCATCTTCTCCAGGTAAACCTAAGATGCTGTTGGATGTCTGTTGCAGGGTATTCAACTTTTCAAGGTTTTGGAGCATCTGTATATAGATGAGCCGATGTAAATTAGCTGTCTTATACACAAGAGTAAGGGCTAGCTGAATTACGCTTCTATCAAGGTTTTTGGGTGCTTGATAACTCATAACCACGGACATAAACAGGGACATTAAAAAATTCTGTTTTATGCTAAGACGCTTCCCGGTAGATACCCTTCATCAAAAGTTAGAAAAAGCACTTGCTCTTTACAAAGCAGCCACATAAAACCCCCATGCTGCGAGCTTGGGAACTTGTGTTGAGGAAAACTGCGGAGTGCCGGAGTAGGCTAGTGAGGGCGATCGCTCCAACCCAGACAAGTTTGCCTATGTGGGGCATGTTATGCAGAAAACTCGTGCCATCGGATGGATTGGCAGTACAAAGTTTAGCCTTTTCCAGGGTGCGATCGTCAGCGGAATGGGAGCAGCTAAACCCGCTGTCGACTGAAGCCTAAATCAAAAATTCGTAGAAAAAATAAATATGAGACATTCCAGCTTCTGAAGGGCATATTAGAGAGGACAAATTTCCTGCTCCAGAGGTCGCTTGGCAGTAGGTAGGGGCAGGAACTCCTTACCATAGAAGGTTGGTATGAGTACAATTACGCCCCATTACCGCACCGTTCAACAGCTTCTGCAAAACCAATCATTTGCAATCGACGAGTACCAACGGGAGTACAAATGGGAGAAGGAGAACATCGACGAGCTACTCTCCGACCTGCGTGATAAATTCTCCAACTGCTATCGGGAGGGCGATCCCACCACACGGGTCAGTGCCTACGAAGACTACTTCCTCGGCTCCATCATAGTCAGCAAGCGGAACGGTAAGAGCTACCTGGTTGATGGACAGCAGCGCGTTACCTCGCTGACTCTGCTGCTTATCTATCTCCACAATGCTGCCAAGGAAAGGGATTTAGGTATTGCTGGGACAATCGCTCCCCTGATCTTTAGCGATAACTGGGGGCTACCCAGCTTCAATCTGGACATCCAGGAACGTTTGCCTGTCATTGATGCACTTTTTCATGGCAAGGACTTCAATCCCGAAGGCAAAGATGAATCTGTTCAGAACATATATGTCCGTTATGAAGACATTGAAACAATGGATCTGGCTGGTGAACTAGGTGAAGCTTTGCCTAATTTCATTTACTGGCTAATGAACAAAGTAGGTCTCATTGAAATCGCGACCGACAACGACAACTATGCCTACGCCATTTTCGAGACCATGAATGACCGGGGTAAGCCCCTCAGCCCCGTCGATATGCTCAAAGCCTACCTGCTTGCCCCCATTGAAGATGCCGACCAACGGCGCACCGCAAACCAAATTTGGAAACAGCAGGTTTTAGACCTTATTTCCTGGGGCGGGAGCCATGAACCCGAACGGGATGCCGTCTGCATTAAAGCCTGGTTGCGGGCACAATATGCTGATACGATTCGCGATCGGAAAGCCGGAGCCGCAGACAAAGACTGGGAATTAATCGGTAGCGCTTTCCACCGCTGGGTACGGGACAAGCGCTCAGACTTGAAGCTAGGTACCCAGGCGGCTAACTCTTCGTTAATTTCCGATCACTTCACCTTCTTTTCCAAAACCTACCAACTCATTCTGTCAGCAAGCCGTTCCTACACGCCAGGGTTGGAAGCAATCTTCTACAACGCTCATAATGAGTTTACCTGGCAAAATACGGTTCTGTTGGCCCCCCTCTGCGACACCGATAACAGCGATACAGTACGTCGCAAGATATCAGCCACAGCAACCTATCTCGATATTTGGCTAATGCGTCGAGTGGTCAACTACGTTCGTGTTGGCTACTCCAGCACAGCTTACGCAATGTTTCTCCTATGTCGTGATATTCGCCGAAAACCTTTAGAGGAGCTGGTCGAGATCCTGACACAAAAGCTTTCCAATGATGAAGTGTCCTTTGAAGGTATCCCTAGTAGGGGAAGAGGGGGGCTTTGGGAGTTTAATCTGAATCAATTTAGCCGCCGCTATATTTACCACCTCCTAGCACGCCTGACATCCTTTATTGAGAAGGAGTCTGGTATGCCTGACAAGTTCGACTCCTATGTCGATCGCACCCCCAGAAATCCCTTCGATATTGAACATATATGGGCAAACAACTTCAGGAAATGCGGACGTGATTTTGCTAACACCAACGAATTCGAGGAATGGCGGAATCACTTCGCCAGTCTATTGCTCCTCCCAGCAGATGTGAATCGTAGCTTGCAGGACAAGATTTTTGAGGACAAGCTCCCCCACTATGCCAGCCAAAATCTTTATGCTATGAGCCTTACCGCTGCGGCCTATCAGAATAAGCCACAGTTCAAAGCGTTCCGGGAACGGTACAACCTGGATTTCAAGCCCTATGACCACTTTGGTAAAGCGGAGCATGAAGAACGCTATAAAGTGCTGCGGGAGCTGGTGCTGCGCGTATGGTCTCCCGATCGCCTGAAAGAGGTGCTGGTATGAGCACAGTCGGCCAAAAGGAACGAGCAACCCAAGATCGAGTCATCAGGCCGTTCCGTGATCACCTGGGCTACACCTACCTGATTTTATCTTTAGCGAAATGCTCAAAACGCTTTCACAACAATTTTACTTGATGAACATGTAAACAAAGTAGGAGTATAAACCAGCGATTTGCTGAAGCTTTGGAGCAGGGGAACTGCTTGCAGGGTTGACTGAACTGGAAGGCTGAGAGCGATCATTCTTATAAGGCAACGCTGCGTTACATTGGCAACGTAGATTTAGTTCTGCAAGGGTGACTATGAGCAAAGCCAGCTATCCAGTGCCAACAAAAACAGAAATAGAGCAAGCATTGGATATTCTCAGCAGTGATGAACGTTTAACTTCTGCCGGATACGGGCTCGTAGGAGAAAGTAGCCTATCTGGACATGCGACCTTGGAGAGGTGGCAGGAATTTCGTAACCAAATGCTGTCTATCAAAGACGAGGTAGGTTTACAGGAACAGCTTTTTACTGCGTTGTGTTACCTGGCAAAACTAACACCTACCAAAGCGATCACTGATAAGCAGCGTTCGTCCTACCATTGGAAGCACCGGGCAGAGAAATGGGGAAAGGCTCAAGGATTTTGCCCCTACGTTTCAAATGGAGTCTTCATCCTTGCAGCTAAGATGAAAGGGTTTCCCACAAAAGGTATGGGAAACCCTACCATTGGTATCCTCTTAAAGAGTTCACTAGCTCTTGACTCAGAGGCTTGATCTTGTCTCTTGGGTTTTCAGGGTGAGGAACAAACCCAAAACAATGTATCTAAGCCACATCAGTTAAGCTTTAGACGAGAAACTTACTGAACCGTTTCTGCTGGTAAGCAATCGTCCTCTTCTATGAGATCGGCAATATAGCCCAGTTTTGCTACCACCTCTTTTATCTCTTCTGCTCTCTGCGCCTCCACCAATCGCCCTTACCTATTTGCTGAAGTGCTGGTGAATCTTCTGTGGAAGGTGACGGGCATGGGTAGGAGAATGACGGTAGATACACCTGGTATAGAGAACAGCCCGCTCCTCATGGGGTGGGCTTTTTATTACGGGCGGTGGCGATCGCTCTATGCTTGTTTTTCAAAGTCAATTCTCTGCTGAACCTTCTTGACTAATGCTGAGACAGCGAGGGTTTTGCTACCGTACCCGTGGACTTCCTTGCAAGCCTGGTAATAGCTCAGTAGTGCTGATTCAAGTAGCACAAGCTCATCAAGATTCAGGTGCAGGTTATCCATGTATTTACAGCGAAAGATTTATTAATAACCATCATCTAACTCTAGTTCTGCACCAAAGTATCTCTGTCCGAGGGGAGTGGTCTAAATAGTGTGGGTGGGGACGATCGCTCCCCGCAAAAGCCAATCGTCTGCATTCTTAGCCATCTCGGCGGTCATGGGCGATCGCAGCCCTAAAAGCTTCTCCCAAGTGCATAGCCAGCGCCAAAACTACCCAAGCCAGCCAAAGTTACCAAGATGACCTGCTCTGATAGCTGCTTGTCTTCAGCTATACCCTCATAGACAAATGCAGTGGTAGCAAGGAGAAAAACGGCTCCTACAACTACCCCTTTCATCTGCTCATTCATGCAACGTCCCTTCGTTTTGCTAGTTCACCAGGATCTTACGTGGTCTTCAATACGATTGCGATCGCAACCACAGTAAAAAGCCCCCATGCTGCAAGCTGGGGGCTTTTGAGAAGGACTATGGAGTTCCAAAGTGAGATAGTGAGAGCGATCGCTCTTATGCCCTGGCCAATGCTGCTTGCAATAGGACAGCGTTGACCTTGGTTATGGTGTAGCGCGTGGAGACTACTTCGTGGTTGTAGTCGTATTGGGTTGCCACTTGTACCTCTACATCAAGGGCATCTCCAGGAACCAGAGGAACTTTGATGGTAGCGACCCCTGGATCCAGGGTTTCAGCTTTGATAACTTCTTCTCCGTGGCGAAATTCCCATTTCCCCTGCATCAGGGGAGCTACCGTCTTAATCTTCAAGATCATGCGTCTGGTTGCATTGAGCAGCATAGGGATCACTTCCATCGACTCTATATTCACATCTAGCACAAAAGAAGCAGGTCGAATGTCTGCTACGGTCAGGCAGGGGGGCCGCTCGCCTCATACATGTAACAATGCGAGCAGTAAGCATAGGTCAAATTTCAGCCCACCATTGAAGGCGGGCTTTTTATTGACGATCGTCCCTTGTGACACAATCCAATTGATTAGCACTGACGCTGCGTGCACTCCACCGCACTGCGGCTTTTATTTGAGGCAATCCCATATTCTCAGCCAGTGTCACTAATTTCCTCGTGGATCTGCTGTAGAGTTGCTGCTCGATAGAGTGGGAAGATATAGTCAAGATCAATCGAATGGTTCCCCCAGCTCTGTTGCTGGGGGTTTTACTAAGGGCGTGTCTCTGCTGCTCTCCTCTACTGACAGCCCTAGCTTTTTCCCTTATGGCATAGTTCCAAATACATTTCGGGTCTTCCCGCACTTCTTTCAGTGGTGTGTAGTTTTGCTTGCCTTGAGCGATCGCTAGGAGCCTCCACCTCTGCTCCGCATTCCCCGCAAAAAATGGGGGTTTTTGGTACAAAACAGGAGTAGAAACACGCTCCATATTCTCACTCGGAAAACCGTAATCTGGAGTACATTCCTAGTGGATAACGTTGAGATGAGTGACTTTAGTTGGCTCGCTGATCTTCCTCCTCGGAGCCGCAAATCAGCAGGTTTTGTAGATCATTACCTGAATTCTTTTGCATTCCCTCGGTTGCCTAATGACGCAGTCTATATGTGTGGGTGGAATGAGGCTCAAGGGATGGGCGCTAGAACTCAGAATAAATAAATTGCTGCTCATCAACCCTACATCCGCTCCTGACAGTTAGGCGCTGGGCGATCGCTGGGAATTCTAAGCCAAGACCTTTGAAGGGGTTGCCGCTGTCAATTTGATGGCGGTTTTCTTTTATGTGGGTGATCGCCCATCAACCGAACCGATACATGGGTGACGAATGGGGAATCTTAAGCCAGTACCTACCGAGTTTTGCCGTCGTCAAGATGAGTGATATTGAGATGAGTAATAACTTTGGTTGGCCAGTTGGCCTTCCTCCTCACAGTCGCAAATCAGCTGGCTTTATGGATCGTTGCCTTGATTCCTTTGGAGCCCCTCGGTTCCCCGACGATGAATTCTATATGCGTGGATGGGATGATGCTGACAGAATAGGGGTTAAATCTAAAAACAGAGAGCCGCCCTCGTTAAACTTGCTATCGTTCAACTGACTCGCATTCTCCGCACCCCCACCTAGCACCCTCAACAATTTCTGCCGCTCTATTAGTGTTTCTGCTGTCGGTCGGTGCCCGGTGTGGGTGGGATGATAGAGCAATAAAGCATACCTGATAAGCCTTGGCCTTTGCTGCCAAGGCTTTTTGTTGGGCTGCTGCGAGAGTATTTGCGATAGCCACTCGTGCAACAATCCCAATAGTCTTGATTTCAGCCCGCATTGCCTACAGGATGCAAGCTTTTGCTTTGATGGATGCGATTGCTACCTAAGACCTCATCCACTGCCAAACTGTTGTGGAGGGCGACCTTCATCGGTGGAATAATGAGGACGGATACAATCTGATACAAACAACCGCCCGCCCTCCTAGGGGCGGTTTTTTTATTGGGGGGCGTTAGCGATCGCCGCCATTCGACAAAGCCAGCAGCACAGGTCAAATATCCACGCACCCCTCGATGGTGAGCTTTCTTTTGGCGATCGCTTAGCTGATTGCTCTGTTTACTTGTTCTTGTCTAACCTGTAGATAGCTAACAACCCCCTCTAATGACCTGAAAGCCGTCGTTTGCCAAGTTTTTATATTAGTCAAATTATAATACCGACCATACCCTCGATGGCTTACGGAAAAGTAATAACCAAGCTTAAGAGCCACACTTGTTGCAGGGTATCTTGAATTGTTCATTAAAGTAGATGTCATCAACAGGGCCACATTTCTAGTGTGACAAGCCAGCGGGCCTTTTCTCATCCGCTAAGAATGCACCGTCTGATGCACAGATGGCGGATGCTTTGATCGTCAACAGAGAAGGCGATCGCCTCACATGAAAACGCCATGAAGCCGCAGCCCACGCACACAAGATTCTCACAATCCTACTGTTCAATGAATTTAGTGAGATGAATTGAGCATGATTGATACATGACTAATGTGGACAGATACCTTTTGCGTCTGTGTGTTCAGCCACCTGCAATCCGAGAAGCAACAGGATTTGTGGACTATTATCTTGACCTTTATCCATCTCCCCAGCTGCCAGAGGATCCGTCTTATATGAGCGGATGGAATGAGGCATCCGAAATGGGAATTAAAGCTGAACGCGACTCTCTGCCTTTGCTAGGGACCACAGTTCAATCGCCCCGCATCCAGCAGCACCCTAGGGCACAATCCTCATAAGTTTTGGTTCCCCCCCCATGCATTGCACCCAAAAGTGATGCGGTTTTTCATTGAGGAAAGTGAGAATTTCAAAAAACATAAGTCTATATAAGTCGTTGCCCTAGAGCCCAATCCCTGCGATCGCCTGCGCAGGCTTGGTTCTATCAACTTAGGGCTTCACTGCGGCTCGTCAGCTTTCCTTTGAGCAATATCGGCTCTTGCTTGTGCTTGATCTGCCCAATCCTGAGCCTTGTCTGCCTCTATCTGAGAAGACGTAATTTGGGAAGAATCTTGTTGCTGTAAATCTTGGTCGGCTGCTTGTTGCTTTTCATCAGCCAAACCTTGTGCTCTATTCGCTCTCATTTGCGCGGCATCGGCTCTAAGCTGTGCAGCATTAGCACGCAATTCACTTAACGCCTGTCTCAGTTTTCCGGCATCTTGCCTAATCGCCTCAAAATTTGTGTCAGCGTCAGTAGCCCGCTGCTTTAGCAATTCAACTTCATTCTGAAGTAATTCTATTTCTCGGCGAAATTTACTATTCTCCACTGTAAGAGAACCAATTTCAGCCGCGATAGCATCCAGCATCTTAAATTCAGTCATGTTCTGTCGTTATATCCCCTCCTGTACTGTTACACCTGAGATCAAGAACCGCCCACTCCACCAGGAGTGTTTTTTTGAAAACGATGGCGATCGCCTCACAGAATTCTCACAATTTCTTAGTTAAGCAAGAAAACCTCCATCAGCAGGTTGTATAGGTGCATACAACTCCTGTATCCAGCCTTCTGTAACTACTGTTAGATGTGTTTCTTTGTTTGTGTACAAAATAATCATGAATGACCTGTTACTAACAGATCAAGATGCTGCAATCCTTGTAGAAGCGCTGAGTGACCTATCACGTCGCATCAAGATTGGAGCAAATTTTACATACCAGTACAATCGCATCGAAAATTTATTGCAGCGGATTGAAGCCGCAACTGGAAAGCCGCGACAACAATTAGGGCTGCTAGATTGGCGTACTCCACCTGCATCTGGAACGGTGGATGCTTAAGGTCATTGAAAGCGAGTTAACTTTTGACAAGATAGTTAAGCTTGCCTGAGTCTCATCGCTTGACTAATGATACTGGGGTGAATTCACTATTGCATGACGCCCCTACTGCCCCTTGGCCTTTCCGGCTAGAGCAAGAATTGTATTTACAATTTCTTCTGGTTCTGCGGGTAGAGAAATGAATCGGTCAAAACCTGCGCTTGTCGTTGTGCGCTCAGCAATTGCGTAGGAGTACGAATTGACCGTAAGAATAAGTGCGATCGCTGGTATCTGGTTGATGCGCCTCTCGGGTCTGGAGCGGATTTGCTGAATTAGCTCATGGCCGTGCATGTCAGGTAGTTGAATGTTACAGACGACCAGATCTATAGGCTCGTTTAGCAAGTGATGCAGAGCTGCATACGCTGAGTCTGTTTTAACAACTTCTGCCTCAGCACTCTTCAAGATTAGGAGAAGCAGCTCAGCTGTGTTCCAGTCCTGCTCGGCAAGTAGAATCCTTAACCCTTGAAGATCAAGTTTACTCTCAACGGGTTGCTGAACCATAGGGACCACTTTCAAAGGGAGGATTGAGGGCTTCTTCCTGTTTACAGTTTCCTTAGAGCAGGGGCATTGCTCAATAAGAGGAAGTTGGGGTATCTTTTTTGACAGATCTACTGAGGCGGTCGCCCCAACTTATCCCCCCAGATATTCCCCAAAATTCATTCATGCTCATCGTGCTCTACAACCTCTAAACACGATGAGCATAAATCTGACAGATGCCCCCTAAGTGGTGCATTCCTAGCAGTCCTGCTGCCACTGACCAGCCCCAATATATGTCAGTTCCATCCTGATGGAGGCGATCGCCATGCACGCTTCATCCATCAATATCTGAAGGGCACGAACGCTCCATGCTTGCCCGTAAATCTGAGCAACTAGCAATATTGGAGCGGAGCCTTTCCAAGGTCGTACTTGCCCGAGTTATTTCTTTCTCTAGCCCTCGAAGTCTAGCGTCAATTTCTGAGCCAGGTTGTTCATGGGACGACAGGGCAGCATGGTGCTTCAGTAATACCTGTTTATATTCCAAGGTTTTTGTAAGCTCATACTGCAATTCAAGAATGTAGCGATCGCACTCAAGTAAACGTTGCCGAAGGTCGTCAGCATTCATGAGAACACGACTCCAGACACAGCTGTACTTTTCTTGTACGAGAGAGCATCGGTTTTGGATGCTATCAGCGAAAAATTTCTCGGCTTCCATCCACAGTCGTGGCGGGGCACTTGAGATTTCCAGGTATTCTAGCGCTTGCTGGCGTTCAGGATTGTGAGTCCAACAACCTCTCCATCTGACCCATAGCGAATTAGCACATGCTCCTCAGTTAGTTTGCTGCCCTCTCCTACCCCTTCCCTCTCCTCACAGAATGTCCCCTAGAACCGCAGCAGAGGAACAGAAACTTCGCTCCTACTGGGTTCGCCACCACTTGTCTAAAAAGAAAAAATCCCGCCCCTCAGATGGTTTTGGCGGGATGTCACAACCACTTGAATTTTCCGTAGACGGGCTTAACTTCAGGATGCGGCACGCTTAATTTACCAAGTCTTAAGAAGGGATTCACCCCTGTGCCTTAACCCCACTAGCTCATTGCTCTAATGCTTACTAGGACTGCGGAAATTTAGTTGGACGCCTGCACTAATACAGTTGCATCGGAACTCGGCATAGGACGGCCCATCAAGTACCCCTGCACTTTGTTAACCCGCAGTTTTTTTAACACTTCCAATTCAGCTATGGTTTCAACTCCTTCGGCCACAATTTGACTCTCCGTTTCTCCAGCAAATGTAATGAGAGCTGTAGCAAGGGCACGGCGAGCAGCGTCTAGATGTATATCGCGGGTAAGGCTCATATCCAGCTTAATAATGTCTGGCTTCAGATTCAGAATGTGCCGGAAGCTGGCGTATCCCGCCCCTGCATCATCTACAGCCAATCGTACCCCTTTGTCTCGTAGTGGGGAGAGCATACGTTCAAAGGTTCCATAATCATCGATAGGCGCGTGCTCTGTAACTTCTAAAACAATCCGCTCCAGTGGGACGTCTACCAGAGACCGGGTAATTGCTCCACTTAAGATATTTTCAGGAGACACGTTGAGCGTAATATACACATCGTCAGGAAATTGAGGCAAATCCTGAAGAACCTTGTGAATCACAAGCATTTCAAGTCGCTCGCTCAGACCTACCTGTTGGGCCTCATCAAACCAAACGTTTGGGGCTTGAGGTGGGTCAGCCATGAATCGAGTGAGGGATTCAAAACCGATAAAACGGGCCTGGGAGACACAGTAAATGGGTTGGTAAACAATGCCAATACTTGACGAATTCAGAATTGAAAGAATTCTCTCTCTGACTTCATTGCGAGTTTGGTTTGCAACAAGGTCTTGCTCAATTTGCTGGCTGACAAATTCTGCAAATGCTCGCATCAGGGAAAGGTCGCGCTCCATCAGGGTAGGGTCTGGCTTACGGCTAAAGCAGCAGAAGGTACCATAGAGACAGCCATTTCCTAAACAGATCGGAACACTGAGATGTGCGCCAACGGGCAGTGCTACAGTGACTTCTAATTCCAGTGCTGCTGGACATTGCAAAGCATCCGTAATTAACTCTGGTAAACGTCCATCGACAACACGCTGGCAATAACTCTCCTCTAAAGGATTTGAGTCTCCAATTTGAATTGGAGTTTCTTCCTGCTCTGAATCGATATATCGAAAGAAACGCCTTCCATCTCGAAATTCAGAGATGAAGGCGATTTCCATGTCTAGATGAGAGCGAATCAGCCTTAAAACGTTTTGCAAGGTTTTTGCAATGGAAGCTTCATCTTCTCGGGCTTGGGCTAAAAGGATATCTGGGACGGCAGTCGAGTTTGATGATAGCCGCTCTACTGACAGGCAAGAGTCTGGGGCTTCCATTTAAGATCTCCAAGAACAGAAGTTTGACTCGCATCGGCTGCCTATCATCACTTAGAGAACACTATGTAGATAGTACACAAGGATCTCAGCTTCTTAGCTGTCTTCATTCAGACGGTTCTTTGTCACACCTCTGCTGCAACTAACCCTTCATAGGCGCTTATGGGTACATGAGGCCATCCCTTCATGCCAGTATCTACGTATTTATCCATAAAGCACAGTATTAATCTATACTGAATAGTGAAATCTATCATTCGGCCTTACTCTCTCAAGTCTTCAGAGGGTAGGTCAGATTGATAGAGAGGAAACACCTTTCAACATGTATTAAAAGTGACGCCAGTGAATGCTGTTGTATTTCACTGCTGTGTTGCTGCTGCTCAAAATTTATGCCACCTGACCTTCAGATTGTGATTGATCCCAATGAGCCAGGGGTCGAAGTTGATGTTTGGAGTCCGAATTCTCCTGAAAGGTTTTTGTATAGAAGCATTAGCCTTCCTGTTGCAAAGCGACTAGTTCGACCAGGTTATCTGCTATTTCCTACGTGGGAGGTTACTCCACGGGAGGCACAAGAGATTTACAACCGATACCCATTGGAGGAGTAGTGGCAATACTCACAATTACTAGCAGATCAGCTACCTTATCGCCTTGATGGGCAGCACAGGCAACTCTACCGGCCCTCACCTACATTTCGAGATAAATTCTGACAACGGCAAGGCAGACCCCAGCAGCACATCCTCGACATCCAGGGGGCTCGAACTTTCGGAAGCATCGACCTGCAAGCAACACAAACTGAGGGTAGGGATAGGGCACTGTAAGGTGAATCGCTTTCCCTCATAGGAGAATGACAGCAGGGTGAATAATCTTTTCCCCACTTGCTACGCGTATCCCTTTCGTTGGTTGCACAAATTTTTTACATCCAATCCAATAAAGTTAGAGCGCGTTCAAGAAGTAAGGAACGTTTCCTCCGTTATTCAGCGGAGTTTCTTATTTGGGTATTCTCATCGAACTCAGTGCCGGAGGTAACTATAGAGTAGTTCCTCCAGTAACACGTTCCCGGTACTTAGGGGTGCTCAAGCATTCGGGCAGATTGAGCCCCAAGCAACACAAACAGAATGTAGGGGTAGAGCGCTGTGAGGCGATCGCCTAGCTAGTTGCTCCGCTTACTTGTTCTTGTCTAATCTCTAAATAGCTGACAACCCCTTCTAACGACTTAAAAGCCGTTGTTTGTCAAGTTTTTGAGTTGGTCAAATTATAATGCAGCCCATATTCTAGTCGGCTTGAAAGTCTATTGCTACGGATTGAAGCAGCTACTGGGAAAACACGACAGCAATTAGGGTTGTTAAGTTGGCGTATTGTGCCTGCATTCAAGATGGTGGATGCTTTGGAAAACATTGAAAGCGAATTGAATTCCAATAGGACCGATGGCTAAGCCTGCCTCGCAATTCTGGCTTGCGATTTCTTGGGGCTGGTGAGAAGCGAGGATTAATGGCTAGAGCGATCGCTCTCAAATCGCCCTCCCGGTGGACAAAACTTGCTATGGCTTATGGCACAATTCAGAGAGTGATCAGGATTTTGTGTAAGCGGTCTAAAATCCCCTTAATTCAGGAGACCGCATCATGGCACGAAAGAAAAAAGAGACTAACCGCGTGGATGAGATGCTCGATGAGCTGTTGGCAGACTGTCAGACGCCAGAGGATATTCTGGGCGAATCGGGGTTACTCAAACAACTGAGCAAACGAC